>CAIQDA010000001.1 GCA_903870415.1 uncultured delta proteobacterium
ACTGGTGCGGGGTTCTCGTGATGGGACCGCCGGCGAAGGCCGCGGCGTGACCCACGTGGCCCCTCCCGTTGCAATGCAACGTGCCACGCATTTTCTACGGTCTCACACTTTTTGTATTACAATTTACGTTCTTTATGTACGCATGTACTGGATTCTCCCTGCATTTGCACCGAGTTATTCTATTGCCCTCCGAACTTACGGCGCTACGGTCATGTGTCGTTTTGATTCTCGCGGTCGCGGCCAGTGAGAGGAATCCAGAACAGTGACCCGAGTCAATTTTAATTATACGAACGAACAAGTCTTTCAGGCCCCCACGGGCGCAACAAAGGCAAGACTTGACCCCGACGATGTGCGTCGAGGAACTCTTGCCTTCGTCGCTTTTACCGCGGGCGCGGTTTATGGAAATTGGGCCAAGGAGCACGAATACATCCTCGGCGACGCGGCGTCCGCTTGCGAGCGCGGGCACCAGCTCGGAAGCGAGGCTTGCCCGACGTGCGGCGCGTGTACGGGCATTCCGAGCGAAGAATACAAGGACCCGGTGACCGTCGGCGGACCCTCGGACGTTTTTCGTGCACGCATTTATTACCACAAAGACTTCACGGTCGTGGCGATTCGCGGGACGGTCTCAGCCGGGCCGACGACCTTCGTGAGTGGCGGAACCAAAAACTTCCTTGAGAGCGGCCGGTCGTTGACGACGTACAACGACTGGGATGCGAATCACGACATTTGGTATGGTCGAGCGCCTTTGCATCTGAAGAACGCGATGCGCGCCGTCGGTATCGCCATGGAGAAGGCCCCAACAAAGCCGATCATCGTAACGGGACACTCGCTCGGCGGGGGCCTGGCGCAGCTTGTCAGCTTCCTTACGGGGTTTCCCGTCTTGACGCTGAACGCACCTCGGGTTTTGTTCAAGGAGGGCTCATCGTATACGATGAAAGACTTGGGGAAAGTCGGCGGCCTCTGGAACGACAGAGCGCACGAGACGGGCGAGATTGCGCGCGCCGCTCGCACCTTTGCTCCGAATCGAGTGTGGAAGTACTACGCGGAGAGCACGTCGGATGATTTTAAGTTCGGCCCTGGGCTCTTTTTGCGAACACAAGGCGACGTCGTCAGTCGAGCAGGCGGCGATATGGGCGGGATGATGACGACCGCGCGGTATTACCCCCCTTATTGCATGAGGTTTCTCGAGCTAGGCCCGCCCCCCGGCTGGCTCACTGGCCGAACAAGGGGACACCACGACGCGGCGGGGACCGCGCATGCCCCGAATTACTTGCTCGGGTACTTTCTTAATCACGCGCTCTCGTCTCTGTCCGCGGATGAGTTCTTCCGCGACTGCAATAGTCCCGTCCGCAGATACGATAAGTGAGGGTCGGGCTCTGGATCTCTAGGCAAAACGCTTGAGGGCGTCTAAGGGACTTGGCCTTTTCAAAAGCGTGCCCGCAAAAAACGTGCCCCGCAGCGATGTCGCTACAGGGCACTTTTTTACGAGTTTGTGATTGTCAGTAGCCGACGGTCTCTCCGCTGCTCCCGCGCATCGTCAGGCAATTTGCTGTTGGTGACCCGGTGGTTTCCGGGGTCAAGCAACCGTAGGAATTGCAGGCGCCAGCGCCGTGCGCGCACACGTACTGATCGCTCGGCGACGCCGCGAAGACGCCAAAGAGCGGGCTCGTGAAGCCTCCGGACGCGGCACATGTCCATCCGCGGTCGTTGGAGTAAAGCGTCGGCTGCGCGATGCAAATCGTTGCGGCGAGTTTCCAAGCGCGGCAGCGGTCGCTGTCCCCGGCGTTGTACGGGAACACGCCGCCCAGCGCGGTTGAGTGCGTCGAGTTGTAGGCATTCGTCAGGCAGTCATTCCACGGCGCGGTCCAGCCATTGTAGAGAGTGCCCGCGGAGGGGTTCACGCACGTGCCGGACGAGCAGATGAGGCCGCCGGTGCATTCGGCACTCGAACCGCACGAGCAGCGTCCGTGCAAGCAATTGTCCGCAGTGCTCACGCTGCAAGTGCCGCACGACCCGCCGCAATTGTAATTACCGCAGACGCCAGAGCAAACGTTGCCTGATCCGGCGACTTCACCTGCTTGCAGGACGGTGTCGGCGTTGGAGTCGCCACCGTAGCTGATCGTTTGACCGCCGTAGGCACACGTCGCCCCGGGATACACGGCGGAGATGCTCACGATGGTCGCGTTGCCGCCCGACCCGCCTGCGCCAGTGGCTCCAGTCGCGCCGTTGCAAACGTACTGCGTCGAGGTGACCTCCGCCACGTCCAGAACATTGTTGTCGTTCGAGTCGACGCCTGATTTAATCTTCTTGCCGCCTGTCGTGCAGTTCGCGCCCGCGCTTTCGGTCGAAACTTCGACGAGTCCCGCGTGTCCACTTGAGCCTGTTGCGCCCGCGACGCCTGTTGCGCCCGCGACGCCCGTTGCGCCCGCGACGCCTGTTGCGCCCGCGACGCCTGTTGCGCCCGCGACGCCTGTTGCGCCCGCGACGCCCGTTGCGCCCGCGACGCCCG
>CAIQDA010000002.1 GCA_903870415.1 uncultured delta proteobacterium
GGCGATCAGGTTTCGGCGCTCACGACGACGGAGCTCGGGTTCTTCTCGACCGCGCAAGTGAGCGCACTCACGCCCGATCAGCTTTCCGGCCTTGAACGCATGCAGGTGCGTGCGCTGCGACTCGACCAACTTGCGTCGCTCACGACCACGCAGGTGGATGGGCTCTCGGGTTCGCAAGTCGCGAGCTTCAACGCCACGCAGCTCCAAGCTCTCAGCGTTTCTCAGCTTGGGGCGCTAACGCCTGGGCAGGTCGGCGCGCTCTCGGGCACCCAGCTTGCCACCTTCACCGCGACGCAACTCGCGCTCCTCCGCCCGACGCAGTTTGGTTCGATCTCGACCACGACGATGAGCCAGATTCCGGCGACGGGCATTGCGAAGCTGACCACGACGACGATCGAGTCCTTCGCCGCGGCGCAGCTTGGCGCGCTCACCGAGACCCAGGTTGCCGGCATGACCGAGGACCAGGTCGCGGCCTTGAACGACGCGCTCGTGTAACGTTGGACCGGCGCCACGAGACCTTTCACGAGACGATGACGAGCCCCCCGAATGAACGCTGACATCTTGAACCCGCCCGTCGTCGCTGCGATGGGGCGAGACCTTTCGGTCACAGACCTCGTGCGCATGGCGGAGACCCTCACGAACAGTGGCCAAGGGGCCTCGTCGGAGGCGCTCTACGCCGCGTGGATCGAGCGCAATGCGACGCATCCGCTGCTCGCGGCCATGCTCTTCAATCACTCGGTGTTGCTCGCGGACGCGGAGAACCTCGAAGCTGCGCGGACGCAACTCGAGCGAGCGATCGCGTTGAGCCCGGACTTCATGCCCGCCTACATCAATCTGGGTCGCGTCCACGAACGCATGGGAAATGCCGGACTTGCGGTGCTTCAGTGGTCCGCGGCGCTCGCGCGCATGAGCGGCGTGAACGGTCCCGCCGTCACGTACAAGACGACGGCGCTCAATCAGAGCGCACGCGCCCTCGAGGCCGCAAACCAAGATGAAGCGGCCGAGGGACTTCTGCGCCAGAGCTTGGAGCTCGACGCGCGGCAACACGAGGCGGTGCAGCATCTCGTCGCGTTGAGGCAGCGCCAATGCAAGTGGCCAGTCATCGTGCCCTCGGACAGGGTGAGCGAGCGCACGCTGTTGACGATGATGTCGCCACTTTCGGCCGCCGCGTTTTCGGACGACCCGCTTTTTCAGCTGGGAATCGCCGCGAGTTACAACGTTCACGATGTCGCAACGCCTGCCTCGATCATGCACGATTGGCCGAACGTGCGACGCGGAGCCGGTCCCATTCGGGTCGGGTACCTCTCGTCGGACCTTCGCGAACACGCGGTTGGGTACTTGATGAGCGACGTGTTCGCGGCCCACGATCGCCAGGCGGTTGAGGTTTTTGCCTATTATTGTGGCCCCGAGTCGAGCGATTCGTTGCACGCGCACTTCCGTGCGACCGCCGACCACTTCGTGTCCCTTAACGGCCTCGACGACGATGCCGCGGCCCGGCGTATTGCCGACGATGGCATTCATATTCTCGTCGACGTGAACGGGTACACGCGTGAGGCGCGCCTTGGTGTCGTCGCGCGGCGACCGGCCCCGATTGTCGTGAACTGGCTTGGGTTTCCCGGAAGTATGGCAAGTCCATACCATCACTATCTCGTCGCAGACCCTTGGATTATTCCTGAGGAAAGCGAGCCGTATTACAGCGAGAAGGTGCTTCGTTTGCCGTGTTACCAGCCGAGCGCCCGCGTGCGCCCGGTGGCGGCAACTCCGACCCGTGCTTCTGCGGGGTTGCCCGAAGACGCCATGGTGTATTGTTGCTTTAACGGCGTTCACAAAGTCACGCATTTCACCCTCGATCGGTGGCTTGCTATTCTTGGGCGCGTTCCGGGCAGCGTGCTCTGGCTTCTTGGGAGCAACGCCGTCGCCGACGAGCGGCTGCGCGACCACGCGGAAGCTCGCGGAGTTGCCCGCGAACGCTTGGTTTTCGCTCAAAAACTCGCCAATCCGTTCCATCTCGCGCGCTATCCGCTTGCGGATCTCTTTCTCGACACGACGCCGTACGGAGCTCATACGACCGCGTCCGATGCGCTGTGGGCGGGTGTCCCTGTGCTGACATTTTCGGGACGTTCGTTTGCGTCCCGCGTTTGCGGGAGCCTCGTGCGCACCATTGGCGTTCCGGAGCTGGTTTGCACGACCGCCGACGAGTTCGTTGAGCGTGCGGTTGCCCTCGGCGAGGATCGCGCTCAACTCGCGGAATTGCGTGATCGCGTGAGCGCTGGGCGCCATTCGTCGTCGCTCTTTGACACGCCGTTCCTGACGCGCCACCTCGAGGGTCTTTACGCGCAGATGGTGGCCGACCTCGACGCCGGCGCGCTGCCTGTGCCCGACCTCGCGAATCTCGACGCGTGTCTTGAGGTTGGGACACGCATGGCCCATGAAGTGGTCGAGGCGCAAGCGCTGAGCGATTATGAGGATCGTTGGCGTTTGGCCCTTGCCGCGCGCCATGCGGTTCGGCCGCTCGTGCCCGCGGGCCGTCTCGCGGACTTTGTTCGGGGTTGAGGAAAAAGACGCGTTAAAAGCTGCGAGGCGCTCTCGGTCAGGGCCCTCGATGCCGGGCACAAAAAAACCTCCGGGCTGCCACATGGACAACCCGGAGGCGATGCGTTTCCGCGTGTCTCAGTAACGAACGATGACGACGCCCGAGCCGCCCGAAGTGGTATTGTTCGAGCCGCCGCCGCCGCCGCCGGTGTTCGCCGTGCCGACCACGTTCGCGGTTCCGCCGCCGCCGAGTCCGCCCAGCGCTCCATTATTCGCACCACACCCGGCTCCGCCGCCTGCGTAATAGGTGGCGACGCCGGTGATGGAGAGAACAACGCCCACGCCGCCTGCGCCGTCCGCCGATGGGGAACAGGTGGAGTTTCCGCCCACCGCGCCGGCCCCGCCGCCGCCGCTGGCGCCACACGACGAACCGGTGCCGCCGACATTGCCGTAAGAGGTGCCACCCGCGGTAACGCCCGCCGTAACGCCGCCGCCCGCTCCGGTTTGGCCATAGGAGGTTCCACCGCCGGAGCCGCCGGAAGCAAATGTGAGGCCATACTGCGAAGCTGCGCGTCCGCCACCGTAGGCGGTCATGGTGTCAAAGACGGAGTTGTCGCCGTTCGCGTACGTCGTACCCGAACCGCCTGCCCCGACGGTGACGACATAAGAGCCTGCGGCGAGGCTGTGCCCGGTCTTGTAAACGACACCGCCGCCACCGCCACCGCCCCCGTAATAACCTCCCGCGCCGCCTCCGGCGACGACGAGCACCGACACCGTGCGTGCGCTTGGGCAGTTCAAGGTGCTGAGCGAGGTGAAGCGATGGATTGCCGATCCAGGAACGGTGGTCGTGTCGACCGTGCCGCCTGTGCAAGCCTGAAGGCAGGGGGTGGTCACCGTGAAGCCGCTGCCGCTCGTGCAGGTGTACGAAAGCATGCCGTAAAAGCCGCTCGCGTCGCACGCGGTGCTCGTGCTCCCGAACGAAACGGAGGTCGTGTTCGTTCCGTTGCCGGCCGGAATCGTGCAACCCGCGCCGGACGTTCCAGCCGTGCTCCCGTTGCACACATACGAGGTCTGCGCGCCGCTTGCTTCGGAGCCGTTAAGCGTATTGCTTCCGTCTGCGTCGACGTAGAAGACGAGCTTGTAGCCGCCGCTTGCGCAGTTTCCGCCCGCCGCTTCCGACGTGACCGTGACGCGCGTGCCCGTGCCCGTGGCTCCGGCAGTTCCCGTACCGGTTGCACCCGTTGAGCCCGTGGAGCCGTTTGTCCCGTTTGTCCCGTTCGTTCCATTGGAACCATTGGAACCCGCCGTACCAGTCGCGCCTGTGCCGCCGTTCGTGCCGTTGGAACCCGCGGAGCCTGTAGCGCCCGCTGTGCCGGTAGCGCCGTTCGTGCCGTTCGTTCCATTGGA
>CAIQDA010000003.1 GCA_903870415.1 uncultured delta proteobacterium
GGGATCGGGGATCGGGGATCGGGGATCGGGGATCGGGGATCGGGGATCGGGGATCGGAGATCGGAGATCGGGGATCGGATTGATACGGCCTTATTCGCACGTAGACGATGAGCATTGCTCCTTGGCTGTCCCACGCCACTCGATTGATTTCCTTGAAGGATGCACGCACTGCTGGGCTTCTCGCTAGGCGTGTTTCGACGGCTCGGCCGAAGAGCGCGCTTGGACCTAGTTCGACCTCGCTTCCGTTTGGTGCCCACATCACCAGCGCGTCGACCTCTTGCTCGTTGAGAAAACCCTCGGGGATGCGCTTCGAGGTGTGGCCCCCCTGCATGCGCGCAACCTCCGCCATCGTCAGCCCCGCGAGATCGACTATGCGCCCCTCGTGCGATGCGGCGAGCGTTCCCACGTCCAGCCCCGCCACGACGCGTTGACCTCGTAGCGCTGGCCGCAATCGCTCGATCACCGCGAGACGCTCCGCCACCACCCGCGTCGCCTCCGCCCGGTGACTCCAGCCGAAGAAGAGCTGCGCCACCATCGCCACCACACACGTGAGACCTCTCACTGCTCCCGACGGCATGGCCGAAATCATGACCGCCATACACGGGATTCCTGGAACAAGCAGTCGCGCATACGGCATCCAGTCACCACCCGCAACCATCACCGACGCCACGTGTGCAACCACAAGCAACGTCGCGCTTCGCTGCGCTGCACGACGGTCATCGCTTCCCTCGCCTTCCTCGACACGCGCAGAGGCGAGGGCTGGAACGACCACCCAAAGCCCGCTCACAATGGCTCCCGCGGCCACGTAGAGCGCACCATGCGTGAGGTCCGAGGGCTTCGCGAGCACCGCCAAGGGAAACGGGCGACCGAAGGCTGCGAGACGAATCGCAGCGGTTCCGATGGCAGGCCCAAGCACCCGCGCCAACACGCCCCACGACTTGCCCACGCGCAGCTGCGGCGTCGCAGCCGCGAAGGCGCCCACAACCAGTTCCGGCCGGAGCGAGGCCGCTGCCCCAAGAAGCCACGCGCCTCGGAGCGATCCTCGCTCGCTTAAGAAACACGCGAGCGAAGCCGCCACGAGACCAGTCACAAGACCTGTTTCGAGACCCGAGCCCGCATGCACCGCGAGCGGAAACGACGCGCACGTGACCAGCATCGCCGTCCACGCACGCGCACCGAACGCGCGGGCTAGCGCATGACCTAGGAAACCAACGCCGACCACCACGGCGGCCGCACCCGCGATGCGCTGCACCGCGAAACTCGCGAGCACCGACGACGCGAGAGGCGCAAGAATCCATGGCAGCACAAGCGGCGTGACGCCATCGACGACCGGCCCCCCCGCGTTGAACGCATGGCGACCCTCGCGATGCACCACAACCGCGAAACGCGAAACGATCAGCGCGTCGTCGATCACGAATCCGAGAGCGGAAAGCACGGCGACCGCAGGCAGAAGCATGCACCCTACACGAATCGCGCGGGGGGCTAACAGCGTAGCTCGGAGACGTCCAACATTCATCGAAACGCCCCGAAAAGTACGCGCATGTGAGCGCAGCACCTAGCGTTCGCGTGCCTGCCCATGACGAGTCTTTCCATTCTGGTGACCCCGGCCCCTTCGTCGCTCCTTCGCACCGTCGCACACGCGAACGACGCGGACGATGCGGACGTTGCGGCGCATCCTTCTCCGGTGGTGCAGGACGTCCTCGATGTCTTTCTCGACGGCGCCAATGTCACCGCGAGGGTGGCCGATGCACAAGCGTGTTGCGTGCTCCGCGACCTCGCACACGCCGTTAGCGAGCTCGCGACGTTAGGCCGCGGCAAGCGCGCGGTGCGGTTCTACGACGACCCGTGGGAACTCGTCCTCGAGCGCGACGCGGGCGATGCCTGGCTCAGCGTTTTTCGCAGCGGGCGCGTTCCATCGGTCGCCGTGTACGATCGCCTCGTCGCCTTCGGTGAGGTGGTCGCAAGCGTGCGCGAAGCCTGCCTGTCGATGGCGGGACGCCGTTCAACACCGCCAACGCTCGGACGCGAACTCGTCGAGCTCGCCGGTCTTCTCGAAACGTATGCCGCGAGCGAAGAAGCCTCGGCCGCGCCTGCAAGCTCCAAGCGATCGGAACGCACCCCAACCTTCGCGTCGTTTCGCTCACGCTCCCGTGGCGACCTTCGACTTGAGGGAACGATTTCCGTTCGACCGAGCGGCGATCGCGCTGTGCCCGCCGTCGAACGCGCCGATTTGCACGCGGTGCTCGCGCCCGGCACCCTCACGCTCCACGATCGAACGCGAGCGATTGTACTTCCTGCGACGCGTCCCATCCTTGCGATGGAAGCGCTCGTCGAGCTTCTCGATGTGCTTCACGAGCATGCGCTGCGTGGTGAGCCCGTGTCGCTTCGCGCCGATGATCGCCTCGACGGGTTTGGCGCGCGCCTCGGTGCCGACGGGAAACTCGCGCTCCTCGTGGCGGCATCGGAGGGGGCGCCGGCACTCACCTACCCGGGGATCGATCTCCAGGCGTTCGCCGACGCCGTGCTTCGCGCAGGCAAGCACCTTGTGCGCGTCGTGATGCAGGAAAACCCCGCGCAACAAGCGAACCTTCGCCTCGTGGCGTTTCGATCGCAACTTCGCGATCTGGCGAACGTGCTCGTGCCTCCGACGGGCGACGAATGCCAGAACCGTGAGCCCGATCGCTACCGCGCGTACCTCGACGCCGTGCCTCGTGAAGACTCGCGCGAGAGCGTTCCACCCTCACGACTTCGTTTCGTCGAACGCTGGGCCGCTGAAGTTCCTGAACTCGATTTGCGTGCAACCTTCATCTTTCGCGATCGCCTGATCGTCGGCACCTCGCGCACCATGATCGGCGTCGAGCGCGACACGGGCACCATCGCGTGGGAGCGCGAGGTCGGGCGCGGAACAAGCCTCGCAACGGCTGCGGGAATCGTGCGCATTGGCATCGACGGCCGCGTGCGCGTCTTCGACGGCGAC
>CAIQDA010000004.1 GCA_903870415.1 uncultured delta proteobacterium
AGAGCGCGCCGAAGTTCGCCGCGAAGCGCCCCATCAGTTAACCCACATGGTGCCAAGGGATCCAGCTTGCGGCTGCTTTTGGGAATCCCATGGCTTGAGCATGTAATACGCACCAATTCCTGCGCCGGCGGCCACCACCGCCCCGCCCACGGCCCAGGGCCACCACGATCTGGCGCTTTCCTGGCCTCCGGACACGGCAGTCAGGACACTCTCTTTGGCGAGCGTCACCGACAGGTGGCGCGTCGAGCCGGCCGCGAGCTCCACGTCGCTGTCGTAAGTCTTCTTGCCCTCGGCGGCGATGCGCAGGTGATGAGCCCCAGGGCTTACCGATCCATCGAAGGAGCCCTTCGCGAGAGCCTTACCATCAAGCTCAACGACGCCTTCTGCGTCGGTGACAACCACGAGGCGTGTCGTCACGGGCGCCACCACGGCAACGGCGATCGGCTTCAACTCGAAACGCACCGTGATCGGCTTCGGCTCGCTGACGTTAAGCACCTGATCGCGAGGCTCGTAGCCTGCTTTTTCTGCGTGAAGCTCGTGTTTTCCGACCTCAAGCAAGACGCTGGTGCTTGCATTCTGCACGCCCATCGCTTCGCCATCGACCGCGAGAAGGGCACCGAGGGGAACGACGTCCACGCGCACGTCCGCCACGAGCTTGCGCAGGTCCGCGATCATCTGCTGCGCGCGAGCCTCTTGCTCCGGTCCAATGTGTCCGCGGCCCTCACGAAGAAAGAGTCCGGCTTCGGCGACGGCGACACCGTAACGCTTCGCCTTGCTCGAGCACGCGGCCATGTTCCAAAGCAGTCGAGGGTTCTTCGAGAGGTCGTGAGCTTGCTTGAAGCGCGCGTGCGCCGTGGAAAAATCCTGATGCTCGAAAAGCTCTTTTGCTTGCGCATACGCTTCGAGCGCAGGGCCGCTCAGCTCGGCTGCCAGGGGTTTCAGCGCGCCGGGCGTGTGCGCACCGCTCGCCGCGAAAGACACCGGCGAACGAGACGCGAGGGCTACAAAAAAAAGGAGGCTGCCAACGCGCGCGAAGCTCATCACTCGAGCTCCGGATCAAGGGACGACGGTCGCTTTTTCTTCGCCACGGGGGCGACCGCTGCGGCCCCGCGCGATGGAGGCGCGTCAACGCCCGCCAAGGACTTCGCGCCATGGGCTTTAGCGGCCTTCGGGGTCTCGTGAGCCATGCGGGCGGGGGCGACTGAGGGAAGCGCGGGAAGCAACGGCTCGACAGGCAGCGAAGGCACAAGCGGTGCAACTTCGACGACCACGGGCGTCGGTGCACCCGCGGCGGCGGGCTCGGCGGGTTGGGCCGACGGCGAGCCATGGAGCAGCTTCGTCACCAACAAGGCGCCCGCGACCAACGTGGCGGCCGCACCTGCGAGGAAACCCCACGACGTGAACGCCTGCGCGGCGCGTGACGTGCCTCCTCCGCGCGTCGTCGAGATCGGATTGTCGGTCGCCTCGAGGTTGCGGGGAAAAGGACCGTGCGAGCCGCTCCTCCGAGCACCCTCGGGCGGAAGCGTCCGAACGCCGGACGGAGTGCCCAACGCGCTGTCGTCCTGGGTCTCCGAGAGAGCCGTGCCGCCCAAGCTTCGGTTGCTTCGAAACGCGACAAGGCGCGAGTCGCTTCGAAACGCCACGAGGTTTGGGTCGCTCCGAAACGCCACGAGAGGCGCCGCGAGCACGAGTTCGAGGTCCTCGAGTTCGGTCTGAAGTTCATGCATCGAGGCGTAGCGACCGCGAGGGTCCTTCGTGAGGCACCGGGCCAGAATCGCATCGAGTTCTCGCGGCGCATCGGCGCGGTGGCCGAGCGCAGACGAGGGCTCTTCGGTGAGGATCTTGACGTGGAGCTCCGGCAGCGTTTCGGCGGGAAACGCCGGCGCCCCCGTGAGAGCCTCGTACATCGATGCGCCGAGCGACCAGATGTCCGTGCGCGCGTCCACGTGCTTCGTGTCGCGAAGCTGCTCGGGCGACATGTATTGCGGCGACCCCATCATGCCGCTCGTCCGCGTGAGGTGGTGGTCGGACACCGTGAGGTTTGCCTTCGCGATTCCGAAGTCGAGCACCTTCAAGGTGACGCGGCCGCCGCGGCGCGCCGAGAGAAAGAGATTCGATGGCTTGATGTCGCGATGCACGATGCCTTGCGCATGCGCGTCGCCGAGGCCGATGCACGCGTGGATGAACATGCGCATGACGTCGCCAATCGGGAGTGCACCCTCGCGTTCGATGCGCACGGCCAAGTCCTCGCCTTCGAGGTACTCCATGACCATGTACGGCATTCCATCTTCAAAATGCCCGACGTCGGTGACGCGCGCGACGTGGTCGCTTGCGAGCTCAGCTGCCGCCCGAGCCTCGCGTTCGAAGCGTGCGAGCGCGTCGGCATTTCGAGCGCCATCCGCGAGCATCATTTTGATCGCGACGCGATGCCCAAGCTGCAAGTGCTTCGCCGCGACGACGACGCCCATGCCGCCCTCGCCAAGCGTTCGCTCGACGAGGTATTTTCCGCCAAGCACGCTTCCTGGAGCGATCACCACGGACCTCGATCGAGTCGCTCGCGCACACGACTCCGAATCGCGGTCGTTCGCGATTCCCGTCGACGAAAGACGGCCCCCGAGCAAATCGAATCCGCCCGTTTCATCGGCCTAGAGTCTCCGTTGACCCCGAAAAATGGCAAGGGGAATCCGCTCCTTGATTCCGCAACGACCACGCTCGCGTTCGGCAGCACTTCGATGGCAACCCGAGACGCACGGGAAGCGTCGACGCGAAAACGCCGCGAAACCCCTAAGGATCTCGCGGCGCGCGCTGTTCGTCTTACAGTGAAATACGCGATTGCGAAGCGCCCGCTTGCCCACTCGGGGCGCCGGTGCCGCCGGAGCCGCCTTGACCTGCGTTCCCGTTTGCGATGCACGCGTTGTCGTGAGCACCAAGGCCGATGGTGAACGTCGTCGCGCATCCGCTCGCAGCCGCCACGCACGCGGCCGGTCCGCCGTTGCCGCCTGCGCCCGAACCGCCCGAGCCACCAGGACCGCCGTTGCCGCCCTTCGCGCCAGGACCGCTGTCGTCCGCGAAACTGCCGCCGTTGCCGCCCTGCCCGCCGGTTCCGCCGCCGCCGCCGGTGCCTCCGTTGCCTCCGCGCCCGCCGTTGCCGTAGCGAATGGTGTTGCCCTCGAGAACGACTGTTCCCGACCCGCACGTGACGCCGAGCGACCCGCCGCCCGCCCCGCCGCCGGTGCCAGGCGTTCCGCCGCAACCGCCACTGCCGCCCGCACCACCGCCGCCACCGGAGTCGCCGCAGCATCCCGTGCCTGCCGTGCCGCCACCGGCACCGCCGCCGCCACCACCGACGCCGCTTTGCCCCCCGCCACCGCTGCTGCTTCGCGCCGGGGAAAACCGTCCGAGAGAATCGAGGGTGCCCGAGGTGTTCGCGGCCGAACCCGAAAGGCCCGACGAGCCCGACGAGCCTCCAGACCCTTGGGCAGCTTGAGACGTCCCGCTCGACGTGAGCGGGGAACACCCGCCGCCAGGCCCAGGCGTTCCGCCAGCCGCGCCGCCCACAGACGTGGCACCTCCGGCACCTCCAGCGCCGTGAAAGCCCGAAAGACCTCCAGCGCCGCTGCACGACGAAGCCGCGACTCCGCCCGCGCACGTGCTGCACGCCGAGGTTCCCCCCGCGCGTGAACCGCAGCCCCCGCAGCTCTCGGTGAAGCACGTGCCCGACCAGCCCGTACCGCACTCGCAGCCGCCGGTGCCCGAAGGTCCGTTCACGCCATCGACGCCGGTCGTTCCGTCGGAACCCGCTTCGCCAGGCGTGCCTGCCGCGACGCTGATGTCGTTCCAGCGCAGCGTGAGTCCACCCGAAGCATTACCAATACGAATACCATACGCGGACTGACCGAGAAGGCTCGCGCTGATGTCACGGCTCACGATCGTGAGTCCCGCGACCTCCGTGGCCGAGGTGATAGCCGGTGCGTCGATGACGTAACCGGTCGCTTGCACCCGACTTGCGGCCCCGCTTCGACGCGCAAACGAGAAGTTCGAATCCGCGGCGTCAAACCCGCCGTAGACGTTCACGCCCGCGCGAAGGGTGAAAGCGCCCTCGAACGTTTCAGCACCGAGGCACACGTACCCGCCGCGTTGAAACGCAAGGTCGATGGCATAGCCAATCGTCTTCACGGGAGCCGTGCGACCGCCGCCATTGGCCGCGTCCGTGCCGGAGTTCGAAACATAGACGCAGCGCTCGACGAGACCGTCGGACCCGTCGCAGTTGTCATCCGTGTAGGTTGCATCAATCGGATCGGCGTTACCCGTCTTCGTGCACGCATACTCGCAGCCGCAATTTGGAAGGGTTGCGCCATAGGAGCTGTCGAGGTCGTAGAAACCGGGCGGACACGTTCCCGCGCAGGTCAGCGGCGTCGAGCTGTCGGTCCCGGCGTCGGGAGCCCCGGTGTCGGCCGCGTCCGGAGTGGTCGCGTCAGGGGATGAGGCGTCCGCAAACGAGCCTGCGTCGGCCGTGCCCGCGTCCTCACGTTGTCCTGCATCCATCCCCGCAAAAGGATCGTCGAGACCGTCGGTACTCGCGGACCCTCCGCAGGCCACCGCCAATGCCGCGAACGAACAAAAACCAATTCCGATCAGCGATCGGCGATTCAAAAAGCGCATCCACTCCTCCGCACAAGCCGTTGGGGCGTGAGCCTAGCCCGACGCAACCGCCGCGCAAACGGGACAGAGCGCCTGTGTCGCGGTATCCTCGCCTCATGACGACGGCTTGGGGACCCTCTCTCGTATTCGTGGCCTTCGCAGCAGCACTCGCCCAAGGCTGCGGGAGCGATTCGAGTGGAAACAGCACCTTTGTGGTCACCCCACCGGCGGACGTGGACTCCGGCGGACCGGTCGGCCCGATTCTTAGCGACGATTCAGGCGCAAGCAGCGACGCGGGCACCTGCGTCCCGAGCTACGAGAGCGCGGACGGCAAGACGCTCGACCTCCTGATTCTTCTCGACAAGTCGAGTTCAACGGCCGGCACGAAGTGGAACGCCGCCGTGACCGCACTCAGCGCGTTTGTGACCGACGCACGATCGGCTGGTTTGCGCGTGGGCCTCCAGCTCTTTCCGCGGCCCATCGACAGCACGCCGGCGTGCAGCTTCGGGGCGTACGCCACGTTGCGCGTGCCGTTCACCACACTTCCGGCGGGCGCATCAACCCTTCAGTCCGTCCTTCAGAGCGAAACGCCCGAGGGCGTCACAACCCCCACCTACCCGGCCCTTGGCGGAGCACTCCTCGGTGCCGCGAACGAAGTCGCTCTGCGCCCCACGACGGATGTGGGCGCGGTTCTTCTCGTGACCGATGGCGATCCGGTGGGGCCCTCCCCCCTCTGCGGTGGCGTCGACCCTGCGATCCTCGCGTCCATCGAGGCCCTCGCGGCGAACGCTTTTCGCGCGCCCCAATCGGTCCGCACCTTCGTCATCGGCCTTCCCGGTGTGACGCAATCGACCATCGATGGCATCGCCGCGGCCGGAGGAACGACCCGCGGATTCCTCGTCGACGGGAGCCAGGTTCAAACGGCGCTTGCCCAAGCGCTGAACGTGGTGCGCAATGCAGCTATCCCTTGTGAATATGGGCTTCCCGCGTCGGTCGTCGCCGGGACCGTGAGCCTCGCCTTCGTCAACGTCAGTTATACGAGTGCCCCGGGCGCTGCGCGTGAAGTCATCGCCCAAACCACCGACTGCTCGACCGGCGGATGGACGTACAAGACAGCGGGCGCGAGCACGTCCATCGTCATTTGCCCGACCACCTGCGAGCGCCTTCGCCAGAGCGACACGGGGAAGGTTGACGTAGCCCTCGGATGCGCGACGGTTATCCGTTAACCGTACTTCGCATTACGATGCGCATACAACACGCACACCCGGCATAGCTTCGCGAGTGCCCGCCTCAATCGTTCGGGGGCGGCCCTGGGTCCGGAACGAAGATGGACTCGAGCGCGAGGAGCACCGAGCCGATGGTGATGCCGACGTCGGCCACATTGAACGTCGGAAAGTGATGCGTCGCGCCTCCGAACGTTCCGAACGCGTGGAGAAAGTCGATCACGAAACCGTAGCGCAGGCGGTCGACGAGGTTGCCCACGGCCCCGCCAAGAACGAGCGGCAAGGCAATCTTGGCAAGCCACTGATCGTGGCGCAGGCGCCGGTATGCGACGACGATGACGACGATCGCCAGCAGGCTCACCGTCGGGAAGAACGCCATCCGCACGCGCTCAGGAGCATCGTGAAGAAACGACCACGCCCCGCCTCGGTTGCGCGCCAGCGAGAAGTCGAACCAGCCGGGAATCACCTCGACGACGCGCGGAAAACCGTCAGGCGTTTCGAGGCGGGACTGCGCCCAGGCCTTCGTCGCCAGGTCGAGAACCGCCACAATCGCCGAAACGATGAGAAGGAACGGGAGTCGCGCGCGGCGGATCGTCGGGGCGGGAGCGTTGGCGTTCATGGTTCGCGCAGCACGAGACAAAGCGAGACAAAACAACAGGACGGCAAAAGCGGGCCGCGATGGCGCTGGCAAATGCCAACGAAGCGGACCGCACTCTTCGCCGCCTGCTAGCAGACTTCGCGCGACGATACTCGCCACGCGTCAAACGGACGTCACCAGCCGCGCTGCAGAATACCCACGACCACGGGCATGCCCTCGGCCTGAAAGGTGTATCGCCGAATGAGCTGGCTTTGGGGAAACGCCGACTCGATGTCGACGGCGTTCGAGTGACCAGGCACCGAGAGCTGGCACGCGATCGTGAGCCGCGACTTCACATTGCCTGCCGTGATGTTCGCAATTTCGCCCATGGCGTCAGCGACCTCTTGCGGCGTCACCGTGCCGATGTCCGATCCGAACATGGCCGCGGCCACGCGTCGAGCGAGCTCGTCTTCGCATTGGACGACGACCGAGCCTTCCCAACCACCTGTAATATGCACATACCCGAAGATGGACGGCTCTGGGCAATCAACATCGTCGATACGGTCGAGAACCATGCCTACGCACGACTCAAAAACCGTCTCCGTCAGTTCGCAGAGTTCTTCGTCACCAAGCTGCATCCAGAACTTCCTTCACGGGCGGCCTATCTCTCGCTTGCCTCTTGCTTGCGGCACGGTTGACCCAAGAGTTGAGGGGCGACGGGCATTTTAGCCCGCGCGAGAGCCACCGCGGGTTGCTTGTGTTAGGCGGACCACACGCATCGTAGCTTCGAGCTGGCGCTCAAGCGCCTCGACGTTTCCCTTCATCGTGTAGACCCCATCGAACCCCTCCGAAACATATTCGGCCGACTTGGAAGGGTCGGTCGTATACAGGTAGAATCGGCACGAGTTATGCGCCGCCGCTGAGGCCAGCCGGAGCATGCGCATGGCCTCGGTGCCTGTGATTCCCGGCATATGGTAGTCGACGATCGCGACTTGGCGGTCGCGGACGGATTCGCACGCCTTCTGCGCGGTCAGGGCTGTGACCACGTCGTAACCGCTCTTCTCAAGACGGTCACGGATGACGTCAAGAATGGGCTGGCTGTCGTCCAGAACCAGGACTTTTCCCTTCGACGCCATTCCGCCTCTCCTTAGAAAACACTTATCACGGCGATCACCGAAACCGCCGCCCTCGCAGGCTATGGGTTTCGTCGCCGTCGCGAACCCAAAATCGACCGGACGACGCGAGATGCTTGCCCGGCGATTGCAAAAAAAACGCGCGGGCCGAAACCCACGCGTTTCAGAGTCGCCGAACGACGCTTTTTTAGAAGCGGCCGGGCGGCTTGAGCGGAAGCGTCGTGCTCGACGGAGGCGCTGGAGGCACCTTCGCAGCAGGCGCCAACGTGTCCGCTCGCGACGGCGCAGGACCTGGAACGTCCACCGCGTCGAGGGCCGCAAGGGCAAGCGTGAGGCGATCGAGGCCGTAAGACTCCGCCGCCGCCTTGTTGAACGTCTTCACGATGCGAACGATGCGCAGGCCGACCGTGCGACCGAGTTCGGTTTCGCGCTCAAGGAACGAGTCGAAGGCCGAAAAACCCTTCGCCTCGTAAAGGCGTCGCGCCTCGATTTCCTGGAGAATCTCCCCGAGCGGGAAGAAGTTCTTGTTCACGTTGCGCTTCAGCGCCTTCAAGTCCTGAAGGCGACGGTGAAGCTCCGCGATCCGCTCTTTGATGTCGGTCGCGTTCGCCGGCGTGCGAAGCGTGGCACGGGCGCTTCCAGGGGGTGGTGGCTCAGCCGCGCGCGCACGAGCCTCGGCTGCGTGTTTCGCCGCATGACGAGCGGCCCACGGAGCCGCACCGCGCAAGCCCATTCGTCGCTTCGGTTCCGCAGCGACGGCCGCAGCGCCTTTGCCAGCCTTCGCGACTTTGGCGACTTTGGCGACTTTGGCAACTTTGGCAGCCTTGGCCGGCTTCGCGACCTTGGCAAGCTTGGCCGGCTTCGCGACCTTGGCAACCTTCGTTACCTTGACGACCTTGACGACCTTCGCCGGCTTGGTGCTCTTGGCCTTCTTTGCCTCAGGCACCGCCTTCGCCTTGACCTTTTTCGGAGCCTTGGCTGCCGCTTTTGGCGCCGGCTTCACGACCTTCGCCTTGGCCTTTGCCGCAACGCCCGATGCCTTGGTGGATTTCGCCACCTTCCCCTTCGCAGCCTGCTTCGCCTTCGCCATGGATCTCTCGTGGAAGTCGCGCGAGCACTTGCCCGCGCCTTCTCTTACGCGGGTTAGCAAAAGGACACGCGCTGCGTCCACTTTCGAAGAGTCTGCGCAGCGCGTCACGGGGCTCCGGACCCGGCGAAACGGCCGTCAGCCGGCTCGGGGAGCCTTGCGAGTCGAGGTGCTCACGGGTTTCCCCGCCTGCAGCAAATGCAGCGATTCCAGGACTTTTTCCGCGTGGCCATCCACTTTTACGTTGGGGAAGACGTGCGCGACAACGCCTTCCGGGTTCACGACGAACGTGGAGCGAATCACCCCCTCGACGCGCTTGCCGTACATCATCTTCTCGCCAAACGCCCCGAACCCCTTATGCACCGCCAAGTCCGGATCGCTGAGCAGCTCCACGGTGAGCGCGTACTTGTCGCGAAACTTGCATAGTGCACTCACCGAATCTTTCGAGATGCCGAACACCTTGACGCCAATGGCAGCGAACGCTTCGTACTGCGCGGTGAAAGCCTGGGCCTCTCTCGTGCAGCCCGGCGTGTCCGCCCGCGGGTAAAAATAGAGGACGAACCACGAACCGCGGAGACCTTCTGTCGTGACGGTTCGAGCGGCGTCGGACGCCAAAGTGAACGCAGGAACGTGGGAGCCGGCGGCGAGCATCGTCATGGAAAAACTTTCGGGTGTTGAGCGACGAACGAAACGCGTGCGGGTTAGCACTGGGCCCTTAGGTCTCGAAGGCGAACGCACGAAACGCGCTCCCACGTGATCGATGCATGTGAGCCGAGGACCATCGCGCTCGTCGACCCGATGGCAGGGCTGTGCGACCATCGCCGCATCACGGAGCTGCCTTGAATCTCAATTCCGCCGCACGGGAACTCTCCCTCAAGATCGTCTACTGCGGGCCTCCGCTCGGCGGAAAGACCAGCAACGTGAAGGCCCTTCATCAGGCGGTAGCGCCAGCGCATCGCGGACGCCTCATGAGCCTCGACTCCGGCACCGACCGCACGCGCTTTTTCGACATGCTCCCCATGGCGCTCATCGTTCCCACGCCGCATCAAGCGCCGTTCACGCTGCGCCTTCGCGCGTTTTCCGTGCCCGGACAACTCGCCCACGCAACCACGCGAAAAGTCGTTCTCGAAGGTGTCGACGGCGTCGTGTTCGTTGCGGACTCGCGGCTCGAGGAGACGCAAGCGAACGCGGCGAGCTTTTCTGAACTGCGTGCACACCTCACGGAACTTGGGCGTGGGGGTCGTTCGCTTCCCATCGCGATGCAATTCAACAAACGCGACCTCGCCGAGATCAGAAGCGACGAAGAACTCGAGGCGCTCGCCACCGAGAGTCTTGAGCCGGTGTTCCGCGCTGTGGCCATTCGCGGCGAGGGCGTGCGCGAAACGTTTCTCGCGATCGTGGCGATCATCTGGGCTCGCCTCGATCGCCGCGGGCAGCTCTCGCAGCTCCTCGGGTTGAACGCGTCCGACGCCGCCGATGCCATCGCGCACTCCCTCCGGTGGAACTTGACGGTCGCCGACTGTGCGGCTGCAAGCGTCGCGCAGTCCTTCGACCTCGCGCGGGAGGTTGGCCCGTGAACGACCGCTCTTTCGACGACTCTTTCACCGCATCGCTCCGCACGCTCGGGGACGACGAAGCGCTTCGCGAATTCTTGCAGAATGCAGCGACCATCCATCGCGTCACGTTGGCGATCGACGAACCCAATGGCCAATCGTTCGCGATCGTAGGCGAGAGTTCCTGGCGCCTTCCGCCCGCCCACACGTGCTGGCTCGCCGAGGCCATCGTCTACGACGGGGTCAACATCGGTCTCTTGCGTCTCGGTCACGACCCGCTGCGGCCGGAGCATGAGGTCGAGCCCGTTTTGGCTCACGTGCGCATCGTGCTCGATCTGCTGCTTCATCACGGGCACCGGTCGGCGGTGTCGGCGGCCCTGCAAGAGGCCACGATGCGTGAGCACGTGCGGCAGGTGACGATGCAAAACGAAGAGCTTCGCGCAGCCTACGAACACGTGCGCCAGCTCGATCGTTTGAAGATCGACTTCTTGGGCACCGTGAGCCACGAGCTCCGTACGCCGCTGACGTCGATCCTCGGTTACGGCGAGATGCTCACGCAAGGCGTGGCCGGGGCTCTGTCGACGGAACAGCTCGAGTTCGTGAGCACCATCCGCGAGAAGGGCGAGCAGCTCCTTCAACTGATCAACAGCATGCTCGACACCGCGAAGCTAGAGAGCGGCACCCTCGACGTGCATCGGTCTCCGCTCCTCCTTCCGCCGCTTCTCGAAGGCGTTGCGGCAACGTTCGTGCCGCACATACGCAGGCGCGAACTGCGTCTCGAACTCGACGTGAGCACCGACGTGCTCGAGATCTTCGGCGATGCGGTGCGCTTGCGCCAAGTCTTCATGAACCTCGTCGACAACGCGATCAAGTTCTCTCCGAAGCGCGAACTCGTTCGCCTTGAGGCGCGGCTCGTCGTCTCGTCGCTCGGCGAATTCAGTGCAGCGCTCGTCGAAGAGCCCCTCTCGCCAACCGTCGCCTACGACGCGGTCGAGGTGCGCATTCGCGATCGTGGATGCGGCATCGCACAAGACGAGCATGGCCGCATCTTTGACCCATTCTACCAGGTGGATTCCTCGCAAACGCGCAAGCACCAAGGCGCCGGTCTCGGGCTTGCGATCTGCAAACGCATCGTTGAAGCGCACGACGGTCGCATCAACGTCGAGAGCAACGAGCCCCACGGGACCTGCTTCGTCGTCACGCTCCCGATCGCACCGCCGGACCGCGAACGCCGCGTCCGTTTGCGCGGGTCGTTGCGCCCATGACCGAGAGTGCGGAGTTCGATCTCATTGCGCGATGCGCGGCGGTTCATGAGGGCACGGCGGGGCCGCTCGTGGAGGTGTCCATCGGCGATGATGCGGCCGTGCTCGCGATGCCAGGTCGAACGGTCTGGACCGTCGATGCGCAAGTGGACCACGTGCACTTCGAACGTGCGTGGCTCAGCGCCGAGGACATGGGCTTTCGGGCGCATGCGGCGGCCACGAGCGACGTCTACGCGATGGGGGCCTCGCCCGTCGGTTCGCTTGCAAGTTACATCCTTTCGCCCGGCGACAGCGCGATCGCCGAGGACCTCGCGAGGGGAGCGCGTGCGTCGGCGCAGCTCCATGGAGCGCCCGTCATTGGCGGGAACATGAGCCGCGGCTCCGAACTGTCGATCACGACGACGGTGGTCGGCACCGTGGTGACGCCCGTCCTTCGAAGCGGAGCCATGGCGGGGGACCTGCTGCTCGTCGCCGGCCTTCTCGGCTACGCATCATTGGGTCTTCGCGCGCTTCGCGAACGTTTGGACCCGGCGCGATACGCACCCTTCATCGACCGATGGCGAAGGCCGCTGCTCCCGGTTTCCGCGGCGCGTGAACTGGCGCACGCGCACGCCGCCATCGACGTATCGGACGGCCTTTCCCAGGACTTGGCCCATGTGCTCGACGCCGCGCAAGTGGGCGCGATTCTCGACGCCGACGACCTCGTCGATACGGACTTCGCACGTGCCTGCGCCGATGCGGGAGTCTCGCCCCTTGACCTCGTGCTGCACGGTGGCGAGGACTACGCGCTCATTGCGACAGCCCCACGCGAACTCGCTTCGTTCCGCCGCTTCGGCATCGTGACTGCCGAACGCGGGCTCCGCATCCGTCACCGAAACGGTCTCATCGAACCGCTTCAGCCCTTTGGCCACGTGCATCGTTTCTGAACGCGCGAGCCCTGCTAGGCACCGCCAGATGCTTCGTCGTTCGGGTCTCTTTGGCGTGCTCCTCGTCGCTTCAGCGTGCACCCGTGTCGGACCTCTGTATCCGCCGCGACCCCAGCTTATTGCCTCGCCGCCGCGCACCGACACGCCCCCGTCGCGCGTTCCGGTTCACGTGCGCATCGCAAACTCCGCGATGCGTGAACGCCTTGAGTCGGCCCTCCCCCCGAGCGGCGAGGCACCGTACGAGGTCCTTCACGTCACCACGAAGGTCACGTGGGTCCGCCGCGGCTCCACGGTGCGAACCGAGGCAAACCGGGTGGTCGTCGGCCTCGACTTCGACACCACGGTGGCGATCGCCCTCGGCTCGGTCGTCGTGCCCTTCAGTGTCGACATTGCCGCAGAGCCTCTGCTCACCGCGGACTACGCGCTGCTCCTCACGCGCCCCACCGTTACGCTGCGTTCGTCTGATTCTCGCCTGCGTTTTGCTGACGCGGTGGGCGGCGTGTTTGCGCGCCTCGAGGGCATGCTTCGCGAGAAGGTCGAGGCGTTTCGCTACGACCTCGGACCGATGCTCGACGACGCGACGAAGGCTCTCCGAGACCCCATGCGCTTCGCTCTCGGGGCCGGCGAAGGGTGCGCGGTCGCCGACGTGCTCGCCGTGGAGGCCGGACCAACGCTCTACGTCGACGGACTCGAGAAGGACTTCGTGTTCACCGTCGCTCCGAAGTTGACCGTGCCATGCACGCCTCGCGCGACGCCCGCCAAGCTCCCGCCACTCACGAACATCGCGGCGCCAAAGACGGGGGTTTTCGAGCTCCGAATTGACGCTGCCGCGCGCTACGACGAACTGGAAAAAGCCTCGTCGATGCTCTTCACGAACGGGCGTTACGCGTTCTCGAAGAAGCATCCGGGGCTGTACCTGGAGAAGCCCGAATTCTACGCGTCGAAGGGCTCGCTCGTTTTCAAAGTTCACCTTGGCGGCGAAGCCAGCACGTTCTCGCTGCCCCTCGACGGCGACATTTTTCTCACGGGAAAACCGGCCGTTCACGGTGGCGTCCTCTCCTTCGACGACCTCGAACCCACCGTTGAAACGTCGAACCTCTTCTTGCAGCTCGGGGCTGCGAGCGACGGCGATCGGCTCCGCGACGAGGCACGAAAAGCGCTCACCCTTGATGTGGGCGCGCGCGCGAGGCCAGCTCTCGACGAGCTTGAAAAGCGTGCGTCAGTGACGCGTCCCGACGGCTGCGCGAAGCTTCGCCTTGATCGCTTCGACGTGGTGGGCGTCGACGTCTTCGACAGTTACGCGCGCGTGGGCACGAGTCTCACGGGCCAATTGCGCGTCGAGGCGCCATGCACGACGCGCCCGTGAACGCCGAAGTGCGCTAGTGCGCTCGCCCATGGGAGTTATCGCGGCGCTGTTTTTGGCGGTCGGCCTGGCCATGGACGCAGCGGCCGTGTGTGCGGCCCGCGGACTTGTGGCGCGATCCATCACCAACGCAGACCGGAAGCGCGTAGCCCTGTATTTTGGCGGCTCGCAAGCGCTCATGCCGCTCGTCGGTTGGGCGTTGGCACGCAGCATCGGGGTCTTCGCGATGGGGTGGTTGCCCCTCGTCGGCGGACTGCTGCTCGCGTACCTCGGCGTGAAGATGGGCCGCGAAAGTTTTGGCGCCGATCGCGACACGGTGGAGCATTTCGCCAACCGCGGCGTCGACCCCCTGAACCCGAGCGTGCTCATGCCCCTCGCCTTCGCCACGAGCATCGACGCCCTTGCCGCGGGCATCGTCCTCGACCGCTTTTCGCTCTCGCCTCTCATCGTCGCCTCGCTCATCGGCGTCGTCACCGCAGCCTTGTCCGTGGGCGCGTTGCACTTGGCAAAGTCCGTGGGTCAACGCCTCGGGAACACCGCGCACCTCATCGGCGCCGCCGTGCTCATCGGCCTCGGCATTCGCCTCGTCATCGGCATTTAGTTCGCGCCGTCGTCAGACAGCGGGCATCCTAGGCGCATACGCCACACATACGCGATACGCGTCAGTGGTTGCGCGCGTGGTCGAGGCACAACTCGCGGGTTCCGCCCGTGAGGCCCTTGCACGTTGCGCATGAGCACACGCGAATGTCGGCTCCGTCGGTTTCGAGCGCACCGCAGACCGCGCAGGTTCGACCCACCACGGCGCGCAGCCCCACGGGAGCCTCGACGCGGCGAGCTTCCTGTCGAACGCGAATGCGGCGCCCGCGCCACGTGGCCACGAGCTCTTCGCCGAAGAAGAGAAAGTAGTTCGAGAGCGCCGCAACAAGGGCCGCCCGATCCGCCCACGAGGCGGAAATGGCCTGAAACACCATGACGCCGGCGGTGAGGACGCCGATCCACTTCATGCGCACTTCGAGGACGAAATAGAGGCGCACCGGGTAGTCGGGAAAGAGCGTGGCGAACGCGAGAATGAGGCTCGAGTTCAGCCACAGGTTTCCGACCGCCGCACCGGTGATGAGCGCCGCAGCGAGCGTGCCCAGCATGCCGAGGAGGTAATAGACGTTGAAGCGAAACGCGCCGAGGCGGTCTTCGAGTGCTTGCCCGACGGACGCGAACCACAAGACGCCGAAGAAGAACCAGATCCAGTTGCGGCTCGTCGGGAGCAGGATGAACGAGAAGAGGCGCCACACCTCACCGGCCCGAACGCGTTCGAGATCGAGCGTGAGTCGGCCCACGAAACTTGGGCTGATCGACACGAAGAGGAAGACCGCCACCATGCCGCACGCCACGGCAAACGCCAGGCGCTCGACGGCGTAGGAACCAAAGCGGCGCTCGAGACGACGTAGGACGTTTTCCACGGGAAGAGCTGACTACCATGGAACGCACGCCCGCGGTCGGCGCGGTCGGCGCGCTCGCCGCGACGGGAAACCTCAACGCGGAGCAGGCGTCCCAGGTCGAATGACCGCTGCGGCCGCGCGAATCGCCACGTTCTTTGGGTCCGACTGTTCGAGCTCTTTGTAGAGGCTCTCCGCCTCGTCGAGACGATGCGCGTGCAAGGCGTCGACCGCGCGACGTTCGAGGGTCACACCCCCGTCGGGCGCACGCGCTTCGCCAGACGTGCCTCCGAGAATGCGCGGCGTCAGGGCCTCCGCTTCCGGGACAGTTGAGGTCTCCGTCGCGGACACAGCAACCTTCGCAGGCGCAGCCTGTGACCGCGCCGGAGCGGGCGCCGTCGATGGACTCGCCATCACGAACGCGAAGGCCGCGAGCGCCACAGGAAGGAGCAGCACCGTCGCCTTGCGCACCGGCGAGGCCTCGCGCCAAAACGCCGCCACGGGCCCAGCGGAACGGCCAGAAGTCGCCGCAAGCGGGACGCCGACCGGAGACGCCGGAGCAGAGACCGAGGAAGACGAGGTTCCGCCGTAGAGCGGCAACGCGCCCGAGAGCCGCGGCAACGAAGGTGACAGAGCCCCCGCATCACCGCTCTCGAACGAGGACGCGAGGCCGGAAAAGAACGGCCCATCGTGCACCGCCTCATCGGGCGCGCGCGCCGGGGAACGAGACGCTCGCGCGACCACCGCAAGGGCCGCGGAGGCTTCGGGCGGCGACGGTCTCGCCGAGGCTGAAACCGCAGGCGGGCGCCCGGTACGAAACTGCTCACGCACAGCTGAAGAGAACATGGCCGTCGGGGCATCGTCGAGGCTCGGGCCGCTCGGGAGCGCCTCCCCTATTTTTGTATGCTCGTCGTCTGACGCAAACATGCGCGGGGAAGCCCCTGCACGTACCGGAACAGGCGGCGCCTTCAGTGCGCCGATATCCGTGAGGATGGTCGACGCCGAGTTCGCCGCCGGGGTGGGGTCTTCGACGACGAGACGCGCACGGCCCACGACGAGAAGGGCCCCAATCGGAAGCGGCTCCCAGGTGCTCGCAAGCGGTCGCCCGTCGGCCACAATCGGCGAGGCCTCGTCGCGGCTGCACGCGAAGAGCTCGTGGCCATCGAAGTACAGGAAACCCTCTACGGCCCCGAGACCGCGCCCCTCGATCGCCCAGTCGCCGTGACGACCGATGGAGAACGGGCCCGCGACGACGCCCGGAGTGAAGCAACGTTCACCCTCTGCTCCGCTCGCGCCGAGAAGCGCGATCCGCAATGCCGTTTGCTCACCCTGCTCCATGGTGCCGCGCAGCAGCGTACACCGAAGCGGGCAGGTCGTGACCATGCTCGCGCAAACGATCGACGCGCCGAAGGAGGGCGCCGGTCGGGACGAGCTCGCCGACCGTGAAGGTTCCCGCGTCATTTCGCACGAGCGGGCGATGGAAGATGTCGACGACCTCGAACATTCCGCGCGCCGAATCCCAGCCGAGAACCTCGCTGATGTGCGTGACGCGCCTCGACCCATCGGGAAGGCGACTCGTCTGCACGACGACCTCGACCGCGCTTCCGACCTGCTGCCGCAAGGCCTCGAGGGGCATCGACACGTCGCTCATGAGGCCCATGGTTTCGAGACGACGGAGGGCGTCCATCGGATGGCTCGCATGGAGCGTCGCCATGGAGCCGCCGTGACCGCTCGTGGCCGCTTGGACGAACTCCAACGCTTCACCGCCTCGCAATTCTCCGACGAAGATGCGGTCGGGGCGAAGACGAAGCGTGGCCCGAAAGAGGTCGCGGATGGTGATTTCACCGCGCCCTTTCGCGTCCGCGGGTCGAGCCTCCAAGTGAACGACGTGGGGTCGCTGAATCTGAAGTTCGCGCGCGTCTTCGATGACAACGATGCGCTCGGCCTCGGGCACGTACGCGCTCAACGCGTTCAGGAGCGAGGTCTTTCCGCTGCCCGTTCCGCCGGACACGACGACGTTCAACTTGCCGATGACCATCGCCGCGAGCGTTTGGGCGCCGTCGAGGGAAAGGCTGCCAAATTGCAGGAGTCGCTCGATCGTGAGCGTCTCTTTGTAGAAGCGGCGAATCGAAACGATGGGGCCATCAGGAGCCACCGGCGGAAGCACCGCTTCGAGGCGTGAACCATCGGGCAAACGACCTTCGAGAATCGGGTGCTCGGCGTCGAAGGTGCGCCCCATGAACTGGGCCGCGTTGCGCAACGCCGCAAGGAGAGCATCGGCACTTTCGAAACGCGCGGAGGTCTTTTCGATGACGCCGCGCCGCTCCACGTGGATCGTGAACGGCCCGTTGATGAGGATGTCGGTCACCGCGGGATCGTCGAAAAATGGCGCGACAGGCGCGAAGAACGTCTTGAGGGACGCAACGAAGAATTCATGTGGGATCAAGGGCTTGCCTCCGCGACGAAGGTGCGCGCTTCCGCGGCGTAAGGACCGCTTGGAGCGAGCTCCAAGTAGCGTTCGAAGTGAACGGTCGCCTCGCGCCGATCGGCGAAGGCATCGCGAAGGACACGCGCGAGACCAAGCTCCGCGTCCGAATCGACGGGGGCGCGCAACAGAAGTCGCTCGTACATGTCGCGCGCTTTGAGGCCGTCACCGACCGCGGCTGCGAGGGACGCCACGAGGCGCATGAGGGCCAGATCGTTCGGATGCTTTCGAAGCTCCGGCTCCGCGTAATCAATGGCCACGCGAAAGCGCTGCGCCTCGATGCAGGTTGCAAGGACCTCCTTCATGGCGATCCCTCGTTGACTGTCCGTCGCCTCGCGATTCTCGAGAACGGCCGCGAAATATTGCTCCGCACGCGTGGCATCCCCGGCTCGGCGATGGGCGCGCCCAAGCTCGATGAGGCGATCGGGGGCGTAAGCCTTTTGCACCGTGTTGCTCGTCTCGACGCTTGCGGACTTGCTCGAGGCACACCCGGCGACCATCACGGCCACGAGGACGAGCGCGCGAGGCCCAGGACACACGTGTGCATTCCTCACGCTTTTCTCCCGAGCTTCATCGTGAGTCGGCGCTCCACGCTCGCGAGCCAGTCGACCCACGCGCCGCTCTTGCCTTCCGTTAGGTTTCGGAGGACGCGAACCTCTTTCAACGCCGTCTTGTCGTCGCCCACGTCGACCGCGTGCTCGAGGCGGACGCGGTGCACGCGGTAATCGTCCATGAGACGAGTGCGCAGGTCCCTCGCCGCGCCGTTCGACTCCTCGGCGAGCGAGCTCTGCCCGCCGTGCGCGAAACAAGCTCCGGCACGTTCGAAGAGAGGAACCGCCGCCACCCCGTCTTGCACCGCGAAAGGGCTGCGTTCGCGCTTTCCGCGAGCAAGGGCCAGCGCGTCGAATGCGGACGCGAGGGCTTCGTCCTTCGAGGTCTGTCGGCATGCCGCGACCGGCGCATCGAAGAGGTCCGGGGAACCTTCGGGCATCGCCTCGCGACGCGATCGAAACTCGTCGCCGAAGAGGACGTAGAGCGCGAGCGGCACCGCGAGGCCGAGCCCGAGCCACGTCACGGCGGAGAACGACTCGCTCTTGGCTTTGACGATATTGCGCTCGCCGTCGAGATCGCGCACGTCCACCATGAGCTGCACCGCACCGATCGCCAGAAGCGATTCGGGCCGCACATTCGCTTGTCGAAACGGTTGCCCGTCGAGCAGCGGCATGGGTTCGAGCGCGCGCACGTCCACGTGGACCGCATCGCCCACCATCGTGACGAGAAGCTGCTCGTGCGCCGCGCCTCCAAGTCGAATTTCGCAATGCGCGCCGCTGCCGACGAGTGCGGCGTCCGCGTCCACCACGAGCCGCTCCACACGACCGTCCGCTTGGCGAATCGTGAAGCGCAGGCCCTTCGTTCCATCGTTCGATGCCATCTCAGTCGGCCTTCATGAGCTTGAGAACCATCGGCCCCATCACGAGGATCATGATGCACGCAAACAGCAGAAAAAGCGGCCCCACCATCTTCACGCCGGCCTTCGCTGCACTCTCTTCCGCGCGCACCGTTCGACGCATGCGGCTGACGCCCGCTTGCACGAGAAGCACTTCGCCCACCGGGTTGCCACGCTCGTCGGCGAGCACGAGCGCATTGACGAATTCAGACACCGACTCAGTGGGCGCGCGCTCGGCGAGTTCGAGAAGCGCTTGCTTGCGTGTGAACCCGAGCTGGAGCCCTTGCTGCACGCGCGAAAACTCCTGCACGACCGCATCGTCGGGGTTGCTCGACTTCTCGACGACCTGACGCAACGCACCGGGAAAATCCAGGCCCGCGCTCATCGCGAGAGCGAGCAAGTCGATGGCGTAAGGAAGGCCGCGGTTCATCTGGCGCATGCGCTCGTCGATGGCACCTTGAAGCATGAGCGCAGGAACGATGGCGCCCACGGGGCCCAGCAAGAGCAGCGCGGCCATGCCAGCACCGCCGACGTAGCCAACCACCGCGCCCGCGATGAGCCCGCCCAGAAAGCCAAGGATGCTCAACGCTGCGTACTCGTCGGGCGTGAGTCCGAGCCAGTCGCCCCCGAGTTGAAGCCGCTTGTCGATGGCCGTGCGCCGCTCCGAATCCACAAACGCCGAGATGCGTAAACCCAGCCAACGAACGAGCGGTTCGATCGATCGCCACCCGTCGCTCGCCTCGATTGCGCGGCGTCGTTGAAGACCGCGAAGCCCAAGACGCGACGCCTTCTGCGTTGGCTTCGAGCCCACGACGTAACCGAGGAGCGCGAGCACCACAGCGACGGAGACCACGAACCCCGTGCGGAAGATGAGGAAGCTTGGCATCTACAAGTCCACCGCGAGGATCTTGCGTGCGACCACGATGCTCGCCGCCCATGACACGCCCGCGACGAGGAGCAGCACCGGACCGAGCATCCCGTCGCGCAACGGCTCAAAGTAGCCGGGCGAAATCGACTCGAGACCCACGGCAATGAAGAAGGGAAAAAGCGCGAGAACAATCAGCTGAAAGCGTCCTTCGGCTGTCTTGGCGCGCACGACGCCTTCGAGGCGCGACATCTCCCGAAACGACGATGCAGACGCTTCGAGGATGCGTGGCAAGTTGCCGCCGACCTGACGCCCGATGAGGATGGTCGAGAGCGCCATATCGAATTGGCGGCTGCCCACACGCTGCCCGAGCATGAGGAGCGCTTGGTCGAGAGCACTGCCCACGCGCATCTCTTTGAGGACGAGGCCGAGGTCTTGGCGCAACGGCTCACGCATGACCGCATGCACGGAGCGAAGGCCGTCGCCGATGCTCGCGGTGGTCTTCAGTGCATTCGCCAAAGCCAGCAGAAACCCGTCGATTTGCTCTTCGATCGCCTCAATACGTTGCGCGCGCAAGCGATCGAACACGAGCGATGGTGCGACGGGAA
>CAIQDA010000005.1 GCA_903870415.1 uncultured delta proteobacterium
CGTCGTCGTAAAACCCTCGGGAGCGTCAGCCATGTACAAGAAGGATTACCGCCTATTTTCCGGCGTTTCGAACCTCCCACTGGCTGAGAGTATCGCCAAGAACCTCGACATGAACCTGGCGAAGGTCGACTACAAGCGGTTCAGCGACGGTGAGTCGTACTGCGAAATCCGCGAGAACGTTCGCGGCGTCGATGCCTTCATCATCCAGTCCACGTGCCGCCCCGTGAACGACAACGTGATGGAGCTCCTCATCCTGTGCGACGCGCTTCGCCGCGCCTCGGTCGGTTCGATCACCGCAGTGATTCCGTATTACGGATACGCACGGCAAGACCGCAAGGTTCATCCGCGCTCGCCGATCACCTCGAAGCTCGTGGCCGACTTGCTCATCGCAGCAGGCGTCAATCGCGTCGTCTCGATCGACCTTCACGCTGGGCAAATCCAAGGGTTTTTCAACATTCCCTTCGACCACCTCTTCGCGATGCCGGTCATGCTCGACTACCTTCGTCCGCAGTTCGGCGAAGACTCGATGGTCGTGTCACCGGACGCCGGCGGTGTGGAGCGCGCGCGCGCTTACTCGAAGCGACTCGGCGGCGGCATGGCCATCATCGACAAGCGCCGCGAGCGTGCGAACGTGAGCGAAGTGATGAACGTCATCGGCGACGTGCGCGGCAAGCGATGCGTCATCGTCGACGACATGATCGACACCGCGGGGACTCTTTGCGGAGCGGCTCAGGCCATCATGGACAAGGGCGCCACGAGCGTTTCCGCTGTGGCCTGCCACGGCGTTCTCTCGGGACCCGCAGCCGAACGCATTGCCGCGTCGCCACTTTCCGAGGTCATCGTCACCGACACGTTGCCGCTCTCGGAGACCGCGAAGGCGTGCCCCAAGATCAAACAGGTCTCGGTCGCCAAGCTTCTCGGCGAGGCGATCAAGGCCATCGTGTCCGGCGACTCCATCAGCCGCCTCTTCGCCTGATCACCTCCGCGCTCGGCTTCGTTCGCGACGCGGCCGATTCGATTCCGAGATGCGCGTCCAGAAGAAATTCTCTGGTCAACCTTCGCCACTTCTGGCATATCCCGCCGTCCTGATTTTCCGGCTTCATTTTGAGCCGCGCCGAGGTCGTTCCCGATGAGCACGAACATCCACGTTCTTCACGCCAAGGTCCGCAACACGAACGGTTCGCCACAGGCGCGCCGTATCCGGGCCGAAGGTTTCCTTCCCGCGGTCGCTTACGGCAAGGACCTCTCCGCCGTCGCTGTCGCCGTCGACCCGAAAGAGGTCACGCGCGTCCTTACGAGCGACCACGGCAAGAACAGCGTCGTGAAGCTCGACGTTGACGGCAAGAGCGAGATTCTCGCCATGGTGAAGTCGTTCCAGATTCACCCGGTTTCCCGCAAGCTCGAGCACGTCGACTTCATCGAAGTGAAGCTCGATCGCGAAGTCGACGCGGAGATTCCGCTCTTCACCACCGGCAAGCCCGTTGGCATCGTCAAGGGCGGCGTGCTTCGCCAGGTGTACCGCTCGCTTCCCGTGCGCTGCACCCCTGACCGCATCCCAGTCAAGATCACCTTCGACGTTACGGCACTCGACTTGAATGGCCACGTTGCCGCCAAGGACGTCACCCTCGGCGAAGGCGTGACCATTCGCCTCGCACCTGAGCAGACCATCATCTCGATCGTCGCACCTGAAGCCGACACCGAGGCCGTTGCGGTCCCGGGCGCTGCTGCTGCGGCTCCTGCCGCCAAGGGCGCTCCCGCGAAGCCTGCCGCGAAGGCAGCGCCCGCGAAAGACGCGAAGAAGAAGTAATTCGCTGTGCATTTGCTCGTCGGTCTCGGAAACCCTGGTCGGGAATACGAATCGACGCGGCACAATGCTGGCTTCGACGCGCTCGACCGTTTGGCCAGTTCGGCAAATGCGACGGCATTTCGCGAGAAATTCAGCGGCGAATACGCGACCGGTACCCTTTCGGGGGAGCCGGTCGTTTTGCTTCGTCCGCTCACGTTCATGAATCTCTCCGGGCAATGCGTTCAGCCCGCGGCGGCGTTTTTCAAAGTGCCGCCCGCGAACGTCATCGTGCTCCACGACGAGCTCGACGTGCCGGTCGGTCAGCTCCGGGCCAAAGTCGGGGGTGGTCACGCGGGGCACAATGGCCTGCGCGACATTCAAGCGAAGTTCGGAACGCCTGAGTTTGCCCGGGTGCGCATTGGCATTGGGCGGCCCGGGCCCGGCTTTAAAGGGTCCGTCGCGGACTTTGTGTTGTCGCGCCTCGACGCCTACGAGCGGGGGCAACTCGACGACGCCATCGCCCGCGTGCAGGCCATCGTTGAAGCGTTCATCGCCGGGAAACCCGACCGAGCCGCAACGCTCGCGAACAGCAAATCGCCGTAAATTGAGGCTCCCCGTTGTTTTTGCTTGAGGCTGCGGCATTCCGCTGCTAGCCCCGCCCGTCCCACCGAACCTTGCTCGCGACCTTCGCACGCGCGGGCACACCCCAAAAGGTCATTTATGAGCGTCAGCACTTCGGCAACTCGCGTCATTCGCGCCAACGAGTACGAGACGATTTTCGTCCTTCGTCCCGACGTCGACCCCGACGCCGCGGAGAAGCTCCAGAACCGCCTCACGGACATCATTGCCCGCGAGAAGGGCACGCTCGTCAAGGTCGAGTCGTGGGGCCGTCGCAAGCTCTCGTACCCCGTCGCGAAGCAGCGTCGCGGCGTGTACATCTACCTCCAGTACCTCGGCGTGGGCGGCCTCGTGGCCGAGCTCGAGCGTAACCTCCGCATCGCGGACTTCTGCCTCAAGTTCCTCACGGTCAAGCTTCGCGACCGCGTGGACGTCTCCAGCATCCAGATCGATCCGGAGCAGCTCAAGCTTGCCCGCCTCGAGCCCGCGGGCGACGACGACGAGAAGGAGTCGCGCGAGCGTTCCCTCGGACTTGTCGATCCACCTGCCGAACACCGCGTCAAGGTCGAGGAAGAAGCCCCCGTCGAAGCCGACGAAGCGGCCGAAGCCTGATCCTCTTTCTTTCGGAGCAGCACCATGCCCTCGACCCTGCAAATCATCCTCCACCAGGACGTTAAGAACCTCGGCAAGGCCGGCGAACTCGTACGCGTTCGCCCCGGTTTTGCCCGCAACTACTTGCTGCCTCGTGACCTCGCGGTCACGGCGTCCGCAAGCGCTGTCAAGCAAGTTGCCCACGACAAGGCCGTCGCGGCCTCCCGCGCCGAGCGTGTCAAGAAGGAAGCCGGCGAACTTGCGACCAAGCTTGGCGCCGTCACCGTGAAGCTCGTGCACCGCGCGGGCGACGACGGTCGACTCTTCGGTTCGGTCACCACCAAAGACATCGAAGGCGCCCTCAAGGGCCTCGGTTTCGCGGTGGACCGCAAGAAGCTCCAAGCCGTCGACGCGCTTCGCACCCTCGGCAGCCACGAAGTCAAGGTGCAGCTGCACCAAGACGTCACGGCGACGATCAAGGTCGAAATCGCGAAGCCCTGAGGTTTTCGATGCGCGTTCGGCCTCTTGAGGTCCGGCGCGCATCCCTCATCCAAAGAGCAAGCTTAACCGCTTGCTCTTTTTTTTTCGTGGCACCGGAGTTCGTGTCCGTCGCCGTCGCGACCGCTTCCTCTTTGGCCGGTCGTCGGGCAGGTTTCGTATCCATCCCGGTGCACGGTCACTCGGGTTGCCGTTCCCGTCATTCGGGACCGACGTGAGCAAGGGTGAAGCATGGCCGCTGATTACGGACGCCGCGAACGGCAGCAAGAACTTCCTTCATCCGACGGGCGCATTCCGCCGAACGACCTCGACGCCGAGGCCGCGATTCTCAGCGCGGTGCTCATCGACCCGGGAGCCATCGACAAAGTGTTGGAGTTTCTGCGGGCGGAGCACTTCTACTCGGAAGCGCATCGGCGCATTTTCGAGGCCGCGCTTGAGCTTCGTGAGCGCGGGCAGCCTGTAGACTACATTCAAATCAGTTCCTTCCTCCGCGATCGCGACCGCCTGCAGCAGGTCGGCGGAATGCCGTTTCTCACGGACCTCCTGAACGTGGCGCCCGCGCTCGCGAACGTCGAAGCCTACGCACGCACCGTTTACGAAAAGTCGCGCGTGCGGCAGGTCATTGTCGCAGCTCAGCGCATCGCAGCAGAGGGTTACGTCGACTACGGCGACCCGCAGGCGTTCATCGACAAGGCCGAACAGGCGGTGGACCAAATCGCGCGCACGGGCAGCTCGTCGAGCGTCGAGCACATCAAGCCGATTCTCATCCGTTCCTTCGAGAAGATGCAGCAAGCGGCAGCGAACGGCAGCTGGGTGACCGGCGTGCCGACGGGTTTCGATCGTTACGATCGACTCACGAGCGGGCTTCACGAAGGCGACCTTTCCATCGTCGCGGCGCGTCCCGGCATGGGCAAGACCTCGTTCGTTCTCAACATTGCTCAGAACGTTTCGCGTCCACGGGTCGTCGAGAGCCCGGATTTCCCCGGTCGTCGCACTCAGGTCCCGGGCGTTGCCGTCATGGTTTTCTCCCTGGAAATGCCCAGAGAACAGCTCACCAACCGCATGCTCGCGAGCGAGGCCACCGTTGACGTGAGCAAGATGCGCAGCCGCGCGCTGACCACCGACGACTGGGCGCGCCTCACCACCGCCGCGTCGCTCTTGAGCAAGCTGCCCATCTACGTCGACGACACGCCAAGCGTCACGCTCCTCGAGGTTCGCGCGAAGATGCGCCGCCTCATCGCGGAGTACGAGCGGCGGAACGACGGGACGCGCGTCGGCCTTCTGATCATCGACTATTTGCAGCTCATGAAGGGCCGTGACGGAGCCACGTCTCGCGAGCAAGAGATCAGCGAAATCTCACGCGGTTTGAAGGGCCTCGCGAAGGAGCTCAAGATGCCCATCATCGCGCTCTCTCAGCTGAACCGCGCGGTCGAGTCCCGTAGCGAGAAGTCGAAGCGGCCGCTCTTGTCGGACCTTCGCGAGTCGGGCGCCATCGAGCAAGACGCCGACAACATCATCTTCATCTACCGCGACGACTATTACAACAAGGAGGACTCGGACGAGCAGGGGATCGCCGAGCTCATCTTGGCCAAGCACCGCAACGGCGCCACCGACACGGTGAAGGTGCGTTTCGAGCGCGAATACACGAAGTTTTCGAATCTCCCTGAGGGCGAGTTTCTCGAGTGATCGCCCCGTCGCTCGCGTGTGATGGCGCAACCCATACGCGGCGGAGTCGAGGTGCATTCTGCACGGGGGTCGATTCGCGCGTCCAATTGGTGCTAACCGTTTCCGCGGCGTCGCAAGCCCCGTAGACCGCGACGCCCGAGCCGCGCCCATGACCGACGGACCCATCGCTTCGCTCCTCGACTCGCATCGCGTGCTTGTGACGTGTGGTGCTGGCGGCGTGGGAAAAACCACGACAGCGGCTGCGTTGGGTGTTGCGGCGGCACGACGAGGGAAGCGTGTGCTCGTGCTGACCATCGACCCGGCCCGACGCCTTGCGGAGTCGCTCGGCATCGACATGGAGTCGGCGGAGGCGATGACCGTGGCGCCGGAGCTTTTCGAAGCGGCGGGTTACCGGGCGACGGGCTCGCTCACCGCGATGATGCTCGACACGAAGCGAACGTTCGACGACCTCGTGCGGAAGCATTCATCGACGCCCGAGCGCGCCGAGAAGCTTCTCTGCAACAAGCTTTACCAGCAAATTTCCTCGTCGCTCGCGGGTACGCAAGAGTACATGGCGATGGAGAAGCTCATCGCGGTGCGCGACGACGCCCGCTTCGATCTCATCATTCTCGACACGCCGCCGACGCCCAACGCGCTCGACTTTCTCGACGCTCCGCAGAAGCTCGTCGACGCCCTCGACTCGGTCGCGATGCGGTGGTTCATCGACGCCTTCGAGAGCTCGGGAAAGTTCTCGCTCAACCTCCTCGCGAAGAGCGCGGGCGTCATCCTGAGGGGCCTCGGAAAGATCACCGGCGGCGCGTTCCTCGCGGACATGGCCGAGGTTCTCTCGCAGCTCGATGACCTGTTTGGCGGCTTCAAGGAGCGCGCGGCCAGGGTTCAGAGCTTCCTGGCGAGCGAAGAGGTGCGCTTCCTCGTCGTGGCGTCGCCCTCGCCGGTTGCAGTTCAGGAGGCGCTTTTTTTCGCGGGACGTCTCCGCGATTCGCGCATGCCGTGCGGCGCGTTCATCTTGAATCAGGTGCATGGATCCCCGAGCGGGTCGGCGTTGGACGACGAGCTCCTTTCGCGCGCGGAGGCGTTTTCCGATCGCATGCGCATCGCCGGCGCACCCCTCGACGACGACGCCGGAACTCGAATCGCGGAAGCGTATGTCGACGCACATCGAATCGCGGCTCACGACGCCAAGCTCCTCGCAGAGCTCGCGCGTTCTTGGTCGCGAACGATGCCCGTGCTCGCGTTGCCTCGTCTTTCCCAGGACGTGCACGACGTGCGGCTCCTCGGTCACGTGAGCGAGTTTCTCCTCACCGCGCAGCCAGTCAACGTCTGACGGTCGGCAAAGAAAAACGCGGTACGTGCAGAGTGCAGGTACCGCGTTTCGTGTTTGGGTCGCTCGTGGCTCGTCGCTGCGTCGCCGCGTAACGCCAACGGTTCTATCGAGCGATGGACGTCAGTTGTCGTCGTCGCCCATGTCGTCGTCTTCGTCGACGGCGGTTTCAGCACCGGGGACGATGTACGTTGACTTCGGCGCGCCCTTCGCGCGTTTGCGCTTCTCCTTGTAGACCACACGTATCGGTGTGCCCTTGAAGTCGAAGGCTTTTCGCAGCTGGTTCGTCACGTAGCGCTGGTAACTGAAGTGAATGTTGTCCGGCGCGTTCGAGATGACGACGAACGTCGGTGGCGCGGATTCGGCCTGCGTGATGAAGTAAATGCGTGGCGCTTTGCCGTCTTTGGTCGGCGGCGAGCGATGCTCGAGCACCTCGGCGAAGAACCGGTTGAGCGCGCCCGTGGTGACGCGTCCGTGGTAGGCCTTGTCGACCTCCATGATGGTCTTCACGAGGTCTTTCAGGCCGCGACCGGTCTTGGCGCTGATGCGCACGAGCGGGGCCCAAGGAGCGAAGCTGAGCTTGTCGCGGGCGTCGACCTCGGCCTTGGCGAGCTGCTCTTTTGGCAGGAGATCGCACTTGTTGACGGCGATGATGAGCGCCCGTCCACGGTCGGCGGCGAGGCCCATGATCTTGGCATCTTGTTCCGCGACGCCTTCGCTCCCGTCGGACACGAGGATGGTGATGTCCGCGCGTTCGATGGTCTCGACGGTGATGTGCGTCGACAAGCTTTCGACTTCGTCGCCGTGCGAGTTGACCTTGGACTTCTTGCGAAGGCCGGCCGTGTCGATGACGACGAAGCGCTGGCCCTCGAACTCGACGAGCGCGTCGATGGCGTCGCGCGTGGTGCCGGGGTTCGAGTCGACGAGCATGCGGTCTTCGCCGAGTAGACGATTGAGCAAGCTCGATTTGCCTGCGTTTGGCCTGCCAATGAGCGCGATGCGGGGAAGGCGCGCGTCGAGCTCGACTTCTTCCTCGACGGGAAGCTCCGGCGGAAGGTTGCGGAATACCTGCAGTTCGAGGTCTTGCATTCCGCGGCCGTGGAGGGCGCTCACGGGGATGACGGCTTTGACGCCGTGGCGGTAGAGTTCGAAGGCGTCGCTGTCGAGGCGCGGCGAGTCGGCCTTGTTCGCCACGTAGAGCACGGGCTTCGAGGTGCGGCGCAGGAGGTCGACTGCCGCAAGGTCGGCGTGCGTGAGCTCCGACGATGCATCGCTGACGAAGACGATGATGTCCGCTTCCGCGATGGCCTCGCGCACATGGCGCGCAATGCCGGCTTTCATCGGGTCTTCGTCTTCCGGGTCGTAACCGCCCGTGTCGACGACCACGATGGGCCGGCCGTAAAGCATGGTGCTCGCGTAGTGGCGATCGCGCGTCACGCCCGGCTCGTCGTGGACGATGGCGAGCTTCGCGCGTGCGATGCGGTTGAAGAGCGTCGACTTGCCGACGTTGGGGCGACCGACGATGGCGACGATCGGGTGGCCACTGGCGGAAGCGGGGAGGGTGGAGGCGGCTGCGCGCCTGCGGTGGCGGGTCATGTTGGGTCTACGAGGGGGCGTGCTGCGGTGACTTCGGCGACGTAGCCAAGGTCACGGAGGCGGTCGACGCGTTCGAACCAGCCCGGCTCCACGCGTACGAATATCTTGAGAACAGCCTGGCGGCCGGTGAGGTTCTCGAGGCGCGCGCGCGCTTCGGATCCGACGCGCGTCAGCATGTCGCCGCCGGCGCCGAGAATGATGGGCTTGTGAGAATCGCGAGCCACGAGCACGGTCATCTCGATGTAGTCGAGCGTCTCTCGGGCCTCCCACGAGTCGACGATGACGCCGATGCCGTGGGGAATTTCGTCGCGAATCTTTCGAAGGAGCTGCTCGCGCACGTACTCCGCTGCGAAGAATCGCATCGGCCTGTCGGTGAGCGTTTCGGCATCGAAGATGGGTTCGCTCTCGGGCAAGAGCTCCGCGAGCACTGCAAAGAGGCGTTCCACGTTGTCTTCGTCGCGCGCCGAAAACGGGACGATATCCACGAACTCACGCACCTCGGAGAGGGCCTTGAGCATCGGGAGCAGGCGCTCCTTCGGGACGATGGTGTCGACCTTGTTCAGGCCGAGCACGACCTTGGCGTTCGGCTGAAGGCGCTCAAGGATGGCGCGATCGTCGGGTCGCACGGCGCTGCCACGCACCGGAGGCTCGGTCACAAAGAGCACCACGTTCGCGCGCTCGACCGCTTCGCCCACGGCGGCGTTCATGTGCGCACCGAGGCGTGAGCCGGTCTTGTGGAGCCCCGGTGTGTCGAGGACCGCAATCTGGCGGCGTCCGAGCGTTCGAACGCCGAGGATGGCGTCACGCGTCGTTTGCGGGCGCGAGCTCACGATGGTCAACTGCTCGCCGAGAATGGCGTTGACGAGCGTGGATTTGCCCACGTTTGGGCGCCCAATGATGGCGACGGTTCCTGCCTTGAACGGGCCTTCGGTCACCGGCTCAATGGGGCGGCGGCGCTTCGGCGTGCGCTCGACGTCGGCGGGGCGATCGTGCTCGACCTCGGCCTCGACGGGCTCCGGCGGCAACGCGCGGGGAGCAGAGACGCGCGGCTTGGCAGGGCTCTTCGCCTCGCTCACGACGGCGGGCTTCGCGTCGGGACGGGCAGGTCGCGCGGCCTTGGTGTCGGCTGGGGCTCCGCCGCGTGAAGGACCGAACTTTCCCTTCGCCGCAGCGTCGGGCTTGCCCTTCGCATCGTCGCGCTTCGCCTTCGCCGCGTCAGGGCGTCCTGGTTTCGGAGAACCTTTTGCCGCGTCACGCCCCGGGCCTTTGCGCGGTGCTTTTTCTGGCGCATCGCCCTTCGAGGTCGCCTTCGCAAACGGGCGAACAGGCTTCGGTGCAGGCGCAGCGGCCTTGCCCTTCGAAGCAGGACGGGGCGCTTTGCGCTGGGATTTCTCGGCGCGGGGGCCATCTGAACGGGACGTCGACATCGGAGCTCTCAAGGGATCGACGGCCGCTAGCCCACCGGCAGGCGATTGGCGATGGAAACGAGCGGAATGACGCTTCTCATCGCAAGGGGCTCTGTTCGTTCGACCTCGTGCCCATGGCGTCCTTCGGTCCTTCAAACCGTACGAAAGCCGCGCTATGGCCGCGCGCGATGGCCGAATTGACGTCTTCCGAGCCCCCGTCGCCCGTGCCCGTGGAGACTTCAGCCGCCGCTGCCGTCGACACGAACGATGCCGCGTCGTCCGATCGCACGAGCCTAGTTCTTGCGCATCCGATGTTCACGCGGCCCTGGATTCTTTCAGTCATTTTCGCGGTGGTGGCGTGTGCGCTCGTGCCGCTCCTGTCGCGAGCGGGCCTGTGGGATCCGTACGAGCTCAACGTCGCCGAGCTTGCGCGTCGCCTTGCGGTGAACGTGTTTCACGCCGACGCGCTTGCCATCGCGGACGCCGACGCGTCGATGCCCCACCTCGACGACCTTGGGCGCGGAGAGCTTCCGTTTCTCCTTTCCGCCATGGGCTTCGCGGCGTTTGGGCTCCATGAGTGGGCAGGGCGTTTGCCCTTTGCGCTTCTCGCCATCGTGGCGGCCCTCGTCGTGCACGCGGTTGCACGTCGTGCGGCCGATGCGCGCGCCGCGGTATTTTCCGTTGCTTGCCTCGTCACGATGCCGCTCTTCGCGGTGCAGGCGCATGCGCTCATCGGTGACCTCGTGTCGATCGTCGCCATCACGGGCGCGACCCTCGGTCTTGGAACCGCAGCCTTTGGTCTTGCGCACGACTCGGGTCCTCCGCGCACGATGGGTGAGCGACTCGTGGCGCTCGGGCTCGGGCTTGCGTCCCTCGCGGCGGCCGTGTTGTGCCGCGGAGTTCTCTTCGGCGCGGTCATTCCCTTGGCCACAGTGGGTGCCACAGGCCTTGTCGCGGCGCTTGAAGGTGCCGTGGTCCTCGACGCATTTGGAACTGCGATTTCCCTCATCGCGGGCGTCGCGGCTCTGGGCCTTGCGGGGCGCGTGGTCTTCGCTTTCGGCGCCACGCCAGCGGGCACGTTCAGCTACTGGCTCGGGGCTCTGCCCCACGCGGTGAAGCCCATGCCGACCTTCGATGTCGTTGCGGGAGACCTCGGTCATTCGATCGTTCCGTGGGCCGGTCTCGCTCCCTTCGCGCTTGGGCGTTTGACGACCTCCGAGGCCACGACGGAGAAGCTCACGCGCACCCTCGTGGTGGTCGGGCTCGGTGTTGCGTACTTCGTGCACGCGCTTGCGCTTCCGGTGCTCGAGGCCGTGCCGTTCGTTCACGTTCCGCTCGTCGCTCTCGCGGTGGGTTTCGCGCTTCGCGACATGGAAAAAGGCGCGCGTCCGAACCTCATCGTCGCAATCGCCGCGCTGCTTCTTGTGCTCGTCATGCAGCACGACTTTCGCGAGCAGCCCGAGAAACTTTTCTTGGCCTTCGGCGTGCGCAACGGTGCGGTGCCCGAAGCGTTCAAGGCGTTGTCGGGGGACCTCACGCGGCTCGTGCTGGTCCCCGCGGGGCTGCTGTGGGTGGCGCTCTTTTCGCCGCGCGCAGAAGGCGTGCCATTTGATGCCGCGCGGTACGTGCAGATTGCACGTGAGTTCCTCGCGTGTTGGGAGTGGGGAGTTGCGAAAGGGCTCGCGAGCCTTTCGGCGATGATGGGCGCGCTCGCGGTCGCCGTGCGCATTGGCGTGGCGCAAAAGGCTGCGTGGGCGCTGGGAATTCCCATGTTGGCGCGTCAGACCCTCGTGAACCTGTGGTGGGCTATCCCGCTCGTTTTCGCGGCGGCACTCTTTGGCGCGTTGCTCATGGCCGACGTCGTGTCGTGGGCGTTCGACGAAGCGAAGCCCCTCGCGTTCTCCTCGCTCACGCGAGGCCTCGCTCCGATCGAATCGCTCGTGTCGCGGCTGACGAAGCCCGGCCCAGTTGCCGAGCGCGCGGTCATCGGTGCGTTCTTGCTTCCTGCGCTGCTTCTCGCGGCACCGGCGCTTGTGGCCCTCATGCTTCATCACTCGGGCAAAGGCTGGGGAACGAGCATTGGCGTCGCTGTCCCCACGTGCCTTGCGCCACTCGTTTTGCTGGGCCTCGTTGGCGACCTGCTGCAAGGAAGTCGCGTTGCGGGCGTCGTGGCCAGTGCGGCGCTCGCGGGCTTCGCGATGAACGCGGTCGTGTATCCGAAGCTTGCCGATCAGCTTTCGCCCAAAGGCGTCTTCGAGCGTTTTGCGAAGGCGAAGAAGGCGAGCGACGAGGTTGCTCTGCTTGCGGTTGGCACCCGCGCGGCGTCTTATTACGCGGGCGGCGACGTCTCGAACCTGAGCACCGTCGACGAGGCTGCGCGCTGGCTTGCGGCACCCCAAAGCCATCGACGCTTCCTCGTGTTCAAGGGTTCCGAATTGGCGCGTCTCAACTCCTTGTGGCGCGAGCGCACGAACCCGCCGCGCAACGTGCCGATCCTCGACGATCGTTCGAGCGAGGTGTTGCTGGCCACAAGCGCGCTCACGGGAAGCGAACTCAGCTCGAACCCCCTCGACGAGGTTCTGCCCAATGCCACTCCGACTCCGCAACGCGAGGTTCGTGCGGACCTTGACGGGCGCATCGAGGTCCTCGGCCTCGACATCGTCGACCTCGCGGGCAAGCCGCTCGAGAGCGTGAGCCCGGGCCGCAAATTCCGTATGCGGACGATCATGAAGGTTCTCGCTCCGGTGGGCGCGGACTACGACTTCTTCATCCACATGGACGGCGCAAACCGTCGTCGTCACAACGGCGATCACAAGATCGCCAAGGGCCACTTTCCGACGAGCCTTTGGCGCGTGGGCGACGTGGTGGTGGACGACTTCGAGACCACCCTCGAGCCGAACTTTGGCCCCGGTCAATACACCATCTATTTCGGCTTGTACCTCGGTGAGCAGCGTCTCAAGGTTCGCTCGGGTCCGGTGGACGCCGACAACCGCATCAACGGCGGCGTGCTTCGCGTTCAATAAACCCTTCGCTCGATTGCTCTGTGCCCATGCCTCCGTCGAACCGCCGAATCAGCCGTCGCCGCAACGTTCGTCACCCGGTGAGCTGGGTCGTGGACATGAAGGCAGGCGAGCATTTTCTCTATGCATCCATCGCGAACGTGAGCGAGCTCGGGCTCTTCGTGGCGATGCAGGCACCGCTGCCGGAAGGCTCCGAACTCGAGCTTCGGTTTCAGCCACCGGGCCACGAGTCCTTTGACGTGCGCGGAGTGGTTCGCTGGGTGAACACCGTGTCGTCAGGATGCCCAAACCCCGGCGTTGGCGTGGCGCTCACGGGCGTCGACGAAGCGACGAAAGAGCGGCTCAAAGAGTTGATTCGCGCGATCGCTTACGTGGACGGGGACGACCTCGCATGAGTGCCTTCGTGCCTGCACGCATCGACGTGCGCCTCACCGACGACGCGCAAGACAACGGGCTGGCGAACATGCTCGCGGAGCTTTTGCGACAGAATCTGGAAGCGCGGCCCGTGGCTCGGGCCCGATGTGCCGCGATGAAGGGGCGCATCGTGCTCCACGCCCGCGACGCCGAGGTCACGATGACGCTCGATTTTCGAGGCGACGCGGTGATCATTCACGACGGCGCTATCGAGGGCGCCGACGCGACCATCGAGGCCGATGCAGATGCCATCGTGACGATGTCGCGCTTGCCCATTCGCACGCGTTTCGAGCTGCCCATCTTCAACCCCGCAAGCGACCGCGATCGCGATGCCCTGGGCGCGTGGCGCACGGTTCTCGCGGAGGGCCAGGTGCATACGGTGGTTCACCGCGCGCGTGCCGTGGCGCTCCTCATGCGTTTCACGAGCATCCTCTCCGTGGGCACGTGACGTGGTGGAGAAGAATGTGGACGTCGCCGTCGCTTCGCTTTGACAACTCGACGAGGCTCGGCTACCCGTGCCCGTCCGCCGTGGCGTCCGTTCGCCACGCCTGCACCGAAGCTGCACATGGCCGTTCACATTCGTCTCGCCCGCTACGGTTCCAAGAAGAACCCGTTCTACCGTGTCGTCGTCACCGATCAGCGCTCGCCGCGTGACGGCCGATTCCTCGAGATCATCGGGACCTTCGATCCGTCGAAGAACCCCGGCAAGCTTGAGCTCAAGTCCGACCGTCTGGCGTACTGGTCGAGCGTCGGCGCGCTTGCGACGGACACCGTCGCGGGACTCCTTCGCCGCCACGCCCGCGAGGCGGGCGCGAGCGCCTGAGGTCTTTGATGGAGCTCAAGCCGCTCCTCGAGGCGATTGTCCGCGAACTCGTCGACAAACCCGACGAGGTCCGCATCTCTGAACACGCCCGCGACACCGCGACCGTGCTGGAGTTGCGCGTGGCCCGAAGCGATATCGGCAAAGTGATCGGCAAAGATGGCCGTACCGCTCAGTCGATTCGCACGGTCCTCACCGCTGCGGGCGCGCAAGACCGCCGCAAGGTGCACCTCGACATCGTCGACTGATTCACGACACAACGCCACGTACGTTGCTCTCGAAGCAACGCCCAACGTGTGGTCTCAAAGGCTCGGGCTTCACGCCTGAGCCTTTTCGTTTGTAGCTACCATGACCGATCGACGCATCCTCCTCGGAGTTCTCCTCAAGCCCCATGGCCTTCGCGGCGCGGTGCGCGTGCATCTGCACGACCCGCGGAGCCAAACGCTTCGGCCCGGGCTCACGTGCGACCTTGAGCGTGACGGAGCCGTCGTCCGGTCGATCACCGTGAAAGAGCTTCGCGGAGCCGGCGGCACCTCATCGGTGCAGTTTGCAGGTATTGATACGCTGGAGAAAGCCGAAGCGCTCCGCGGTCTCACCCTCGTCGTCAAGCGCAGCGATCTTCCTTCAATCGAGGAAGACGAGTTCTACGTGGAAGACATCCTCGGTGCCGAGGTCTTCGAGCGCGGAGCCGACGCGGGCCTCGTCCTCAAGGGCAAGGTCACCGCCTTCGAGCGCTACCCGTCGACGGACGTCATCACCGTCACCATCGGCGAAGGCGAAGCGGCCACCAAGGTCGACGTTCCCCTCATGGAGCGCTTCATCGAAGTCGTCGACGCGGAGGTTCCTCGCGTGATCCTCAACGCGGGGGCCATCGACGAGGTCACGCCGTGACAGGCGCGCAGCGTATCGCCGTCGTTACGCTTTTTCCTGAGATTTTCCAGGGTTTCCTTCAGGCTTCGCTCGTAGGGCAGGCCGTGCGAGAAGGCCTCATTGCCTTCGAGTTCGAGAGCCCGCGCGAGCATGGCCTTGGGCGTCACCGCAGCGTGGACGACACCCCATACGGTGGCGGAAGCGGCATGGTGTTGCGCGTGGACGTGCTCGTGGCGACGCTCGAGGCCCTCGACGCCAAGCTCGGCATGAGGCCGCGGCGCATCTTGCTCACCCCCGGCGGCAAGCCGTTCCGCCAAGAGGACGCGCGCCGTTTGGCCGAAGAGTCCGCGATCGTTTTCGTATGCGGTCGCTATGAAGGCTTCGACGCGCGCATCGAGGCCTACGTCGACGAAGAGCTTTCTCTCGGCGATTTCGTGATCTGCGGAGGCGAGGTCGCGGCGATGGCCATGACGGAAGCCATTGTGCGACTGCGCCCCGGGGTCCTCGGAAACGCGCAGTCCGTCGTCGAAGAGTCTCACGGGAGCGCGCTCCTCGAGTACCCGCACTTCACGAGGCCCGCGGAGTTTCGTGGGGCCGGGGTGCCGGCGGTCCTTGCAGGCGGCAACCACGAACACATCGCCGCGTGGCGCAAAGCCGAGGCCGAGAAGCGCACCGCGGAACGTCGACCCGACTTGTACGCACCCTACGGCGCGGCAAAAGCAATCGAGGACACGCGTTTGGCCACAGAAAAAGCAGCCAAGCGCGCTCGACGAAAACGCACGATGGCCCACCTCGACCACCCGGCGGGCGACGCTCACGGCGCTCACCGTGCTGACCCCCGCGACCCGCCCGAAGGAGAGTCCTGATGCGTACGCTGCACGTGGCACTCGTCCACTACCCAATCCTCGATGCGCAAGGTGCCATTGTTACCACGGCGATCACGAACCTCGACATCCACGACATCGCGCGGAGCTCGCTAAGCTTCGGCTGCGCGTCGTATTCCCTCGTGCATCCCGTGGCTGCACAGCGTGAACTCGTCGAGCGCATTCAAGGGCACTGGCGCGACGGTGCGAGCGGCAAGCGTATTCCGGACCGCAAAACGGCTCTTGAAATCGTGCGAACCGTGCCAACGCTCGACGATTTGCACGCAAGTCTCGGTGGCCGCGAGGGCATCGAGCTGTGGGCCACGAGCGCGCGTCGTGAAGGGCTCGCCATCACGACGTACGCGGAAGGACGCGCGCTCATCGAGGGCGAAGGGAAACCCGTCTGCCTCCTTTTCGGCACCGGGTGGGGCATGCCGCGATCGATCCTCGACGGTTGCGATCGCCTTCTCGAACCCATTGGCAGCGCGGCGAGCACCTACAATCACTTGAGCGTTCGCGCGGCGGCGGCCATCACGTTCGACCGGTTGCGCGGCGATCGGTAGCGGGCCTTAAGCCGACTTCGACGACGAAGCGGTGAGCCCGTCGAAGCGGACGACCATCGTCGTATTCAGCGGCCAAATGCGGCCAATCGCAACTTTCGCGTTCGGCGCGCCCAAGCGTCCAATGCACGCGAGTTCGTCCTCGGAGTAGAACTTGCGCGCGGTGATGACCGCATCATGAATGGCGGCGGGGCTGAAGGAGAGGAGCGCCGTTCCGACGACGAAGGCGAGCATCGAAAGGCTTCGATAACCGTCGACGGACACGAACGCGGTGGTCGCCACGCGGCTCGCTTCGCACACCATGCGCGCGAGCTGTCCCGGCGAGAAGTGGTGCACGCTCTGGGCGACAAAAATGATGTCGTAGGCGCCTGCATCGAGTTCGCCCATCGTGAGCGCGTCGACGATGCGGAAGTCCACGTGAAGCGCGTGCGCTGTTGCTTTTTCCCTCGCGCGATCGATGTAGAGCGGCACAACGTCGGACCCGGTGACGTTGAGGTCGAGGCCACGCTTTGCCGCGAGCGCGGCGAGAGCGCATGCGAAGCCGCCAGACCCGCCTGCGAGTTCGAGGACGCGCGGAGCACGACCCGTTCGTGCGGCGATGGTGTGAAGCATGGGCTCAAGCAACGAGAAGAACCGCCCGTAGGAACCGGTGACCGTGTTGAGGAGATCGAGACCGTTCGCGATCGCCAACTTTCCCGATTCGGGAAAGTTCGGATCGTCCATGTGCTCCATGGCGTTCGTCCGCAGGGCCGCATCGAGGCCGTTCGCGAAGCGTGCGAACGAGCCGCGTTCCTCCGCGATTCGTGCCCGCTCGTGGCGCACGAGGGCGAGGGCCGCGTTCGCTTGCGCCTCGAGGGGTTCTCCTCGCAACCCCGCCGTCGTCGTGGCTTCCCGAAACGCGTCGCCGGAGAAGACGGCCTGATTGAGCGGGTGAAGTTGCAGCATCGTCGAGGCCGGTTGGAGGCGGAAAGTGCCCGCGCGTTTATGCAGCACGCCGCGAGGCGAGGGAACCGTGTTCGTCGTTGCCCGGACGTTCAACGGTCGCCGCGTCGCCGCATCGTGCGTGCGCGATTTTGCGCAAAGAGATGCAACCACTGCGCGCACTTTCCGCCTGAACATCGGTGCACAGGGACGCGGGAAATGGTAGCGAGAATCCTCTGTGGGCTTTGCGTTTTCGCAGTCCATCCTAATGCTTGCCGAAAGGCGTCGTTGCCATGCCCACACCGAACATCTGTTCCGTCGGTCTTCCCGACGCGACCGCGCGAGCGGGGTCGGTGCTGTGTGCAGGCTGCACGTACCTCGGCGTCAAGGAGCACACTTCGTGAGCACCGGTTCCCCCCCGAAACCCCCCGCCAAGGCAAGTCTTCCCCCGCGTCCAGTCGCTGGTGCGGGCCAACCGGCTCCAGGACGGCCGTCATCACCCTCGTCGCCCTCGCTGCCCTCGCTGCCAGGGCGCGCGAACGTGGCCGCTCCGAGGCCGTCGATGCCGGGCCCCGCGCGACCGGGAGCCGTTGCAACGTCGGCTCGCGCAGGTGCAACAGGTGCCGCAGGTGCCGGTGCGCGACCCGGTGCCGGTGTGGTCGTGCCACCTTCGGCGAAGACGGGTCAGACCCCCAAGCCCGGCGGCACCGTTGCCCAAGTGGACCCCGCCATCGACGCCATTTGCAGCGCGTTCGAGGAGCATCTTCCAGTCCTTCTCGCGGAGCCTTTCACGCGTCGCGGCTCGATCTTCGTGCGTGCCGCCGGTCCCGCCGCGCTCGGCGCTCAATACGTCGTGCGCTTTGCGCGCAAGTCGCCGGAGATTCAGCGAGGCCCCGCGATTGAGCTCGTGCTCACGGGTTCGGCCCGCATTCCGCACGCGCGCATCGGTCAGGTGCAGCGCCTTCTCGGCACTCGAAAAGTGACCGCCGACGACCCGCTTCGGGGCCTGCGTCCGTACTTCGGGGAAAACGAAGCGCGCCTCCTCGTGCCCTTTGACGTCAGCCTCGACGAGCCCGAAATCACGAGCATGGCCGCGGCCGCGAAGCTCAGCGTCCTCGTCGAACTCCTCGACCCGATTCTTCCCAAGGTCACGCTGTAAGCCAAGAGCGCCGTCGCGCGATAAAAGCCCGAGCCTTCATCGGCTTGGGCTTTTTGTTTGGTGTCGTCACTCCCATCGGCGCGCGTCGCATGAAGGGACGATTCCTGATCCGTGTACTCTGCATGTAGCGATGCAAGCTCTCGACGTCGCATCCGTTGCCGATCGAATTCGACAACTGCGCGGCACGTTTCGTCCATCTGCAATGCGGTGCTTGCGCTCACCACGGAATCGCGGACCGACGCGTCGCTCTTGCTCTCGACGACCGGGCGCGGCGCATCCACGTTGTGATCGCACATGCCTCCGCGCGAGGTTCGGTACGCGCTTCGGACGATGGTCGTTCGAAGTTGCGGCCTGTTTTTCCATGGAACGACGAGCCTCGTAGCGCCTCGTCGTGGGTCGTCTCGTGCTTCGCGCGCGAAGCTTGCGAACCGGAATGGAGATGCAGAATGCAAGAACATGAATTCGATTCGGTCGACGCACGGAGACGATCCGGGCCTTCTCAACGGACGAAGGAGCCGCCGTTCGCGGCGCTCGTGACGGTGTCGTGGGGCACCTATGCGCTCCTCGCGGAGGAACTCGCAGAAGGCGCGACGTTCACGTTGGGCGAAGGCGGCGCGCTTCCGCTTCCGGCGGGCGTGCTTGGGGGCGAATCCCTCGCGCTGCTCCGAGTGTCGCGAGGAGGGGCCGTGCGGCTGCGCGTGCATCCTGCCCTGAGAGGCGACGTGTCCATTGGCGGAAAGGCTGTCGATCTAGGCACTTTCGTGAGTTCCGTCCGCCCTGGCGCGTCCGAGCGATCGGGCGAAGTCGCGGAGGTTGTCTTGCCGGATGGGTGTGAAGTGCATCTATCCCTCGGAGCGTCGCTCTTTGCGGTTCACGTGACCGTGGGTGCGCGTACGGCGGGTTCCCCCATCGGTGTTGCGCGAAACCTGAGCCCATGGGCCCTTGCCATGGCGGCGCTCTCGTTCACCCTTCACGGGGCGCTGGTGGGTGTATTTGTATTCTACAGAGAGGCCATGGTTGCCGATGACTCGGGCACCGTGGACCGCGATCAAATCCTCTTCATGCGCGCCATGCTCGCGAACGCGGCGGAGCGCGAACTCGAACGCCCGAACGCCGATGACGAAACGGTCCACGACGGGGAAAAAGCGGGCGGATCCAGCGTTTCTGCACGCGGACCCGCAGGAGCCTCGGGCTCAAGCACCTCGAAGTCTCCTCGCGGACGTCTTGCGATCGAGGGCCCCGCGGACACTCCGGAACCCCATGTGGCGCGCGAGCGTTTGCTTGCGCAGGCGGCGAACTTTGGCATGCTCGGACTGCTCCAAACTCCCCCGGACGGAGCGGCACTGGCCTCTCCCTTCGCGCGACCCGTTCTCGTTGCGGGGCGCGATTCAACCTCCGCGTCCGGTTCGCTCTTCGACGCGGACCCTGGCGACAGATTCGGCTCCGATGGGTTCGGCCCAGCGGGCTCGGCACGTGGGGGCGGAGGCGAAGGCGACTTCGTGGGTCTCGACCACATTGGCACCGTGTTGCGCGGCAGCGGCGCCGGGCCAAACGCTGGCATTGGACCTCGCACGACTGGCGGCGAAGGCGGGGCACACCGGCCGCGGGGGCCATCGCTTCGAGCGGCAAATGTGGAGTCGAATGGGCGCCTTCCGGCCGAGGTGATTCAACGCACGTTGCGACGGCAGTCCGGTCGTTTTCGCTTTTGCTACGAGACGGGCCTCGCGCGAAATCCGAACCTGGCGGGGCGTGTGTCGATTCGTTTCGTCATCGATCGCACGGGCAGCGTGAACCTCGCGCAAGACGCCGGAAGTGAGCTCGCCGACGCGGGTGTTGTGGCTTGCGTCGCGCGTGCCGTTGCCGATCTCACGTTTCCGCCGCCGCCCGACGGCATCGTGACCGTGACGTATCCGCTCGTCTTTTCACCGGGAAATTGATCGAACGGGGGCGGAGCTCGCAAGGAAACGGCGACGCTCCGCTCCTGGCCATTATGGCCGTTGTGGCCGTGGCTCACACGAAGGCCGGCGCGCCAATCCATCGGCGCCAGCGCGTGAGGATGGCTTGGTATTCGGTCGTCATGGCGGGGCGCACTTTTTCGTCGCCACCGGTGCCCGCCCACTCGACGAGCGGCTCGAGCACCGTGAGGCCGCCCACTCCGCCGGCCGCGAACGACGCGAGGACGAGGCGTGCCGGATCGCCCGCACGTCCATGGACGAAGCGAATCACCTTCGGCGCCAAGCCCACGCGCAAAGCCTCGACGACGAGGGCGTCGAAGCGCGGGGCCGGGTAGGCGAGCACCACGCGACCCGCTCGGCCGAGCAATTGACGTGCGGCGTGCAAAAACACAGCGAGTGGTCCGCTGATTGCCCTGTTGCGGTCGGGCGATGGCGACAATGTAAGCGTATGCGCTTCGAAATACGGCGGATTGATCGCGACCAGGTTGGCAATGCCTTTTTTGTCGTCGCTGAAGGCACGCGCGTCGCTCGTGGCGAAACTCGCTCGTTCGCCGAAGCCTGAGGCGTGAACGTTTGCCGTGGCGGTGGCAATGCTTGCATCATGCACGTCAACGAACGTGACGTGATCGAATCCGCACGCGGCCAAGAGCTGGAGGCCGATGACGCCGGTGCCGCAGCCGAGATCGACGGCGCGGCGACGGGCTTTTGGCGCGTCGAGACCAAGCAAAAAGGCGCCCAAGAGCACCGCGTCGACGTTGATGGGGTAGACCCCCTCCGCGCGCTCGGTGAAGACGATGGCGGGCTCCGCGACCATGGGGGGCACCATGCCTGCGACCTGGGGGCGCCTGCAAGGGGAATTGCTGCGCGTTTGCGGACCTCGCGGGCCCGGTGCGCCGAAACGTGGCGTGTCGTATCGCCGGCGCGCCGTCTTCAGCCAGAAGGTGGATGTAAAGTGCAACTTGCGGTTGGCAAGGTCACGCGCATCGCGTCAGCGTCCCCTCGCCAACGCGAGGAGCCTCGCCGGTCCGATAGGCTCCTCGATCATCCACGGAACGACCGCGAGACGGGTCGCGTGCTGGCTCAAAACAATGGCCGTTTGCTCCATTTCGCTTTGGATTCGTTGCTTCAGGCACGGGTCCCGTGACGTTGTGACGGCGAGCGTGGCGTTGATGACCCACGAGAAGGGCTCGATCGAGACGCGACGCAGGTCGCTTTGCACCCGTGCCGCCTCCGCGACGGGGGTTGGCTCTGCGAGCGTGACGATGATCACCTTCGTGAAGGAGAGGTCTTGGAGCGCCGCGAGTGGGGTCACGAGCTCGCCGGATTCGGCTTGCTCGGAGTACGAAGCGGCGGAGGCGAGGAGGAGGAGCGTCTGTCCGGCCGGCGCGGTATCGAGCACGACGAAGCTCTTGCGTGCCTGGAATATCGTTCGCACAAACGCCGCTGTAACCGCCAGTTCTTCGTACAACGGCGAGCGCAGGTCTTCGACGACCAACGCGCGCCCAGCTTCGTCGAGAGTGACCGATCGGATCGCCATCTCGCGCTCGCGGTAAGCCGCCGCCTCCGCCGCGGCGTCGATGCGTGCGAGGGTGAGATTCGCCACGTCACCGTCGACCGTCTCCGCCACATGCGCCGAGGGATCTATCGTGCTGAGCGTCACGGCGCGGCCTCGCGAGGCGAGCTCGACGGCGATCGACGCCGCAATCGTCGTCTTTCCAACGCCTCCTTTGCCCACCACGATGACGAGGCCGCGGCCAGGACGCTCAAGTTCGTCGATGAGCTTCGCGAGGGGCGAGGCCAATGGAATCGGATGCGGGGAAACGTTGCGCCGCAGCAGCGCTGACCGCTTATCGCTGAGGAGCGCGCGGAGGGCCACAAGGCCGACGACGACGTATGGACGGAGGGGAACGTGAACGGTCGGGCGCGAGGCGAGGTTGTCTGGCATTGCCCGAAGTGCCTCCGCACCGCGAGCTTCGAGCGCGAGCGCGATAGCATCCGCGCGTGCCTCCGCGGAGAAGACGGAGTTAACCACGAGGTGTTGATTCGTCATGCCGAGAGCCTCGATCGCGCGTGACGATCGACTTGCCTCACGAAGCGAGAGCGCTTCGGCGCGCACCACGAGGACGACCGTCGTACGGGACGGGTCAACGAGCGCGTTCGCTGCGGCGGCGAAGCGCGGTTCTTGCTCCTTCAGGGCCGCGTGAGGCTCGAGGCGCGAAACGCCGTGAGATAAGCCGTGCAGAAACGCTGCCCAATCCCGAGGCAGCCGAAGGAGGCGCAGCGCGTGCCCGAATGGAGCCATGTCGAAGACGACGTGATCGTAGGCCTCGTTGCTCGCTCCCCCAGCGAGGAGTTCGACGAATTCGTCAAGGACTCCGACCTCGACGATGGTTGGGCCGGCGAGCTTTGCGCGAAGCTGAGCGAGTTCCACCGGCGTCGCCAAGGGCACCAACGGAGTGATGACGCGATCGCGGTAGGCCGTCGCCGCGCGTTCGGGGTCGATGATGAGCGCCCAGAGGTTCGCGACGCCTGCGATGGGGGCGGGGAAATTGGTGAGCGTGGAGCTCAAGACTTTTTCGAGGTCCGACGCCGGGTCGGTGCTGACGAGCAGCACGAGCTTGCCTGCTTCCGCCAGGCGAATCGCAGTGGCGCAGGCGAGCGCGGTCTTCCCGACGCCACCTTTGCCCGTGAAGAACAGGAACGGAGTCGCCTCCTCCAAGAACGTCGTCATCGAATGCCCTTTCGCCCGCGGTTCACCGGCTCACTCCAAGCTACCCGCTCGCGCGAGGACGAACACCCGCGCGACGAAACGCTCTCGCCTTCGATGCTCCTGACGTCGGTGCGTCGGTTATCGAGATGCAGAATGCACGGACACCGTCGTGCCGAACGTGCGACGCGATGCCTCAGTGTTCCGCGGCGATTCGCAAGGATAAAAGCAGGGTTCTCCCCTCCTGAGGAACCGTCGTTTCGCGCCATGCGGCGGCGGGGACCGTGGACGTGATCGCGTTGAAGAGGTTGTAGATTCCAAGCTTCGCATCGGCGGGCATGCCCGGAATCGGAACCGTGAGCACCGTGTCGAGGCGCACCGAGGCATCGGTCGTGGTGGCGCCGAGCAGGGACGGTGAGGGAAGTCGACGCCCGCCTTCGAGGGCTGTGCGGAGCGCAAACGATGATCCCGCGACAGAGAGAGGCGCGATGAACTTCATGCCCGCGAGCCAGCCAGGAACGTTCGTGCCGACGTGCACCTCGTCGCCGCTCTGAAACTGCTTGGAGACCGATGCCTGGGCAAAAAGCTGCATGGCGCGCGGGAGGCTCCATCGAACCTCGGCCTCCACGCCCGCCACCGTGAGCACGTCCGGACTGTTCTTGAACTGGAAGGTCTCCGGCTGCACCTCGGCCAGCACGATGAGGTTTTGAATTCGGTTCGCGAAGACCGTCCCAAGCAGGGAGACGTTGGCGATGGCTTGGCGATGCTCAAGCTCCGCGCTCAAGATTTGCTCCGGCTCAAGGGGGCTATTGGCGAGCCAACCGCTGCCCACGTAAATGCGCTCGATGGTCGTGGCCGCGCGGAACGCTTTGCCGAGGAGCAGCTTCGTCGTTCCTCCGGAAATTCGCTCGCTTACGATAGCCACGCGCGGCGAGGTAAAGAGCCAAAGGCTCGCATCGGCCACGCGCGGATCGTAGTCGAAGCGCGTTCCCAAGGTGACGTGCACACGCTCAACGGGGTCGAAGACGGCTTGCGCAAACGTGCCGCCGAAGGTGCCCCGATCCGTCGTGTTCAGCAGCGTTCCCTCGAACTCGTTTCCGGACTGCACCCGCGAGCGAAGTTGCGCGCGAACCTCCGCCCCGACCGACCCACGAACGGGGCCGAGAAGCGCCTCCCACCTCACCTCTGTTCCAAGGTTCGTGCCACGAAACGCCTCAAATTCCAGGCCGATCGGCGCAGGGTAGGCGTAATGCCCGTCGTAGTTGTAGACGGTTCCAAACGCGCGCACGGTCAAGCGTCCCGCACCGAGTGTCGATTCGTGGCGCCCGTCGAACGAGAAGCGCGTTTCAGCCGTCGTCGATCGCGGGTCGTTGATGATGACGTCGTAGGGCGCCAGCGAGAGCGTGCGCTCGTAGTGATGGCCAAAGACGCGGAGATGAAATGCGTCCGAATCGAAGCCAAGGAGCACCGACGTGGCGCGCGCCGACGGGCCCCCGGGAAGCCACCCGTCGACCCCTTTTCCACGCGCGTCGACGCCGCCGTCTGTGGCCCCCGCGCTTGCTCGAAGCTCTGGAAAATATTCGGATTTTCCCGTCACTTCCACCGCTGAAACCGACGCGTAGAGGTTTCCGCCCGCCGCCGGAACTTCCGCGCGCACCCCCACGCGACCGTGCCCTTCTCCGAACGCGGTGACGCTTGCACCGAGCTTCGTTTTGCCGCTTCCGGTGCGCGTGATGATTTGGATCGTGGCCAAAAATGCGCTCGTGCCGAAGAGCGCCGACGAAGGGCCGCGGATGACTTCGATGCGTTCCACGTCGTCGATGGACGCGAGGGTTTGGATGCCTGGGCAAGCGCCGCCGTCGTACGGGTTGTTCAGCGGCTTGTCGTCGAGGAGCACCAAGATGCGCGAGCAGTACGCCGCGGGCGAGGAAAAACCCCGCATATCGGCCGACTGGGAGAAGCCGTCGTCGGAGACGAACATGCCTCGAACGCCCCGCAGCGCTTCGGTGAGTGTGGGGTAACCGAAGGCCTCGATCTCCGAACGCGTGATGACCGTGACCGAACCAGGAGCCACACGCGCTTCTTCGATGCGACGCGAAGCGCCCGCGACGTCTTCGCGAAGCTCCAGATCGACTTCGACTGCGGTGGTGTCATTGCCTGCAATCTGCACGGATTCGGCGTGGGACCCGTAGCCGGGAGCCCGCACCTCGACGCTGTGATCTCCTGCGGGAACGCTCATCGAAAGAGGACTCGACCCGACCGCTCGCCCATCGACGTAGACTTGCCCGTAGGGGTGACTCACGACCGCAAGCGTTCCCTGAAGGCGCGCGAGCGACACTTCGACGCGTGCTCGTGCGTTCGGGCGGACCAGCACCGGGATGCGCGCTTCGCCGTGATGAGGCGCTCGTGCCACGATCACATGAGGGCCAGGTGGTAGCGACGCGGTGCACGGCAAGTCCGTGCAGAGTGCATCGGTGCCCTCTTCGAGTCGAAGGCTTGCATCGCGATGTGACCCGACAAATTCCAGCGTTCCCTCAATGAGCTTCAGCGCAGGCGTCAGCTTGGTTCGCGACCCCTTTGCGAAGAACCGCGACTCGGAAGCAGGCGTTTCGTAACCGTCGCGCTCGACGAAGACCGCGTGGGTACCTTCGGGAAGTGCGAGCACGCAGGGCGTCGTGCATCTTGATCCAAGGTCGCGGCGATCGACGTACACGGCTGCACCCGCCGGCTCGCTGCGAATCTCGAGGACCGCAACCTTGCGTTCGAGCTCCTGCTTGAGCGCGGCGGCCGTGCTGCGAAGTGCCTCGGGAGCCGACGGCGAGTCGAGGACGGAAAGGTAGCGAAATGCCTCGGTTTGAAGGCCGACAGCGTCGTAAGCAATGGCCAAGTCGTAGGCCACGCGCGCGTTGGGGGCCATGCGGTACGAGGCCAAGAAGTGCGCCACGGCCGCCTGCGCATCGTGCTGCTGAAACGCTCGAACACCGAGCCGAAACTGTGCCTCGGCCTCGTCCGCGTCGGTGGTGCTGGCGGCTTGCGCGAGGCAACTCCAAAGCAGCGCGGCGCATGCGCAGCGGAGTACGGACGCGGCGCGCGCGGCGACCCCGGTCAACGGTCCTCAAGCAGCGTCGGCGCGTGACCAGACGCTCCCGGCGACGGCACCTTGGGCAGCGCATGGGAGACAGGCGCGCTGGCAGGCTTCGGTGCCGGAGCGAGCGTTTTCTCAGGCGAAAGAAGGCCCGAACCTGCGTCTTCATGCGCCATGGCCACGGGAGAATCGGTGTCGATGACCCGCGCGATCGTCGCGGCGGGGTCGGGCGAAAGCCCCACGGACGCGGCGGGCGTTGAAGGCGCGAGCGAGACTCCTTGTGGCGCGTCGAGCGTCGTAGCTTCAGCGCCTTTGGACCTCATGAACAGCGCAGCGGCACCGGTGGCCAACACCATGGCAAGAGCCAATGCCAGGCCCACACGCGTGCCGCGCCGCTCGACCGGAAGGGACGCGCTCGCAACTTCGGCGGAGGGCGACGCGTCCAAGGGGGCGCTGGGGCTTGTGGACTGAGCGTGCGACGAGGCCGCCGCGTCGATGAGGACGGTTTGAGAGAAGGCTCCCGAGTCGAGCGAATTTCCAGTCGATCGAAAGGACTTTCCGCGAACCGTCGCCACCGCGCCCGCGGCCAGGCACGGCACGAGGAGCTTCGATTCACCGGCAAGCTCAAAGGGCGCGAGGGCCGTCGCGAGTTCGTCCATGGAGGAGAAACGCGCGTGGCGATCTTTCATCAGGCATCGGTCGATGACTGCCGCGAACGCAGGATTCACTCCGGGGACGCGATCGCCCAGCGGCACATGCGGCTCGGCGGAAATCTGGCGAATCAACAGGGAGAACGTTGCCCCGTTGAACGGCCGCTCCCCGCTCACAAGTTCGTAAAGCACCACGCCGAGCGACCACACGTCGGCGCGGCCATCGAGATCGTCGAGGCCGTCGATCTGTTCCGGCGCCATGTAGTCCGGCGTTCCTGCGATCGATCGGGTTGCCATGCGCTCTTCGGCGCCAAAGCCCAGCATCAACTTGGCGACGCCGAAGTCGAGTACTTTTGCAGACACATCGCCGCGCGAAAGCACGACCATCACGTTCGATGGCTTGATGTCCCGATGCACCACGCCCGCGCGATGAGCTTCCCCCAGCGCATCGGCCGCCTGCATCGCAATCGTTGAGGCATTGCTGACCGAAAGAGGCCCATGGGTGCGCAGCCATGTATCGAGGTCGAGGCCGTCGAGGAGCTCAAGGACGATGCAAGGAAGCCCCTTCACGGTGCCCGCGTCGAGCACGCGCGCCACATGCTCGCTGCGAACCTTCGCGAGCGTGCGCGCCTCGCGGATGAAGCGAGCCTCGGCGCGAGGATCGTCCGACGCACCGACGAGCAACTTCACCGCGACGGGCTGATCCAGCAGCACCTGGCGCGCGGCAAACACCAACCCCATGGCCCCCGCCCCAAGGAGCTCGCCGAGCTCGTAGCGGTCCAGCAAAAGCTCCCCCGGCTTCAGCCCAAGCTTGCCAAGCGCCGCGCTCGCCAGCGCATCGATGTCATCCGCGCACATCCGCTATTCAAATCACAACTTCCACGAGTGTGTCGCGAAACAATGTGCATAAGCGCACCATCGATTTTGACATTCATCGACGAAAGCCAGCCGACTAGCGCTTGAGGTAGGGCGCTTTGACCCTTGTCGCGCAGTTCTTGCCGAATGGTGCGCAGTTTCAGCGCATAGCGCGCGTGAGCCACGAAGTCACCAGAGGGCGAATCGCGCGGAGGCGCCCAAGAGAACTCCTTGCCCGAACGCGCGCGCGGCGTCGTAACGGCAAACGTATTGCGCCGCATAGGTCACGTATGCCGACGTGAAGGTGGCGCCAACGGTGCCGCTCGCTTGATGGTTGTGGTCGAACGCATCGACGGTTCCGGCGACTTCGCCCGTGATCGAAACGCTGCGCCATGGAGTCGCGTGTTCGACGTCGAGTCCGAGGTTGACGCCAACGGGCGGAAGCGTCGCCGTGGTCGCGCGTGGGTCGACGAAGGCCCCAAAGTTCGCGGCGAGTTGCCAGCCGTTCGTCGTTCCGTCGACGATGACGAGGCCCTCGATGCCAGGTCCCGCATAGCCCGCGAGTATGGGAATCCTCGGCCCAATTTGCAGCGCGATGGCAGGCACGGCTCTGCCATCACGCGCCGCCTGGACGGTGGTTTTGAGGTGCAGCCAAAGGTGATCGGAGGTGTTGGTGAGATGGCTCGGCGAGAACGATGCATCGCCGGTGGTCGCGAGCGACATGTCGAGTCCGACCTCCAAATCATCGTCGAGGCCAAGATCGATTTCGGCGTCAGGGCGAATCACCGTCACGCCCGTCGCATCGCGCGCGACACCTGCTTGCGAGTTGATCTCCATGAGGCCGGGACGTTCGAGGTCCGCGTCTTGCGGCTCGAAGAACGGCCGCGATGGGCGAGGCTTTGGCGTCGCCGATGCGTGCGCGGTCGCCAACACGAACCCGGCAAGCCGTGCGCAAGCGGCGGCCCGTGGAGCGCAATGACTCGTGCGAGGTCGCATCGGCGGCGGGCGTTCGTCGGGGGCCACTCCGCGTCAGTCTACGGCAACGGGCTGCAGCACGACGAGCGCTTTCTTTTTAACGAAAACGCTCTGAACGCGCCGCCCACGCGAAAGCGCCGGTTCACGCGACTTGGGTTCACCGTTTCGCGCGTTCGCGTTACTAGCGGCGGCCATGGATTCCGCGGCGACCGACGCAACGCCTGACGACCGGGCGCGGCGCATTCGCGAAGAAGCGCATCGCCTTGGCTTCGATGCCATTGCCTTCGCTCGCGCCGAGCCGCTCGACGTCGAGTACGCGCGTTACGAGGAATTTCTCAAGCGCGGCGCTCATGGGCGCATGGCGTTTCTTGCGGACGATCCGGAGGCGCGTCGCGGCGTGGACCACAAGCGCTTCGTGCCTGGGGCGCGCACGGTCATCTGCACGGCCACGCGAACGACGGCCGAACAAGGGGAGGGCGTCGAGGCGCTCATCGCCCGGTACGCTCGCGGCCGCGACTACCACAACGCGCTTCGGCGCAAATTGCGCAAGCTCGCGCGGTTCGTCATGACCTTGGGCCACGCGGACGAGGAGGTCGTGGCGCGCGGTTACGTGGACGCGGCCCCCATGCTCGAGCGGGCCTACGCTGCGCGCTCGGGTCTAGGATTCATTGGAAAAAACGGCCTTTGCATCGTGCCCGGCTTGGGGTCGATGGTGCTCCTTGGTGAGGTCGTCACAACCCTCGAGGTTCGTTCCGGCACGCCTCTCGAAGAGCGCTGCGGCAGTTGCACGCGATGCCTCGACGCTTGCCCGACCCAGGCCTTCGACGCGCCTTGGGTTCTCGACCCGCGCCGCTGCGTCGCGTACCTCACCATCGAGCACACCGGCCCCTTTCCCGAGGAACTCGAGGGCCGCATCGGGGCGCACGTATTTGGCTGCGACGACTGCCAAACCGCGTGTCCCTTCAATGCGGGGCGCGCGACGAAGGAGCCGTTGAAGGAGTCGAGCCTCGTGCCGCTGCCCACGTGGAGGGGCCTCACCTTGGGCGATTTGCTCCGTGCGAGCGACGACGAGCTTCGCGTGCACGTGGACGGGACGCCGCTTCGACGACCAGGGGCAGAAGGGCTTGCGCGCAACGCGGCGCACGTGATGGGCAACACGGGCTCCGCGAAGGACCTCGAAGAGCTGGAGCTCGCATCGCGGACGCACCGTCACGAGGTTGTTCGAGACGCGGCGACGCGTGCCCTCGATAGGTTGCGCGCGCGCGTGACGTGAAGTGACGTGAACCCGCAGGAACGCGAGCCCGCGGCGTCACGCTTTTACATCACGCTTTTGCGGCGCGCTTCTTTGGGGGCTTCGGAGGCGACTCTTCGCGCTCGGGGCTCGTGCGCGTGCGCGGAGGCTTTCGCCCGATGTCTTCCGCGTGAAACGCGCTCGGACAAAGGGTTTTCACGCCGCAAGCTTCGCAGTTTGGTTTGATGGCCGCGCAGATGCGACGCCCGTGGAAGATGAGGATGTGGCTCGTCTCGTCCCAGCGCTCACGCGGCAGAAGCTTGCAAAGTGCACGTTCGATCTTCTCGGGCTCCGATTCGCGCGTCAGTCCGAGGCGCTGGCTGATGCGCTGAACATGCGTGTCGACGACGACTCCCTCGGGCGCACCGAACGCAACACCAAGGACGACGTTCGCCGTTTTTCGTCCGACGCCGGGAAGCTCGACGAGCGCCTCGAGCGTGCGCGGAACCTCGCCGCCATGCTTTTCGATGAGCATTTTTGCAAGGCCAACGATGTTCTTCGCCTTCTGACGAAACATGCCGATGGTGGAGATGAGTGGCTCGACGTGCTCTTTCGAATCCGCGGCCGCGAGCAATGCAGCCGTTGGATAGGCGGCGAATAGTTTCGGTGTGACCTTGTTGACCGCCACGTCCGTCGTCTGCGCGGAGAGGACCGTGGCGCAGAGAAGTTCAAAGGCGTTCTTGTGGTCGAGTTCGCAATGCGCGTCCGGGTGAAGCGCCTTGAGTCCGTCGAGCAAACGAACGGCCCCGGCCGGCGTCGCGCTTGGGCGCTGTGCCGTCGAGGCCTTCGTGGACGAGGCTTTGCCCTGCATTTTGGCAGGCATTTCGACGTCAGTTCAGCGTCGGGTCGGGGCCAACGACGGCACCGGCGTCGTCCGTAACGGGCTCGCCTGTGACGGCGGCAGCGATCTCTGCGGGGACTTCGTCGTCCTTCTCCGCGAGGCGCTCGCAGCCAACGATGCGTTCGCCTTCGTCGACGCTCATGAGGCGCACGCCTTGGGCGTTGCGTCCCGTTTCGCGAATCTCGTCAACGCGCGTGCGGATAGTCTGGCCGCGGTCGGTGACGAGCATGACTTCGTCGCCAGGGCCCACGAGCTTGATGTCCACGACGGGCCCGTTGCGGTCCGACGCGTCGATGAGGATGATGCCTTTTCCGCCGCGATTTTGCAGGCGGAACTCGTCGAGGAGCGTGCGCTTGCCGTAGCCGCGGGCGCAGACTGCAAGCACGTGGTTGCGTTCGCCGTCGGTGGCAGTGAAGCCCACGACCTCATCGGTCTCTTCGAGTTCGATGGCTTTCACGCCCATGGTGGAGCGGCCGGTCGAGCGAACTTGATCCTCGGAGAAGCGAATGGACATGCCCTGCTTCGTCGCGATGAGGAACTCGTTCGAGCCGTTCGTGAGCGCGGCCGAGAGGAGCGTGTCGTCGCCCTCGATCTTCACGCCGATGATGCCCTTCTCACGGAAGTTCTCGTACTCGTCGAGTTCGGTCTTTTTGATCTGACCCTTGCGCGTGAGCGTGACGAGGAATTTGCCCTTCTCGATGGTCGGAACGGCCACGATGGCGGCGATCTTCTCGCCAGCCTCCATGCCCACGAAGTTCACGATGGCGCGGCCCTTCGAGGTGCGCGGCGCGAGCGGGACTTCGTAGACCTTCTTGACGTAGACCTTGCCTGCGTTCGAGAAGAAGAAGACGTACGCGTGCGTGCTCGCGATGAAGAGCTGCGTGACGAAGTCTTCTTCGCGCGCCTCCATGCCGATCTTGCCGCGGCCGCCGCGCTTCTGCGCCACGTAGGTCGCCGATGGGGTGCGCTTCAGGTAGCCCGCGTGCGAGATGGTGACGACCATCTCTTCTTCTTGAATGAGGTCTTCGTCGTCGATTTCCGCGCCTTGCGAGACAATCTCGGTGCGGCGTGGGTCCGAGTACTTGGCCTTGATCTCTTCGAGCTCGCCGATGATGACGTCGTAGAGCTTCGTCTCGGACGCGAGGATGCCCTTGAGGTACGCGATGCGTTCGCAGAGCTCGCCGTACTCGGTCGCGAGCTTCTCTTGCTCAAGGCCCGTGAGCTTCGAGAGGCGCATTTCGAGAATGGCCTTCGCCTGGCGCTCGGAGAGGAAATAGTCGCCGTGCTCCTTCGCGATTTCGATTTCGCTCTCGGGTCGACCCGCTCGAATGACGAACGCCTCGAGGCCGCGCAGCGGAAGCGCCATCAAGCGTTCGCGTGCGGTTTCCGTGTCCGGGCTCTGGCGAATCGTGCGCACGACGAGATCGATCTCGGTCGTCGCCATGCCCATGCCTTCAACGAGTTCGCGTTGCGACTCGGCCTCGCGAAGTTCGAAGCGCGTGCGGCGCGTGACGACGTCGCGGCGGTGGTCAACGAAGCACTGGAGCGTCTGCTTCAGGTCGAGGACGGCCGGTCGCCCCGCCACAATGGCGAGGTTGATGACGCCGAAGGAGCGCTGCAAATCCGTCAGGCGGTAAAGCTGGTTGATGACGACCTGCGGAATGACGTCCTTCTTCAGCTCGAGGACGAAGCGAATGCCGTCGCGGTCGGACTCGTCGCGGATCTCCGAGATGCCTTCGATGCGCTTCTCTTTGACGCACTCGCCGATGCGCTCGGCGACGCGCGCCTTGTTGACTTGGTACGGGTATTCGCGGACCACGAGCTGTTCGCGGTCGCCGCGGCCGATGATCTTTTCGACCTCGATGCGCGCGCGCATGACGATGGAGCCGCGACCGGTGCGGTACGCGCTGAGGATGCCTGCGCGGCCGTAGATGAGCCCCGCGGTCGGGAAGTCGGGACCTGGGATGAAGCCCATGAGGTCGTCGACGGTGCAGTTGGGGTTGCGCACCAAGTAGATGGCCGCGGTCACAACTTCGTTCAAGTTGTGGGGCGGAATGTTCGTCGCCATGCCGACCGCGATGCCGCCGGACCCGTTCACGAGCAGGTTCGGAATGCGCGCCGGAAGAACACTGGGCTCCTCTTCCGAGCCGTCGAAGTTTTCGACGAAGTCGACCGCGTCCTTCTCGATGTCCTGCAAAAGCTCAAGGGCCACGCGCGAGAGACGGGCTTCCGTGTAACGGTATGCCGCGGCCGCGTCGCCGTCGATCGAGCCGAAGTTTCCCTGGCCGTCGACGAGCGGGTAGCGCATCGAGAAGTGCTGGGCGAGGCGCACCATGGCGTCGTAAACGCTCGAGTCGCCGTGCGGGTGGTACTTGCCGAGCACGTCGCCGACGACCTTGGCGCTCTTACGGTGAGCGACCGTGGGGCCGAGCTTCTGCTCGTACATCGAGTAGAGAATGCGTCGATGCACGGGTTTTAGGCCGTCGCGCACATCGGGGATGGCGCGGCCGATGATGACGCTCATCGCGTAATCAAGGTAGCTCGTCTTCAGTTCTTCCTGAATCGAGACAGGGACCTTTTGAAGCGGGACGTTCGAGGTTTCGTTGGCCATGGGATCTTGAGCAGCTAGAAAATAGCCTGAAACGATACGGAATCGCTACGGGAACTGAATCAATGAACGACGGAGACGAGAGGGCGCGAGGCTAGGCGATGGCCAGCAAAACGCGTCCTCAGAAGAAGTTGCCGATGGTGAATTCGAAGACGTAGCTCTCCTCCCACGGCATGCGCGTGAGCGGGTAGCCCCATTCGAAGCGCAGAGGACCGAGCGGCGAGAACCAGCGAACGCCGAAGCCCGTCGACATGCGTGGCGCGAGCAAGCTCGACGCGTCGAAGCAGGGATTGATCTCTTTGGCGAACTGAGGCGCGGGGGTCGTCTTGCAGTACTGGCCCTCGGTGTTCCACGAGTTGCCCATGTCGAAGAACGTGACGCCGCGGATTCCCACCTTGTCGAGGATCGGAAACTCGAACTCGAAGTTCGTGTAAGCCTGGAGATTCCCGCCGATGTTCGCACCCGTCGTGTACGACGCCGAGTTCGGATCGAGGGCGCTTGAGAGAGGCAATCGCGCGCCGAGGGTGCGCAAACGGTAGCCGCGCACGTCGAGAATGCCGCCGAGGTAGAAGCGGTTGAAGACAGGCACGCCTTGGGTGCTGGGGCTCGTGATGAGGCCCATTTCCGAGTTGGCTTTGAGAACGAAGCCGCTGCCCGGCTGACCCGAAGCGCCACCGAGGTTGTAATAGAGGCGGCCTGTCCACCGGTGACGCAGGAAGAGCAGTTCGCTGCCGAACATTCCCGACGCGAGCTCGGACGAGAGCTGCGCATAGGCGCCGTTGGTTGGAAAAAGCCTGTTGTCGCGCGTGTCGTAGGTGATGGCGGGACGAAGCGAAACGGTGCGGCCGGCGTTGAAGAGGTTCGCGAGCGGCAGCGACGACGTGGTGCCGTAGGGGCTGCCGAGAAAGCCCGAACTCGACGGCTGGCTGATGGCGTCCCACTGAAGCGTGCCCGTGACGCCGACGCGGAGCCAAGGCTGCACGATGGCTTGTCCGAGCGTGACCGAGCCGCCTGTTGAGCGACGGGTGAAGTTCGGGAAGACGTAGATCTGGTCGTAGAGCTCGGTGGAGAGCGACCAGGTGGAGTCGAGAAAGTACGGCTCGAAGAGGCGAATGTTGACGAGCTGGCGCAGGCTTGAAAGCTGAGCCTGGACCGAAAGCGACTGGCCATTTCCGAGCAAATTCGCTTGCTGAATCTGCGCCGTGGCAATGAAGCTTTCGAGGGAGCTGAAGCCCGCGCCGACTTGGAACGTGCCTGTCGAGCGCTCGCCCACGTCGAGGACGATGTCGACGACGGACTTGTCGCGGCCCGCTTCGGTGCTGATGTCCACGCGGTCGAAGTAGCCGAGCGCTTGCACGCGACGCTTTGAGACGTCGAGGGCGGCTTCGGAGAACGGATGACCTTCTTCGAGTTCAAGCTCGCGGCGAATGACCTTGTCGCGGGTCTTGCCGTTGCCGCGCACTTCGATGCGGCCGACGCGCACGAGCTCGTGGCGGCGAATGGGGATGAAGACGTCGAC
>CAIQDA010000006.1 GCA_903870415.1 uncultured delta proteobacterium
ACCTTGCCTTCTTCCGCGAGAGGCCATGACCATGGCCTCGGCGAGCCTCAAACTCGTAAGCACGAGCACACTGCAGCAACTTCGGGAGGCCATCGCGGCCGATCGCATTCACGTACCGCTCGACCGAGGAGCGCTCGTCGCCCATGGAATCCGCCACCAAGTGGATGCGATATCCGGCAGCCTCGCAGGCCATCGCAGCGCCGCATGCCTTGCCATTCTGGATGTCGCGCTCGCGGAACGCGAAGATCGCCGACAGCCACCGGACCTCGTGTGGTCTGGGCCCGACGGCGCGTCGGGTAGCGCGCGAGACACGTCGATTGTCCTGCGCGAACTCTTCGAGGGCGCACGGGAGAACGTGATCCTTGCGGGGTACAGCTTCGAAGGCGGGAGCAGTATCCTCGAACCACTCCATCGCCGTATGGCTTCCGAGCGGCTCGACGTGCGGTTCTTCATCGACGTTGAGCAGCTCGGGTCCGGGGCGCATTGGGAGAGGCACCTGCTTGGCGCATGGAACAACTTCCTGACAAAAGCCTGGTGCTTCGGTCCGCCATACCCCGAGGTCTACTATGACGTGCGCGCCGCTATCCCCGGGCGCAACGTGCGCGAGTCGACCCAAGACGATCCGGGTTTCGTGAGTCTTCACGCCAAGTGCGTCGTCGTCGACGGGCGCCTCTCGCTCGTGTCGAGCGCGAACTTTACGAAGCGCGCGCACGAGCGCAACATTGAGTGCGGCGCACTCATTGACGACCCGCACTTCTCCCGGCAGCTCGCGAGCCAATGGCTCAGCCTCATCGAGGGTGGCTTCGTGAAGAAAATCGATCCGCGCGCGCTCACCGCCGTGGCGGAAGCCGACGACGAATAGACCGCTTTTAACGTTCCCGCGCATGGAGGCGATCGGAGCCACGTGCTGCCGAGGCCGTCGCGTTGACGAGAAGAAGGCACTCCCAATCTCCTTCGACTCAAGCTCGCCCGCCCGACGCCGGCGCGTTCGGCGCCGTGATCCGATATAAGCTCCGCCCGCGCTGATTTTCTGTCAGCTCCCGCCCGCCAAGGAGAACCGTTTCCCATGTCTGCACAAACCACCGAAGCCCGCATCGTGAGGGGATTTCGTGATGTCGAAGCGGCCGAGATCCGGCGCCACGACGCGATGATCGCCACGATTCGCGAGGTCTACGAACGCTATGGCTTCGAGCCGCTCGAGACTCCCGCGTTCGAGTACACCGATGCGCTCGGCAAGTTTCTTCCCGACCAGGACCGCCCGGGCGCAGGGGTCTTTTCGGTGCTCGACGAGGACGAAGCGTGGATGAGCCTGCGCTACGATCTCACCGCTCCGCTCGCGCGCTACGTCGCGCAGAACTACGAGCGGCTGCCCAAGCCTTACCGGCGCTACGCGACCGGCTCGGTGTTTCGCAACGAGAAGCCGGGGCCGGCCCGCTTTCGTCAGTTCACGCAGTTCGACGCCGACACAGTGGGCACTGGCAGCCTCGCGGCCGACGCCGAGCTTTGCATGCTCGCAGCCGACACCTTCGAAGCACTCGGCATTCGGCGCGGCGACTACGTCGTCAAGGTCAACCACCGCAGGCTCCTCGACGGGGTGCTCGAGGCCATTGGCGTCACCGCCGCGACCGATCCGGAAGGCACGCAGAAGCTCGCCGTGCTGCGCGCGATCGACAAGCTCGATCGCCTGGGAAATTCCGGAGTTTTTGCGCTCCTCGGCCCCGGCAGAAAAGACGATTCGGGCGACTTCACCAAGGGTGCTGGCCTCGGTGCCGACGCGATCGCAGTCGTCATGCGTTTCGTGGGAGCAACGGCGGAAAACGTCGACACCGCGCTCGATACAGCCGAGTCCCTCGTCGCGTCGTCGGAGGTTGGCCGCGCGGCCATTTCGGACCTGCGGCAAATCGGCGCGCTCCTCACCGCGGCCGGTTACGGTCCCGATCGCGTGCGCTTCGACTCGACGGTGGTTCGCGGGCTTGAGTACTACACGGGTCCTGTTTTCGAGGCCGAGTTGACGTTCGAAATCGCTGGCGACGACGGCACCCCGATTCGCTTCGGGGCCGTGGGCGGCGGCGGTCGCTACGACGATCTGGTCGCGCGGTTTTTGGGCCAGCCCGTTCCCGCAACGGGCTTTTCGATCGGCGTATCCCGCCTTCAGACGGCGCTCGCGCATCTGAAAAAAGACGAGCCTGCGGCGGCCTCAGGACCCGTCGTGGTCCTCGTGATGGACCGCGGGGAGTTGCCGAAATACCAAGCGCTCGTGCAGACGCTTCGCCAGGCCGGCATCCGCGCCGAGATGTACCTCGGCAGCTCGGGCATGAAGCCGCAAATGAAATACGCCGATCGGCGCGGCAGCCCATGCGTGGTGATTCAAGGGTCGAACGAGCGCGCCAGCGGCGAAGTTCAGCTCAAGGACCTCGTCGAGGGAGCGAAAGCGGCCGCGTCGATCAAGGACAACAAAGAGTGGAAAGACGCCAGGCCCGCGCAGATCACCGTGAAAGAGGCCGACCTCGTGGAAGAAGTTCGGCGCATCGTCGCGCGCCACGCGTAGCGCCGCAAAGTCAGCCAAAAAAAGCTCCGGCGGCGTGCCTTTTGGGCGCGTCATCGGAGCGACTTGGTACCAGCTCTCGGGGTCGAACCGAGGACCTCTAGCAGGGCAATGAACGAAGGCCCGCTGCCGTGAAGCGATGAGCCCCGAGGAGAGAACGCCCGCAGACGAGCGTCGTCACTCGGGCATGTGCATACTGCACGTAAGAATCCTCACACGACAGCTCCCGTTGTCGTGGCACACGCCGACGGCTCATCAACTTCCGAAGAGCCGCCGCAGCAGGTCGTCGCGCGTCAGCCCGTTCGCCTCCGCGAGCTCCCGAACGATCGCGTTGAGCGTTCCGACCTTGATCGGCGTGTGATCCGGGATCGTGAGATGATGTTCTGTCGGCGAGAGACGACTCACGCGGACGTGGCTCCCCGTTTGCCGAGTCGTTGCGTAGCCGAGCCGCGCGAGCGCCTGGACGAGTTCGCGACCGGAGATGTCGCGCGGGAGCCTCATGCAGCGAAAACGTCTTCGTGGACGCGGTGAAGACGAATCACCCGAGGCCGCTCTTCCTCATTCGGGAAGTGGCATCGGACGGCGTCGCGGACGGCTTCCCGAAGCTCAACGAGGTCGTCTGCTTCCGTGAATATGCCTTCGCCGACAGCCCGTGCGGTGAAACCTCCGTCGGCGTCTTCCTCGACGATAAACACGATTTCCGGCATGCCGCTGAGCGTAGCAAGCGCGTTGGCCCGCACGCATCAAAAGATCCGATGAGCCGGTCGTTGCGTCGTCCCGCAATGCGAGAACGCTCTGCATGGCATCCACGTGAGCGTCATCGAAGGAAGCGCGGTCCGCGCGAACGCCGGAGAGCCGCGTCTACAGGTCCACCGAACGCAGCCTCGAGCACCTTCTGGCGAAGCTCGAGACTCGCCAAACTGGGCCAAAAAAAAGCTCCGGCGGCGTGCCTTTTGGGCGCGTCATCGGAGCGACTTGGTACCAGCTCTCGGGGTCGAACCGAGGACCTCTAGATCCACAATCTAGCGCTCTAACCAACTGAGCTAAGCCGGCATGCAGCCAAGGCTTCCTATGAGCCGCGGGGCAAAAAAGCCAGCACAAAACGCTCTGAAGCCCCACGCCTCCCCGCCGCCAGCCCCTTGGCTCGCGGGAAATCCCGGAGCGTCGCGCGGTCTCCCTCACCGAAACGCGAACACGAGCTACCCCGGTGGGCCGCACGCCTGCGTTTCGCGCGATCGCCGCATCACCCCGCATCTCCGTCGTCAACGAAGCAACCCCTTGCGTCGACGAGGTCCGTGCGTAATACACGCTTGTATTCTGCATCATTTCGCGACGCGTGCGGGAACCCTCGACCGCGCGCCGCACAAACTGCAGCAAGGCGCCTTTCCATCGCTCAAGAAAAGAACGTCGACGCCCGCAGCGCCGCGTTGAAGGCAAAGACGTGCGCCTCACGGTTGCTCGGAGCGCCCATCGACCCCAGGCAAAACAAGCTTCGCGCGGTTTCTCCTTGCGCCCCCGACGCACATCGCTAGCCCGGGCGCATGTTCGCCTGTACGCCCTCAACGCGACTCGCCGTCGCCCTCGCGCTGCTTGCTCCGGCCATCGGAGCCACGCCGCCTCGTGGTGCGGAGACGGCCGAGTTCCGCATCGGCAATCCCGACGGCGTCGAACTCACGCGCGCCCAAACGCAGGGGCGCCCGCTCCTCGTCGTTTACGAAGACAAGGGCAGCGGCGAGACGAATCGCGCTTTCAAAGACGAGCTCTCGAAGCTCGCGAAGGGCGGCGCCTGGGTGAAGCGCATCACCCTCGCGGCCATCGCCGACGTGCAGGGTTACGACTTTTGGCCCGCGCGCGGCTTCGTGAAGAGCTCCATTCGCGATGAAGAGAAGAAGGCCGGCACCCCGATTTACTGCGACTGGACAGGAGCGTTTCGTCAGGCGTTTCAGCTTCGATCGGGCACCTCGACCATTCTCCTCTACGGCCGCGACGGTCGGCTCCTGCATGCGTCCGAGGGCGCCCTCGATGCAGCCCAGCGCACCGAGCTCATCAGCACCCTTCGACGCGAAGCCAGTGCCGCCGAATCCGACGCTGCCGCAACAAAGTAACGGGCGATCGGCCCTCAACGCGCCTCAACCGCGCAACGCGACCGCCAGGTCGAGCGTCCAATGAAGCAACGCCGGCGCCTGGCTCCGCGCGCTTTTCGACCGAGGAACTCGATGACTTCACCCGTGCCCGTTACCGCCTCTTCGCCTCACGCCATCGTCATCGGAAGCGGCTTTGGCGGCCTCGCCGCAGCTGTTCGCCTGGGCGCTCGCGGCTATCGCGTCACGGTCCTCGAAAAGCTCGATGCCCCCGGCGGCCGCGCCTACGTCTACGAGCTAGGCGGCTTTCGCTTCGATGCAGGCCCCACGGTCATCACGGCCCCGTTCCTCTTCGAGGAGCTCTGGGAACTAGCCGGTAAGAAGCTGTCGGATAGTATTGATCTGCGCCCGGTAACACCGTTTTACCGCATCCGCTTCGACGACGGTCAGGTGTTCGACTACACGGGCGACCCGGAGTCCATGCGTCGCGAGGTCGCAAAGCTGAACCCCGACGACGTCGAGGGCTACGAGCGCTTCGTCGCGATGAGCGAGCAAATCTTCAAGGTTGGCTTCACCGAGCTTGCCCACGTGCCCTTTGGCTCATGGCTCGACATGGCGAAGATCGCGCCCGAGATGGTGAAGCTTCAAAGCTACCGTACGGTTTACGGCTTGGTCTCGAAATACGTCAAAGACGATCGCCTCCGTCAGGTGCTCTCGTTCCACCCGCTCCTCGTGGGCGGCAACCCGTTCTCGACGACCTCGATCTACACGCTCATCGCGTTCCTCGAGCGCAAGTGGGGCGTGCACTTTCCCATCGGCGGCACGGGCTCGCTCGTGCAAGGGCTCGTGGGCCTCATCGAGGGCATGGGCGGCACCGTGCGCTGCAACACCGCGGTCGATCAAATCCTTGTGGAAAATGGGCGCGCCGTGGGCGTCAAGCTCCCGAGCGGCGAGCTCCTCAAGGCCGACGTCGTCGTCTCAAATGCCGACAGCGCGACCACCTACAAGAACCTCGTGCCCGCCGAGGCGCGTCGCCGCTGGACCGACAAGAAGATCGAAAAGTCGCGCTACTCGATGAGCCTCTTCGTTTGGTACTTCGGCCTCAAGAAGAAGTACGACCACGTCGCGCACCACACCATCATGCTCGGCCCGCGGTACAAGGGGCTCCTCGACGACATCTTCACGAACCACACGCTGTCGGACGATTTCAGCCTGTACTTGCACCGTCCGACGGCGACGGATCCGAGCCTCGCGCCAGAAGGCTGCGACGGTTTTTACGTGCTTTCTCCCGTGCCAAATCTCGTCGGCGACATCGACTGGGCGAAGCAAGCCAAGCCTTACCGCGACGCCATCGCGAAGAAGCTTTCGGAGACGCTGCTCCCCGGTCTCGAAGAGAACCTCGCGGTCGAGCACTGGATAACCCCCTTCGACTTCCGCGACCGGCTGTCGTCGTTCCGTGGCGCCGCCTTTGGCATCGAGCCCATCCTCACGCAGTCGGCGTACTTTCGTCCGCACAACAAGAGCGAAGAGCTCGATCGCCTCTACCTCGTGGGCGCCGGGACGCACCCGGGTGCCGGCCTTCCTGGTGTGCTGTCGAGCGCGCGCGTTCTCGACAGCATCGTGCCTTCGCCTGGCGATTTGCAGGCATCCTGACCCAAGATGCACGCTCCTCTCGCGCCCTCCCAACCCGCATCACTTCGCGACGATGACCTCGCCGCGTGTCGCGCGTTGCTCGCCGCAGGTTCCAAGTCGTTCTTCGCCGCGTCGTGGCTCCTGCCAAAGCGCTGCCTCGACGGCGCCACGGTGCTCTATGCCTTCTGCCGCATCGCCGATGACCTGGTCGACGAAGCCCACGGCGGCGAAGAGGCGGTGGCCGAATTGCGTGCGCGCCTCGACGGCGTCTACGGAAGTGCACTCTGCACGGACCCGATCGATCGTTCTCTCGCGTTGATCGTGCGTCGTCACGGAATGCCGCGCGCGCTTTTCGATGCGCTTATCGAGGGTTTCGCCTGGGATGCACAAGGTCGACGCTACGAGACCATCAGCGAGGTGCGGGCCTATGGCGCTCGCGTGGCTGGCACCGTCGGCGCGTTGATGACGCTGCTCATGGGCCCCCGCGACGAAGAGACTCTCGCGCGCGCATGCGACCTTGGCGTGGCGATGCAGCTCACGAACATCGCCCGCGACATCGGCACCGACGCTCGCAACGATCGGGTGTACCTGCCCCTCACATGGCTGCGGGATGCACGCATCGACGTCGACACGCTCACGACCTCCCCGGAGCCGTCGCCCGCGCTCGGCATGCTCACGCTCCAGCTCCTTCAAGAGGCCGACAGACTCTACGCGCGCAGCGAGATCGGCGTCGCGCGATTGCCGGAAGATTGCAGGCCTTCCATTCGCGCAGCCCGCCTCGTCTACGCGGCCATCGGTGACGTCATCCGCAAGAACGGCTTCGACTCGGTGACCCGTCGCGCGTCGACGTCGCTCTTTCGCAAGCTCGTGCTCCTTGCGCGCTCGTTCTTTCGGCTCCGCGGTGAGGTGCCCGTGCCGCCGCAGCCGGCCCTCGCCGAGACACGCTTCCTCGTGGAGGCGGTCCTCGCCGAACCGCTCGTGCTGCCTGAGTACGGTCGATGAGCGCGGATCGCGCTGCGGGAATTGTTCGCGAGGCCGGCGGCGCGGATCTCCTCGAACGCTTGCAGCACCTCGACGCCCTCGCAGGCACGCGCCGGGTCGATGAATCCCTGGATAAACCCATCGCAAGTGACCTCTCCACCGACGTGGACGTGGTCATCGCCGGCGGCGGTCTCTCGCTCCTCTACGCTCCGCTCTTGGCCGCACAAGGCCTTCGCGTCCTCGTGGCCGATCGCGCACGCATCGGCCGCGCGCACCGCGAATGGAACGCGCAACTCGCCGAACTCTCGACCCTCGTGCGCCTTGGTCTTCTCACCGAAGAAGACGTCACGCGCGTCGTCGTGCGCACCTACGCATACGGCGTATGCACGTGGTACGAGGGAGGCACATACCCCGTCAAGGGCGTCCTCGACTGCGCCTTCGACGGCCGCGCGCTCCTGAGCCTCGTGCGTGAAAAGTCAGAAAATGCAGGCGTTACGCTCCTCGACGGCCACCGCGTCGTCGGCTTCGGTGAAGGGCCAAGCAGCGTCAACGTCGCCCTCGAAGACGCCACGGGCAAGCGGCGGGTCGTGCGCACAAAGCTCCTCGTCGACGCGCGCGGAGCTGCGAGCCCATATGCGAGCGCGGACCTCGTGTGCCCCACCGTCGGAGGCGTGATGACGGGCCTCGACGAAGGCACGGGGCCGCGGCAGCAAGACCCCACCGTGGGCGAAATTCTCGCGACGACCGAGACCTTGCTCGCAGGCCAGCAGCACCTTTGGGAGGCCTTTCCGGGACACCCGGGGCAGACCACCGTCTACCTCTTTTACTACACGTGGGCGAAGCGCTTCCGGCCAGGCGATTTGCTGGAACTCTACGCGCGCTTCTTCGAGCGACTGCCCGTCTACCGCGCAGGCAATGCAACGCTCGTGACGCCGACGTTCGGCCTCATTCCGGGCTGGTCGCGCCTCACACCTGCGCCGCGCGCCCCCGGTCGTCGTGTGCTCCTCGTGGGCGATGCGGCCGCGCGCCACTCGCCGCTCACCTACTGCGGCTTCGGCGACCTCGTGCGCAGCCTCGACGAGACCCTCACGCGCATCACGACCGCCGCCGCATCGCCACGAGGCCTCGAAGACACGCGCACCGATGCGATCATTCACGGAGGCACGGGACTCCTTGCCGCGATGATGGCCGAACCCCCCACGGCACCCGAGGATCACGGCGCGGTCACTCGCTTGCTCGACACGGCTTTTTCCACGCTGCACGCGATGCCGAACGATGCGTATGCGCGCCTGCTGCGCGATGAAATGGGCGGCCGCGAGTTCGTCACGTTTTTGCGTGCGACCGCGAAGCAACGGCCCGAGGTCTACGCGAGTGTGTTCAAGCGCCTTGGCCCCGCGGCAGTGGCCAAGTGGGGCATGAACCTCGCGCAGGGCTTCTTCGCGTAGCTCGCCCAACGTGATGACCTGCGCCCGCGCGGTGCGGCGCCTTCTCGACGCGGCGGCCTCTAAAACTCGCTTGAACGGATGCGCGCGTAACTGTCTTCGCCCGATCGGCACAGGTCGACGAGGTGCTCAAGACGCGGGCACTCCGTGAGAATCCAGTATTCTGCCGCGAGGATTTTTCCTCGCAAGAAAGCGCGTTCGTCGTCACTCGACGCCGCCTTGCGCGCGGCCGCGGTCGCCATCGCGAGGTGCTGCCACGCGATGGTCATCGTGCTGAACGCGTCGAGGTAGTCGGTGCTGTGAAGCATCATGCCGTCGACGTCACCGGCAACGCCCTTTGCAGCGAGCTCCATCGTGAGCGAGGTCACCGACCGAACCGCGTGCTCCACCGACGACGACAAGCGCGCATCCACGCCCGCGTCACGCGACGCCGCGACCTGCGCATCGATGTCCTCCGCGAGCGTTCGCAACGCCGCGCCTCCCGCCGCAACGACCTTTCGACCGAGGAGATCCAGGCCTTGAATGCCCGTCGTCCCCTCGTGAATGCTGTTGAGTTTTTGATCGCGAAGCCACGACTCCGCGAGGTACTCGCTTGAGTATCCGTAACCGCCGTGAACCTGCACCGCGAGCGTGTTGGCCTCGAAGCCGCGCTCCGCTGGAAAGGTCTTCGCAATGGGCGTGAGCAAGTCGAGCAAGAGCTTCGATCGCGCGCGCGTGGCCTCGTCGTCCGCGTGGTCGGCGAGGTCCGAAAGCATCGCGGTCTTCGCCACCAGAGCCAAGCCGCCTTCGACGATGGCCTTTTGTCGCAGCAGCATGCGCCGCACGTCCGCATGGTCGACAATGGGCACCTGCTTCGTCGACGGATCGCGCGCGAGGGCTGGCCGACCTTGGGGACGCGACTCGGCGTAAGCAACCGCCTCGTGAAACGCGACCGACGCCGTGGCCACGCCGTTCACGCCGACCATGATGCGCGCCTCGTTCATCATCTGAAACATGTGCGCGAGACCGCTGTTCGCCTTCCCGACGAGAAAACCGTGGCAATCGCCTCGCTCTCCGAAGCCAAGCGCCAAGCTCGGAAGGCCGCGCCAGCCGATTTTGTGAATCATCCCCGTGACGCTCACGTCGTTGTCGACGAGTTCGTCGCCGGCGGCAACACGGCGCTTCGGAACACAGAAGAGAGAGACGCCCCTCAGGCCCGCCGGTGCCCCGTCGATGCGCGCGAGCACCATGTGGACGATGTTCTCCGTCAGGTCGTGATCGCCGCCGGAGATGAAGATCTTCGAGCCCTCGATGCGGAAGGTGCCGTCGCTTTGAGGCGTGGCGCGCGTCGTGATGTCGGCCAAGCTCGAGCCCGCGTGCGGCTCCGTGAGCGCCATGGTGCCTGTCCATCGCCCGTCGTAAAGCCGGGCCATGTAACGCGCCTTGAGCTCGCCACTCGCAAAGGCCTCGAGCAAGTGCGCCGCGCCCGCCGTGAGGCCCGCATAGCCGTAGGCCGAAGCGTTCGCCGCCATCAGGTACGCGCTCGCGAGCGTGGTGACGACGAGAGGCATTTGCTGGCCGCCAACCGACGACGGGCGCGACGCCGCGATGATGCCAAGGTCGACGAGCTGCGGGTAAAGCGCCTTCATGTGCGCGTGCACGAAAACGCGTCCCTGCTCAAAGCGCGGCGGGGCCTCGTCCATCGGCTTGTACGAGGGAAAAAGCGACTCGCGCGCAAGTCGCCGCGCAGCACCAAGGAACAGCGCCACCGTGTCCCCATCGTGCTCGGCGAAGTAAGGCAGACGCAGCAACGAGTGAACGTCGAGCACGTCGTTCATGAGGAACTCGACGTCGCGATCGCGCAGGAGCGGGTTCATGGCTGCGAGCGTAGCCGCGACGGGTCCATCGCGGATCGATCGTTCATCGATGGCTGGCTGGGCGCACGCGCGCCGCACGCCCTCGCATTACTCGCCCGAGGCCACGAGGCGGTGCACTTCTTCGGCGACCGCTTGCGTGTCGTGCCCGGTTTCCGTCGAGAGAAACGCGCGGATATCTCCGTGGCGATCGACGACGATGAACTTCTCGCCGTGCACGATGTCACCGAGTTCGGCGCGCTTCGCGCTTCGCGTGAGGCCCGTGCGAAACCCCTGAACGACGACGCGTTCGATGTCGTCAACGGCCCCAGTGGCAAAGCGCCACGCCGGCGCATCGGCCTTGTAGACTGCAGCGAATTTCGCGAGCACGTCCGGGGTGTCGTTTTCGGGGTCGACGCTGATCGAAAGGAATCGAAGCGCGCCGCTCGTCACGTCGGCGTCGAGGGTCTTGCGGGTTTCGGCCATGCGCTCAGAGAGCCTGGGACACGTGGATTTGCAGCGCGTGAAGATGAAGTCGACGACGGTGACGTGCCCGTCGAAGTCGGCGCGCGTGACCTTGGAACCGTCGTGCGCCGTAAGCTCCATGGCGGGGAGAGAGGCGATGTGCGGCATGGGCGCGTGAAGCATCTTCGTGCGTGCCCATGCGGCGGTGAACGCCGTGCCTACCGCCGCGGCCGCAAGGGCCACGATGATGAGTCGGCCCCGCGCGTCCGCGTTCGGCCCGGTGCCCCGCGAGCCGCTCACGCCACGCCCGCGTTCATCGAGAGCACCAGGGCTCCGTAAACCAAGATGATGTACGCGATTGACGCCCGGAAGAAGCGTTGCGCCGCGCCCAAATCGGTCGTGCTCACGCGATGCGCCAGCGCGATGAACCCGAGGCCGAGCGCGCCCGCGACGACCAAGTACACCGCGTGAAACCCGCCGAGGAAGTACGGGACGAGCGACGCCGCCACCGTTGCATAGGTGTAGATTGCAACTGTACGCCGGACGACGTTCGCGGGCTTCGCGATGCCGTAAACCGGGAGCGCCGCGTCCGCATACTCGGAACCGCGCACGAGGCTAATGGCCACGAAGTGTGGAATTTGCCAGAGAAACAGCACGGAGAAGAGCGCAAGCGCCACGCCGTCGAGCTTGCCCGCAACGGTCGCGTAGCCCATGAGCGGAGGGATGGCCCCTGGGACCGCGCCCACGTGCAACGCGTAGGGCGAAACGGCTTTGAGCGGCGTGTACACGAGCACGTAACTCACGAGCGCCAGCAACCCGAGCGCCGCGGTGAGCTTGTTGACCATGAGCAGCACGGGCATCGCGATGAGGCCGAGGGCGACACCGAACACGAGCGCGTCGCGCGCAGGCAAGCGGCCCGAAGGAAGCGGGCGATTGGCGGTGCGACCCATGCGCCCGTCAACGTCGCGCTCCCACCACATGTTCAACGCGTTCGCCGAACTCACGACGAGCACGGTGCCGAGAAGCGAGAGAAGCGCGGGGACGAGCTCGATGCGGCCTGGCGCGAGGGCCATGCCGATGCCTCCCGTCGTGAGCACAGCCCGCGTGATGCGGGGTTTCGTCAGCTCAACGAACGCATCGAAGCGCCCATCGTCCGGGCTCGTGGCTCCGGAAGCGGCGGCGGGGGCTGCGGGCGAGGGAATCGTCACGGCAGGCGGTGCGTTAGGAGACGATTGAACATTTGGCAAGCGAACCCCGTGCGGTGGCGAGGTTCCGGGCGGGCGAAAATCAAGCCGTGCGTGCGTCGTCGTCGTCTGTGCCCGCGGCCTCGAGGTGGCACGCGAGGAGCGCCGCGAGCGAGGCCAATGGTGCGGGGAGCGCGGGCAAAAAAGCGACCACCCACAAGCCACCGAACGCCTCAAACGGGACGACGACAAGCGCCGCCCACGCGAACACACGCGCTGCCGTTGGAAGCACGTACGGAAGCGAGCCAAGGGCGAACGGCGGGACCGCGACGCCGCCGTCGACGAGCGCACGACGAACAAACGTCGCGATCGTGGGGCCGGCTCCGTGGCCTTCGCGAGCGGTCACGAACGCCACGAGCGGCAACGCCATTGCCGCCGCGAGACCCGCTGCCCTATGCGCGCGAAGCACGGAAATAGCCAAGCGAAGAACCAATAGCGTCACGACGCCCCAGGCGAGCGTGGAGGCCGCCCGAGCCCCGACCCAGGACGCCACGCCGCCGCTGTCGAACGCGCGATGCGAGAGGATCGAGCTTGCACCAAACGCGAGCACGGCGAGAGGCGCGAACAGGCGCGAGAGCGTCGCCCCCGCCAAGTGCCGCGACCCCAAGAAGGCTCCGGCGAGCGCCGCGAGCAGCACGAACGACGTTGGCCCCGGACGCCCCGTCATCGTTCCCATCGTGGCAAACGCAACGGCCGCGGCGGTGCAACCGGTGAGGAGGGACCGCGCAAACGACGCACGACCCACGAGCACGCTACGCACGACCAGGTACCCCACGGCCACGAGCACGAGAATCGTCGTGAAGGCGGAAGTCCAGCCCGCCACAACGCCGACGCCACGCACGACCGCGTCCGAAGCAACCCCGCGCAGCGCCGGTTCGATCCCTTCGCCGAGCGTTGCGGAGAGGAGCAACATCGCCACGAGCGCGCGCACGTCGGATGGGGCGAGCTGCGGCAAGCGCGAGCCGGACGAGGGAACGTTCATCGGGCCACCATGCGGGCCAACAGCACGCCCAAGAACGTGCCGCACGAGAGTCCGAGCACGAAGGCGACAACGATCCGCGCCTCCGTCCACGGCGTCAACATCGCACGAATGCGTCGACGCTTCTGGGAGGCCGCAAGGACCGCCGGGTCAATGGCCGAACGCAAGGTGCCGCTGTGCCGCAACGGAACCGAGGCTTTCCCCGCTGCTTGCGCCGCAAGCACGGCCTCGGGCGGAGCTTCGCTCGTAACGGTTCTGTCGAACGACGGTCGCGGAGGCGGTGAGGTGCGCGCCGGAGCGTTCACCGAGGGACGAAGCGTGATGTCGATGGCGGGGGCCGAGGGCGGCGCGACGAGAGGCGCATCGATGGAGGCGATGAGTTCGCCGACCGGAACCCCGGACCGCGGCGTCACCGCGCGAAGGAGCGCATCGAGCATCGCGTCGGTACTTGCAAAACGCAGGTTTCGTTGCGGAGCAAAGGCGACGGCGAAAAAGTCGACCAACGCCAGGGCCTCGGGCGGCAACGTGAGCGACAGCGCCTGCTGCTGACGCAACAACGTTTGGTAGCGAGCAAACGGCGTTGGACCTCCGAATGGAGCGCGCCCGGTCAAGAGCTCGTGCCCCAGAACCGCGATGGCCCACCGATCGGCATCGTCGTCGATCGCCCCGCCGCGAGCCACGTCCGGACTCGCGTAAGAAACGGTATCGAGGCGCGACAACCCGTCGAAGACATCTCGCGCGACGAGCGACGCAAGCGGCCGCCGACCGAAGCCGCGAAGACGCGCGGAGAAACTTCCCGTCGACCGGCGCACGAGCGCCACGCGCGCCGTGGCGATGGCTCCGTGCGCGAGCCCCAAGCGATGAATCGGCGCAAACGATTCGAGAAGCTGCTCAAGCACAGCGGCGACGAGATCCGAGGGAAAACGCTGGCTTTCCGTCACATACGCGGTGAGCGGAATCCCGTCGATGGCCTCGACCACAACGAAGGGCTGTCCCGACGCCAAACGGCCCGCTCCGAGAGGCGTCGCGAACGCAACGTTGCGCACCGAGGTCCAGCGCGCGGCCTGCGCGAGGAACATGTCGACGGCGTTCGGCATGCGCGCGTACTCGTCGACGAGAACCTCCGCAACGAGCGGACCGATGGGCGAATGCTCGACGCGGTGAAAGGACGTGAAGTGGCCTGTCGCAAGGTGTTCGCCCAGCTTGCCCCAACCCTCGAGCGCCTCTCCGCGACGCAACGTCGTGCTCCCCATGTCAGTCCTCAGGCGCGCTGAGTGACGCCGAAGCGATCGTGCGTGACCTTCACCACCGCGGCATGCCGTTCATCGACCTCCGCGTCCGTGAGGCTGCGTTCGTCCGCGCGATAGACCACTCGAAATGCGAGCGACGCGTGGCCCTCGGGAATGTTCGCGCCCGTGTATCGGTCGAAAAGCACGACCTCTTTGGCGAGGTCTCCGGCCGCTTCGCGAATCGCGTCGACGAGGGTGCCCGCAGGCACCGACGACGGAACGAGAAGCGCCAAGTCTCTGTAGTTTGCAGGGAAGCGCGGAAGCGAGGTGATCGCTTCACTTCGAATCGGGAGCGCCAAGAGCGCTTCAACGTCGAGCTCCACAACCAAGGTTTCGCGCCCCACGTCGAACGCGTCCGCGACGCGCGGATGCAGCTGCCCAAACCGCCCGATGGCCACGTCGCCAACGAAGAGGTCGCCGCTCGCACGCGGGTGGAAGGCTTCATGGAGAGCGCTCTTGACGGTCACGCGATGGCCCGTCGCGCGATCGACCACGGCCTCCGCAAGACCTGTCGCGTCCCACACCGTGAGCGGCTCGCTCTTCGTCAGCCACGCCGCGCGTTCACCGGCAAGCACCGCGCAAAAGCGCAGGGGCTCCGCGGGAAGAACCCCTTCGCCCGGAAGAAAAACACGACCAACGGTGAACATGCGTGCGTCGCGCTCGCCCTTGCGCCGCGCGAGCGACACGTTGTCGAGGAGGCCGGGCAAAAGGCTCGTACGAAGGACGCTCCGCTCCGAGTGGAGCGGGTTCTGGATCACCACGGTCGCCGCCGGGGCCTTCGCCGCCGCGAGCTTCTCGGGCGA
>CAIQDA010000007.1 GCA_903870415.1 uncultured delta proteobacterium
AGCGACGCTCAAGCAAGGAAGACGCTCGTGGAAACGATGCTGAGAGCGGCCGGAGCTTTAATCAGCGAGCGCGATGGTCGCAAATCGACCGAATGCCGGCAGCGTTAAGACGCTTGGAGCGGTTCGTGGTTTTGAATGTCATATGCGCCCGCCTCCAGGTATCAATGGTATTGATAAGCTGCATACTGCGCCGACACGTATCATGTACGACCAACGAATGAATAGAACTCATATGAAAACCATACAGCATATGTTCTGCGTCGCTTTTGGTGGCGTGCTGACACTCGCCGGGTGTGCGGGCTCGTCGGTCGCGGGCGCGACTGCGGGCGCGGACGCGAGCACCGATGCGGCCGTCAGCACCGACGCGGGCGCACGGCCCAAAGTTGTGGAGGTTGTACTCTTCACGCACATCGAGGATATGTCCCCGAGTGGCACCTTGGGCAGCGCGCCAAACAAGGCCGATTACCTCGCGTTGCGCGCGAAACTCATCGAGGTGGCCACGCTCGCGAAGGCGCGCAACGTCACGTGGGTGCTCCAGCCCGACTGGAAGTACTTGGAGGCCGCGCTCCTTTACGAAGACGCGGCGCTCGTCGCCGCAACCCGCGGGCACAACCTGTTCGTGCACCTCCGAGACGACCTCGGTGCCGCGATCGACCCGCATTCCCACGAGGCCGGCGGCTACAATTACACCGATGTCGCGGATTTGCTTGGCAAGCTCGGCGTCGGCGGAACCACGGTGATTGGGGGTCACATTTGGGATCCGTCGCTCCCGCAGTTTGCCCACTGGGAGCGGTTTCGAGTTCCTGTCGCCGGCCTGAAGTACCCGACCGCGATTTGGCGTGGCGATATCCTCATCGGCGCGGGCACGCCGAACCACGTGAACGATCCGCTGGTCAGCGGCGCATGGCGTCCAAAGGATCCTCAGAATTTTTTCGTCGACGATCCCGCCGCCAACATCGTGGCCTTCGGCGCGTGGCACAACGACGTGGCAGGGGTTCAAGAGTTGGTCGCGCTCTACGCCGCCGGCACCGTGCCCGCGACCACCATGCTGACCGCGAGCTGGAACATCGAGCCCGCCGCGTTGAAACCCGCCAACGGCCCGACGACGGTCGATCAAACCGTGTTCGCGCCCCTCGCCGCCCTGCGCGACCAAGGCCTCGTCGAGGTCACCGACTTCACGTCCCTCAAAGCCAAGTGGCAGCGCGACTTCGGCGGCGTAGCCGGCATGTATAAGCCGTAGTACGTTCGTATCGCGACACACAATAGTTCATATTGATTACGTATGACTATGAATTAGCCAGACTCCAGCGGCCTCGGGCAAATTGATCGCGACCGTCGTGTTTTGGGGCGAACGCAAACTTGAGAGCTCTGTCCTATGCGCCGGCCGACGAGGCTGTCAGGCTCAAGGCGGTGCTGACCAACAGTTCGGAGTGGGTGTGTGGGTCGCGGAACGGCGCCAGCGCAAAGACCTGCAATTTGCTCACCCGCGCGAAGCGTGTGAACGCGTATCCAAACGGAATCGAACTTGTCTTCCGAGAGGGCGGGGAGCGACCGATGACACGGGAATTCGCTTTGGAGATCGTGGCAAGGGCGGCCGTCGCCCAGGGCCTCGCGACCTCGAACCCGATGTGCGACGCGCCCACCCACGGTGCCGCGATCCGGATGAACTTCGTCAACAAGGTGCAATATGCAACTTATGACTGACGCGGTTCAGCGGGCACTTCTCGTCCTTGCGGCACTCTTGAGCGTCGCGTGCGGCGGAGCTCAAACGAACAACACGCCCACGGGGCTCGACGGTGGCCCTCTTCCAGACGCAGGGCTCAGGCCGGACGCGAACATCGAAAGCTGTCGGATCGCGGAAGGCGTGCGGCTCTGCGGCTCGACGGTAACTTGTTACGAACAGGGCGCCGATTGCGAGTGCGTCGGTTCGAAAGCGGGCGACCGGTTTGCGGGGATGTCGACCAACGCGGAGGTCGGAATGTGCGGCGGCGGCTACGACGCCTGGCGCGACAGCTACCGCCCCTGTGGCTACTGCAGCGATGGCGAAGTCTGCATGTGGTGGCCGGGAATGACGGGTCCTGTCGCACCGTGCGTCTCCGAGTCAACCGCTCGCGTGGCCTGGCTGAACGGCGCTGGCGGCTTCTTCTTGTACGCCGATGGCTCGCCCTACTCGGGCGACCCGATCCCGAGCGCCGCCACCTGCCCCCAGCCCGACGGAGACCTTGAACTCTGCGGCGGCGACTGCGGCGGCTGCGCGAAGGCCGGATTCTACTGCACCGGACGTTCGCCACGTCATCCGCTCGGGATATGCACGACGTCCGACCAGAATTGCGGGGGAATCGCTGGCGCGAGCCTCCTCACGATCAGCGTCAGTCCCCCCGGCGCGCTGGCGGTGGCAGCACAGGTTTGCGTGCGCGACTGCACTCGACTCGCGTCGACCGTTCCGGGAGGCGCGACGTGCTTCGCCCCGTAACGACGGCGTTTGGCTTCGGCGGGCTGCTAATTCTGACCGGCCTTTGCGCGACGGGGTGTGGAGGCGAAGTCCGCGCGTCAGCGCCGGATGAGGAGGGCGACGCAGGAACCGTCTCGGACGCGGGTGACTTCCGCGACGCGAGAACGTGCCGCACCGCTGAAGGCGTACGTCTCTGTGGCGGCGGTTGCCCATCGCTCGGCCCGACGGAATGCCCAGGCGTCGGATGCCAGCCACTTCTCGACCGCGTCACCGGTGCTCCGCTCGGGGTGGCGGTTTGCGTCGCGGACCTTCCGGTGCCCATTGAGCAGTGCGGCGCTTGTCGCGACGGCGACGTCTGCGTCCGCGTGTCCGGCGAGGGAACGATATGCGCGCCAGAGGCACTTTGTCAGGCGCTGACCTCGCGCGGACTCACACGCGCGTGCAGGTACGCCGACTTCTCCGTTTACGACGGAAGAGCGCTCGCAGTTTCGCAAGGCGCAGCCTGTCCACGGTACGCGTGCGGGCCTGGCTGCGGACCGTGTCCTCTGGCACCGACGGATCGTTGCAGCGGCCGTTCGGCGCAATTCGGCTACGGTTTCTGCTTCAGCGAGTTCGATCGCCCGCCTTGCGATCCGACGCAACCGTTGCCGCGGGCGTGCGCGGGGTACGCGTGCATCGCGTGGACCAGCAGCGACGCCGAAGACACGACCTCGCGCGCGTACGCGTTCTGCGACACACCCGCCCCCGAATGCGGTGCCGGGGACGGGCGCCTGCTTTGCAACGCGCGGTAAAAAAGACCCGCCACGCATCGGTGACGGGTCTCTCCTTTGCAGTCTACACGCACTCTTCAGACGGGGATGACGCCGCGCTTGCGACCAGGGCGCTCGACCTGCTTGTGGCGTGCGAGCTCGAGGCCCATCGCGAGCACCTTGCGCGTGTCGCGCGGGTCGATGACGTCGTCCACGAGGCCCTGGCCGGCGACCTTCTCGATGTCGATGTTCTTCTAGATTTGCTTGATGATCATCGCCTTCATCTCCGGCGGCGGCTCCATGCCTCCGAAGAGTTTCTTTGCGGCGATGCCCACCATGCCATCGGCGCCCATGACGCTGATCTCGGCGCTCGGCCACGCGACGATGAGGTCCGGCTCGTATGCCCGACCGCACATCACGTAATACCCCGCGCCGTAGCCCTTGCGCACGACGACCGTGAGCTTCGGCACCGTGGCGGCGGCCATCACGTGGAGCATCTTCGCGCCGTGGCGAATGATGCCCGCGTGCTCGACCTTGCTCCCAACCATGAAGCCCGAGGTCCACGTACGCCAATGGGTGTGTACCTTGACGTGGGCGTTGCGTAAACGTGTAGGATACAAGCGTGCGTTCTGCACGGAGATCATCGAGGCGTTGGTCGCGTCCCTGACGACGGAGTTGCGGCAGCTCGGTCTGTCGAGCGTGAGCGAAGCGCATACGGGACTCGTGACCTTCGTGCAGCGAAGCGACGGCGCGCTGCGGTTGAACGTGCACCTGCATACGCTCGCTCTCGATGGCGTGTACGTACGCAACGCAGACAAAACTCTGGAGTTTCACGCGCTCGCGCCCCCGACGACGGAGGAGGTCCATGCGGTGGCAAAGCGGATGCACGCGCGACTTGAGCGACTCTGCGTGAAGCATGGGGTGAGCGGTGAACCGGGCGAAGAGGCGTCGGTACTTGCAGTCTGCATGGATGCAGCATCACAAGATGTGAGCCTCTTCGGCGAGCGTGCGGGTGAGCGGACGAAGAAGCTCGTGCAAGCGGTTCGGGCCGCGGAAGGGCGCTTGGCATCG
>CAIQDA010000008.1 GCA_903870415.1 uncultured delta proteobacterium
GGTCGATGGCGTACACGACGAGCTCTCCCAGCATGAGGTGGTCCACGGTGTCGATCTGGCGCATGCCCGCTTTGAGGAGCACGCGAATGGAGGCGCGATGCCATGGCGTCGTGGTGGCTTCGACGGCCTTGACGCTCTCTTGCTCAAGGGCCCATGCAACGCACGCACGCACCGACTCGGTGGCGAAGCCGCGCCCTTGCGACGCACGCTCGACGCCGTACGCGAGAGACGCTCGACCTGTCGACGTCGGGTCCCCATGGAAAATGACGCTGCCCACGACGTGACGAGCTCCGTAGCGGGTCACGAGGACGCGGTCTCCCCATAGGCGCAAGTCGGGCTGCGTGAGCACCGCTTCAAGGTCCACGGTGAACGCGCGCTCGACGAACACGCGACCTGGCCACTCGTCGGGAAAGCGAGCTCCGATGAGGGCCTCGCAACGTGCGCGATCGTTCGCGAGCACGGCACGCACGAGGTCGGCCGTGACGGGCACGAGTTCGAGGCGATCGGTGAAGAGCGTGGGGACTAGCGAAACCACCTCGCCATCGTCGCCTGCCTCGAGCCAAAGAGAAAGGGCCACCGCAAGGGCAGCCCTCTCATGCAGGTTTTGAAGCCTGCAACGTGCTTCGAACGAATTAAACGGAGGCGAAGGCCGCGTCGGGAATTTCGACGGGGCTCTTGTCTTCGTTGTTCATCAGCGTGGCCTTGTACGCGACGGCCGGGAGCACGTTGAACGCGTAGTACTCGGCGGCGAAGATCTTACCCGTGTAGAATGCATGGTCTGGGTGACCTGCGTCGACCGAGGGGAGCTTGTCTGTCGCGATGAGCGCCTGCTCGAGGAGGAGCCAGCCGACAGCGACCTCGCTCATCATTTCGAGGAAGCGGTTCGCCTGGAGCGGCACGAGCTGCACCTTGCCCGATTGGAACCAGAAGAGGAGCTTCATGGCCGACCCTGCGAGGGCTTCCTGCGCGGCAGCGAGCTGCTTCACCGCGCCGCCGAGACGTGCATGGCTCGACTGTGCTTCGACGAATTTTGCCACGTCGCCGATGAACGCCTGCGTGTTTGCTCCACCGCGCTGGCCGAGCTTGCGGCCGACGAGATCCATCGCCTGAATGTGGTTGGTGCCTTCGTAGATCGAGAAGATCTTCGAGTCGCGGCAGTACTGCTCGACCGGGTAGTCGCGCGTGAAGCCGGCGCCGCCGTAGGTCTGAATCGCGGTCTCGCAGACGCGAAACGCCTGGTCGGTCGAGTACGCCTTGACGAGTGGCACGAGGAGGTCGACCTGGCCGCCGTGGTACGCCGCAGCCTCGTCGTCCTTGCCCTTGAGGAGGCGCTCCATGTCTTGGTGGTACGAGAGCTTCACGGCGAGCGCACGGCAGCCTTCGACGCGGGCCTTCATGTCGAGGAGCATGCGGCGCACGTCCGCGTGCTCGATGATGGAGACGCGCGGGGCCGTCGCGTCCTTCCAGTTCGTGATGCTCGAGCCCTGCTTGCGGTCCTTCGCGTAGTCGAGGGCGTTGAGATACGCGCTCGACGCCACGGCGACGCCTTGAATGCCGACCATGATGCGCGCGCCATTCATCATGACGAACATCTGGCTCATGCCCTGATTCAGCTTGCCGTCGCCGCCGACAGGAACGCCGATGCACTTGCCGTCGGAGCCGAAGTTCACGACGCAGGTCGCGTTGCCGTTGATGCCCATCTTGTGTTCGAGGGCACCGACGCTGACGTCGTTGTACTCACCAAGGACACCATCGGCGCTCGCGCGGACGCGAGGAACGATGAAGAGCGTGAGGCCCTTCGTGCCTGCGGGCGCACCGTCGACGCGTGCGAGCACGAGGTGGATGATGTTCTCCGCCATGTCGTGGTCGCCGCCGGAGATGTAAATCTTCGTGCCGCTGATCGCATACGTGCCGTCGCCGAGAGGCTTTGCGGTCGTGCGTGCCGAGCCGACGTCCGAACCCGCGTGCGGTTCCGTGAGGCACATCGTGCCGCCCCACTGGCCCTGCATCATGCGCGGGATGAAGAGAGCCTTCTGCTCGTCGGTGCCGAAGTGGATGATGACTTCCGCGGCGCCCATGCAGAGGCCTGGGTACATCGCGAAGGCCGTGTTCGAGCCGCTGAGGAGCTCTTCGACGAGAACCATGAGCGCGTACGGGCCGCCGGCGCCGCCGTGTTCGGGAGACACGCCGATCGAGCGCCAACCCGCCTCGTAAAGCTTCGTCCACGCTTCCTTGAAGCCCGTCGGCGTCTTCACGCGGCCGTCAACGATTTTGCAGCCTTCCGCGTCGCCGATGGCGTTGAGCGGGCCGGTGACTTCCTTCACGAAACGGTAGCACTCCGCGAGCGACACCTTGACTTGGTCGGCGTCCCACTCCGAGTAAACGCCCTGACCGAGCACGCTCTCTTGGAGCTTGAACTGCTCGAAAAGGATGAACTCGAAGTCACGGAGTTCGGCCTTGTAACGGTTGATGGCTTGAATCGCTTTCGACACGGGGAGCCTCCGAGGCATGACGGGCGCACGCAGCGCGTCAAACATTGAACGTTCATTCATTCGTCGCGTCAAGAGCCGTCTCGCGACGAAATAACGCGTCAGGGGAATCCTTGGGAAAGTGCGCCAAAAAGGAAAGAGGGCCCCCGTCCGCTCCCGTGTAGGCTTGCGCGATGAGTGCCGCTCCGCCCAGCCCGGACCGCTTCGCGACCTTTGCCGAACAGGCTCGAGACCGCGCCGTTGCCGCCGGCACGACGGCCGTTCAGCCGAGCGGAACGCTTTACGGAGGGGCCCAGCGCTTCCGCGTGGGGGCGCTCTCGAAGCTCGGAGAGCGCGTCATTGAGGCCGTCGACACGTTTGTGGCTTCCGACGACGAGTTCGCGGCATGTTTTGGGATGCCAACGTATTCCAGCGTGACGACGATGCGCGAGCGCCTGCGTGCGAGCCTGGTGCGTGCGCCGCTTGAAGATGTGCGCGTGGACTTCGAGGACGGCTACGGGCCTCACGGCGACACCGATGAAGATGCTCACGCCATTGCGGCAGGCGAGGCGCTTGCGGAGGTTCGAGATCACGGGTGGCCGCTGCGCACGGGCTTCCGAATTCGGTCTCTTGAGCGTGCGACCGCGACGCGCGCGCTTCGAACGCTCGCCATCGTCGTCGACACGATGGTTCGAGCGGGCTGGCGTGCCGGCGGTGAACCGCTTCGCATCACGGTGCCGAAAGTTGTTCACGAAGACGAACTCTCCATCGCGGCGCGCGCGCTCGACGTGCTTGAGCAAGAGCATGGTCTCGCCCCGCGAAGCTTCGTTGTCGAGGCGATGGTGGAGACGCCGCAGGCGCTGCTCGACGACGAAGGCCGCGTGCCCCTCTCTCGCTGGAAGCTTGCGGCCGGAGGACGACTCGCGGCGTTGCACTTTGGTGCCTTCGACTTCACCGCGTCATTGGGCGTGCCTGCGCGAAGTCAGTCGCTCGATCATGCGGCGTGTGTCCATGCGCGAGCGGTCATGAGTCTCGTGGGCGCCCGCGAGGAGCTTGAAGTGTCCGACGGAAGTTTCCTGGAAATTCCCGTGGGTCCGTATCGCGACGCGCTGCCGGGTTCCGTCGAAGACCGAGAGAATCGTGAGGTTGTTCATCGCGCGTTTCGCCATCACGCCGAGCGCGTGCGCCGGCAGCTCGCGGAAGGTTATCGCCAGGGGTGGGATTTGCATCCTGCACAAGTCGTCTCGCGTCGAGCGGCGATCCTTACGACGTATGCGGAGGGGCGCGATCACGTACTTCGTCGTATGGATTCATTCTTGGCCGCAGGGGCACAAGCGGTGCGCACCGGGACTGCGTTCGACGACGCGGCGAGCGCCCGAGCACTCTTGTCCGAGCTCCGGCGCGGGCTCCGTTTGGGGCTCGACGATGCGGACTTGGTGTCGGCGTTTCTCTGCGTGCACGTGGACGACTTGCTGAACGCCTCGCTTCTCGACCTGGCTCGACGTCGGCGCACACGATGAGCGGCGCAGCTGAAAGCGAGCGTTGGCGCACGGAAAATGTGCGTTTTCGCTATCAACTTGGCGAAGTGCAACTCGCCGCTCGGCAAGTGGCGGTCACCGTCGACACGAGCCTCTTTCTCGAGCGCCCCGTGGACGATGGAACGTTCGTCCCGCCGGACGAGGCCGCGCAACTGCATGCACCCTGCATCATGGTGCTCTCGCAGCCCGTCGCGAATCCGCTTCCAGTCGTGTCGTCGGTTGGCGCATTCGTGAGGTTTGCGCCGCACCATTACCGGCGGAGCACCATCCATCTGAAGGGGACCTTCGCCGCGTATCTCGAAGCGATGCCCGCCGACAGGCGACGTCAGCTGCAGAAGAAGCAACGGAAGTTTCGCGACGCGTGTGGCGGGTCGCTGCGTGTGCGCGTGAGCACGACGGTCGCCGACCTTGAGGCGTTTCATCGCGAAGCGGTTCCCCTCGCAGCGAAGACCTACCAAGAGCGTCTCTTCAAGAAAGGCCTTCCGCAGTCCGAGGCTTTCCGCGCTGATTTGCGCGATCGCGGAGCGCGCGGGGCGGCTCGTGGCTACCTCCTTGACGGGCCCGACGGACGCGCTGTCGCCTACCTCTATGCGACCATCGACGGTCCGCTCATCGCGTATGACTTCTGCGGCTACGACGACGACCACGCCAAACTCTCGCCGGGGGTGGTGCTTCAGCTCGCGGTGATCGAGGACCTCTTCGCGTCGAACGAGGGCACGATTTTCGACTTCGGCGAAGGCGAGACGCGCCACAAAGAAACGTTCGGCACCGAGGCCTGCTCATGCGTGGACCTCTACTTTTTTCCGAAGACCGTGCGCGGACTTGAGCTTTTTCTCGGCCAAGCGGCGATGCACGGCCTTTCGAGGAGTGCGGTTCAGGTCCTCGCGAAGCTCGGCGTCAAAGAAAGAGTGAAGCGCCTTCTCCGACGCGGTGTCGGCGGTTAAGAATCGCCCATGAGCAGCGCCGCATTCAAAGAAGCCATGAGCCGCTTCGCCTCCGGTGTGACGGTCGTCGTAGGCACCGTCGATCGGGAACTGCACGGGATGACCGTTGCGGCGTTTTCGAGCGTGAGTGCGACGCCGCCGGTCGTCCTCGTTTGCCTTGGCGTGAACTCGACGCTTGGGGCTGCGCTCGCACCTGGAGAAGACGTTTCCATCAGTATTCTTCCAGCCTCGGCGTCCACGACGGCGTTGCGTTTTGCCGGCCTCGACGGCCACGAAGGCGACCGCTTTGAAGGCGTTGCGCTCGACGCCGCGGGCTCGCGCGTTCCGACGATTGCGGGCGCCGTCGCGTCGCTCCTGACGCGCGTGCGCCAGGTGGTCGACGTGGGCGATCACCGCGTCATGTTGCTCGACGTCGACGAGGTGCGCGTGGGCGAGACCAACGAGGTTCCGCTGCTCTGGTGGAGTCGCGGTTTCGCCGAAGCGGTGCGCCCGACCTAGCGCGCGACGTTACTCGTTACTGGGCGTCGGCAGCTGAGTCGGTGCCCGCGTCGGTAGCGGTTGACGAGCCTGCGTCCACGAGGGGTTCTGTCGGGCTCGAACCTGCGTCGGAGGAACCCGTGAAGGTGATCGCGCACTCGGTCGTGGTCGCTTGCGAGCGGTCCGCCGGGCAGCATCGATCCACGGTGGTCCCCGTCAGTTGCTCGTGTTTCGTGCACAGAAGCGCGCCTTCGCAGTCGCCATTTCCATTGGCGACGCTGCAACGCTCCCCCTCTGCTTGCAAACTGCAACCAACGGCTGCAAGGGCAAGGGCGACGAAGAGAGCAAGGCCTGGGCGCGTGGAACGAGGCATGGGCGCGCTCCTAGCACGACGTGGCGGTCGTTGAGAAAAGCCTGTGTGCTTCGGGGCGGGGCCGGAAAACGCGGTCGAGGCTTGATTCCGAAGGGCGTCGGAAGGGCGTTCGAAGACGTCGCTACGGCGTGTGCTTGGCGACCTTGGCGTCGACGGCCGCCACGAAAAGCCGGATATATTCAGCCATTGCGGCCACGGAGAACGCGAGCGAAATGTAGAGCATGAAGCGCCCGACGCGCACGAGGTTCACGACGCCGAAGTCCACGTAACCGTAGTTGAGGTGCACCGGGTACGCGGCCACGAGGCAGATGAGTCCGATCATCTGGAGCGCCGTCTTCGTCTTGCCGTCTTGGCCCGCGGCAATCACGACACCTTCGCTGCTGGCGATGGCGCGCAGGCCGCTCACCGAAAGCTCACGTCCGAGCAGCACCGCGACGAACCACGGCGAGATGCGTCCAAGGTGCACGCAGCCGACGAGGGCCGCCATGACGATGAGCTTGTCGGCGAGAGGATCGAGGAATTTTCCGAGCACCGACACGACGCCCATGCGACGAGCGAGGTAGCCATCGAAGAAGTCCGTGATGGCGGCGATGGTGAAAATGAACGCCGCGATGACGCCGTCGCGCCGGGTGTCTTGCGCGAGGTACACGCAGAAGGGGACGATCGCCACGATGCGCCCAAACGTGAGCATGTTCGGAACGTTGAAGACGTCTTCGGTGATCGGCCGTCGTGCTTGCGGCACCTTCACACGGCGCTTGCGTGACCGTTTGCTTTCGCCGGCGGGGGCAGGGGCGTCATTCACGGCTTCAGGTGATGCCACACGTTGCTCGCACCGTCCACGCGAAGCGCTTCCGTATCCTGCAAAAGATCGGCCTATTCGGGTTGCATCGGGGCCGCAACGACCATGTTGCGACCTCCGCGTTTGGCTTCGTAGAGCGCGGCATCGGCGGCGGTAATGAGTTCCGCAGGCTCCGACGCATGCGCGGGCAACGTGGCCACGCCGATCGATACTGTGATGCGCCCGAGGCTGCGGCCGCCCACGCTGACGGGCATTTCAGCGATGCCTTCGCGGATGCTCTCGGCGCGTTTCATGGCGGCTTCAAACGGAGCGCCCGCGAGGACGAGAAGAAACTCTTCGCCGCCGTAACGGCACGCGAGGTCTTCACCGCGCGTGCGTTTTTGCAGGAAATCGGCAACGGTGACGAGAACAGCATCGCCCGCGTCGTGCCCGTGCTCGTCGTTGAAGCGTTTGAAGTGGTCGACGTCGAGGAGCACCACCGTGACCGTGCCATCGTGGCGTCGTGCGCGGTGCACTTCGCGCTCAAGGGTCTCCTCCATGGAGCGCCGGTTGTGCAAGCCGGTGAGGGGGTCGCGAATCGACTGCTGACGAAGCTCTTCGCGAAGGCGCAAGTTCGCGAGCGCGAGCGACACGTGTTCTCCGACGGTCTTTGCGAGCTCGTAGCGCAGCCCGCGATCGAACGTTGGTGGCGTGCTGGTGAACGCGAGGTGCAGAAGCCCAAGCGGCTGTCCTTGCGCGAGGAGCGGGATGCAGACCGTGGTTCCATGTGTGCCCGACGGCACGTGCGGGCATCGCGGGCCACCGAGCGCCGCGTCGCCTTCGTGAACGACGCCGCGACGAAATGCCCAGCAATCCTCCAGAGAAAAGGCACGCAGCGTGCTCGCAGAATCTCCCCAAGCCGAGACTTGCTCGATGCTCGTGCCCTTTCCGAAGGGCTGAAAGAACGCTCCGCTCGACCCGGGAAAAAGTGTGGGGCCGAAGCGCGCCATGACGTCGTGAACCTCATGCCGATGGACGCAGGTTTCGAGGGTCTCGGCCCATTGGCTCAAGAGCGCGATCTCGCTGTAGCGACGCGAGAGTTCTTGCGCGTAGCGAGCCTGTTCGTCGATCGCGCGGCGTAGCTCGCGGCTTGCGGCCACCTGTTCGGTGACGTCTCGGCCGATGGCCACTTGCATCTTCACGAGGCCGTCGTCGACGGGCCATGCAAGGAGCTCCACGCGTCGCTCTGTGCCATCGGACTCAAGGCCCACCTCTCCGCGGAGCACGAGGCTCGAGGCCGGTGAACGATCGTCGTCGGGAAAAAGTGGCAGAGCCAGTGATTCGCCTGACGAAACGCCGAAAAGATCCGTTGCCGCGCGGTTGGCTTCGATGACAACCCCGTCCTCGGTGAGCATGAGCAGCGGAACCGGGGCCTCGGCCATGAGGCGCCGAAAGCGGGAGGCTTCTGCTTCGAGGGCGCGGAACCTGCCCGCCCGCAGCACGAGCGCTTCGGTGACCTCGATGAGCGCGTGAACATCCGGAAGGAGGTTCTCGAGGGCTTCGCGATCACGGCTCCAAAGCTCGAAGAGAAGGCCCGGCGAAGTATGTGTACAATGCACCAAAAGACGAAAGCGCACGCCGAGGGATGCGGCGAGGCGAAGGGTCGCGTCTGGGCTCGACTCACCGTCTTCGATGGCGGGCGGTGTCGCGGCGATCGGCGTGTTGTGCGCGGTGCGCAAGCGTTGGAGAAGTTCGACGCTCTCGCCCGTATCGCGCGTGCACCATAGGCGGCTGCGCATGGTCCCGTTCGGGCCGGCGACAAGCCAGTGAGCAACGTCGATGCCGGCGCGCGACACGAGGGCGTCCGCAATTCCGCGAAGGCCGTCGTTCAGCGAGTCAACCGCGGCGATATTGACCGCAAGCGACGCCCAAGGCGAGCCGCTCGCCTCAGGGGAGAGGACCGCGCACGATGGCGGCGTAGGCTCCAGGGACATGGGCTGAGCGTATCGCGCTCCGTGCGCTTTCGCGCGAATCTTCGAATGGTTGACGAAAGGCCAGCGGACCGGCGGAGGGGTCGCCACCCCGGGGAACGCTTCGTGGTACGAGGCGGCTCATGCGTCTTTTGACCGTGACTGCCCTCGGATGCACCACCCTTCTCGCCACCGTGTCGGCGTGTCAGTGGTTCCCTCCGGCCCGAAGCCAGCCTTCGGCGGACGCGGGGGAACCCGTTTACGTGACGCGGTCAGGCCCGCCGTTCGAGGCCGCTCCGACGCTGGACGATGCCCGTGCATTCTTCAACAA
>CAIQDA010000009.1 GCA_903870415.1 uncultured delta proteobacterium
AATCAACGCATCCTCGCGCGCGGCGGGCGCATCTACCTCTCGAGGTCGATCGTCGTTCATTATTACCCTCGCCCGACGTTCCGTGCACTTTACAAGCAATACTTTCGCTACGGACTCGGCCGCGCACGAACGGCGCTCAAGCACGGCGGGTTGCCAACGCTTCGCCCGATGGCACCCTTCTGCCTCGTGACCACAGCTGCGCTCACCGCCGCAGTGCCAACGCTTCGGCCGCTCTTTTGCTTGGGAGCTGCCCTCTATATGGCCGCATGCGGGCTCGAAACGCTGCGGGTCGGACGTCACCTGAGGCGCCGGGAGCAGCTCATGTGCGCCGGATGCTTTCCCGTCATTCACGCGGCCCATGGCCTTGGTTTTGCGACGGGCCTTTTTCGGTCTCTCGTGGCGCGAAGAAAGGTCTTCTGAGCGATGAAGGCAACCATCGAACGTGCGTTCGTGCGCGCGCCTTCACCCCAATAAGGCACGTACGTGGGAGCTCTTGGCGCGTGCCTGTTGCTGGTTTTCGTGTTGCTGCGGCCGCACGAATTCTTGCCATTTCTTCGGCCGCTAAGCCCGCTGAACATCGCAACGCTTTTGACAATCGGCGGACTTTTCCTCGACTGGATGCAAGGTCGCCTTAAGTCCCTGCACATTGCACAGGGCGGCGTTTACGGCGCGTATCTCGTCTGGACACTCGTCTCGCTCGTGGTCGCGGCCGGGACGAGCTCGCTCCCGCTCCTCGGTCCGACGCTCGTCTTCCCGGCGATGTACTTCGTCTTTGTCGCGTATGCGTTTCGCACGGTGGGTCGCTACCGCGCCGCGATGCTCTGCCTTCTCGGCATCATGGGCTTCATCGCGTGCGTGTGCATTTTTCAGGCGAAGGGCCCGTGGGAGTGCGTGCTTCTCGACGAGGAATCCCGGGGAGAACTCACGGGAAAGGCCTGCGAACACTACCGCGAGTGCGTCGTCAAAGGCACCGAGTCAAGCCGCTGGCTCTGCGAGAAAGTGGGCCCCCTCGGAAGCTTCAGCACCGACGGGCGCGTGAGATGGATCGGCGTACTCGCGGACCCGAACGAACTCTGCATGGTTCTCGCCGCCGCCATGACGTTTGTCTTCGCCATGCGCGCTCCGAAGAAGACGTCGCTGCCCGTGACGGTCGCCGTCCTCGCGCCCTTCGTTGCCTGCATGTTCGCGAGCGGGTCTCGCGGCGGTATGCTGACGTTCGCGATCGTTTTTGGCGTGTATTTCGTCAGGGCATACGGCGCGCGAGGCCTCTTGCTTGGGGCGGCTTCAACCGTCGCCATCTTGGCGTTTGGCGGCCGAAGCGGAGGCGAAGAGTCGACCATGGAGCGCACGGAAACGCTTCATGAAGGTTTCACTTTTTTCAAGACGCATCCTATTTTTGGTCTTGGTCACAACCAGTTTACGGAACACTGGTTCATTACGGCGCATAACTCGTATCTGCTTGCCGCCGCGGAACTGGGCTTCGTCGGGCTCGTCATCTTTCTGGCCCTCGTTTGGTTCTCCGCGAAAATTCCGTTCACCCTCGCCCGCTCTCGCTCGCCTCGGATATCTCCTGAGCTGCGTGCGTATGGCCTCGCCCTCGGGGTGTCGTGGCTCGGCATTGTCGTGTCGATCTTCTTTCTCTCGATGAACTACCACCCGGTGCTTCACATCTTCTTCGGCTTCTCCGCCGCGCTTCATGCGATCGCGCGCCGTCAGGACCCGGCGTTCAACGTGAGGCTTCGCCTTGCGGACTGGGCGAGTCTCGTCGTTGTCGCATTCGTCATTCTGACCTTCATCGGAGTCTATTCGACGGTGAAGGTCGGCGGCGGCTAGCGAGCGTCACCGCCGATGTTGACTCAATGGTTTCGTAGGCTTTTTCTTGCATCCAAGGCGGTCGTGGCTTTGGATGCCGCCCATGCGTGAACGGATGCTTCGGGCCCTCTTCGTGGCCCTCCTCGCCGTCGCCGGATTTTTTCCGCGCACAGCCACTGCGTATCCATGGATGATACGTCACGATTACAACGTATGCGCCGTGTGCCATACGGACCCATCGGGTGGAAATCTTCTGACGCCCTATGGGCGGAGCCTTTCGCAGACGCTGCTTTCGTCTGAGATTCTCTCGAAGCGTGACGAGGAGCCCTCCACGTTCAAGGACTTCGCGTTCGGCCTGGTCCCCCTTCCCGAGACCGTCCAGCTCGGGGCTTTCCTGCGCCAGGGCTACATCCGCAACTACAACAGCAAGTCGCAGCTCCTCGATGATCGAGGCCTGTCGATGCGGGCCGACGTCGAAGGGCATGTGCAATTCGACAAGGTGCGCGTCGATGGAAGCATCGGCGTTCTCCCGAGCGGTTCCGCCGCAGCGTATGCAAAACCCGCGTGGCTCAACCACCCGGGCGCGACGGATCTCGCCGTGGTCGCGCGCACGTATTGGGCCGGCTACGAGCTTCAGGACGGCGACGCGCTTCTTCGTGCAGGACGCCTCTACATGCCGTTCGGCTTGCGAAACATCGAGCACTCAAGCTGGGTGCGGTCGGAGACGCGGACCGACATCAACAAGGACCAGCAGCACGGCGTCGCTTACTACTTCTCGAACGGCGCCTACCGCGCCGAGGTCATGGCGGTCGCTGGCAACTTCCAGATGAGCCCGGACCAGTTTCGCGAACGCGGTCTCGTTGGATACATCGAGCGCCGCATCAGCGGACGTCAGGCCGTGGCACTCCAGGCCCAAGTGCTGCGAAGCTCCGGTGACGGCGTCACGTTCAATGGCTACACCGCCGTGCGCCACTCCTACGGTGCGTTTTACCGCCTCGTGCCCCATGAGAAGGTCGCGCTCATGGCCGAGGCGAACCTGCTCATCAACGCTTTCGAAAAGGACGGCTCCGTGAACACCGGACACGTGGCCTTCGTGCAAGCCGACTACGAACCGTGGCCCGGCATCCACGTCATGGGAACCCTCGAGGAGAAGCAGTCGGCCTTCGCAAACGCCACGCAAGACTTCGGCGGGTGGATCTCCGGCGCCTACTTCCCGGTGGCCCACACGGAGTTCCGCATCGACGGAATCATGCGAAAAGCCGGCAGCCAAGACCCCGTGTCGACCCTCCTCTTCCAAGGGCAGCTCTACCTATGATGCGCGCACTCCGAACCTTCGCCGCCGTCGCGGCCTTCACGGCCACGAGCGTGACCGCGTCCGCCACCCCGTCGTTCCCCGCGGTGCTTCAGGACGAACTGAAACTCACGAGCACGCCGGCGTGTACCGCCTGCCATGTGGGGGCGAGCTCTCGCGGCACGGTCACGACAGCGCTCGGCGCAGCTCTCATGTCGCGGGGCATGGTTGCCTACGACGAGGCCGCGCTTCGCACCGCGATCCAGGCCCTTGTGGCCGAGAAAAACCCAGCGATCACCGCGCTTGTTGGCGGCGCGGTCACGGGACCCGAATACGGGTGCACTTTCTCGAAGCGCGGCTCAACGGGAGACGCAAGCCTCGTGGCGTTCGCGGCGGTCCTCGGCCTCGTCCTCGCGCGCCGCCGTCGTTAGCCACCTCGCACCCGATGCACGAAGCCCCTGCCGGACACACCTCCGAACGGGGGCTTTCGTTTCGCATTGTTTGCACCAGGATCGTCACCGCCGCGAGCGCGAGATCGTGGCACGATGCGCTCCATGTGCCGCCTCGCTCGCGTTGCTACGCTCGCATTTCTCCCTGCTTTTTTCCTCGGATGCCGCCATGCGGAAAGCCCGACGAGCTCCAGCTCCTCGCAGGCGCAGCTCGTCGTATCGGTGGTCCTCGATCAGATGGGCTCCGAGGTTCTCGAGCGTTGGTGGCCAGCCCTCGACGAAGGCGGCGCCCTCAAGACCCTCGCCCGTGAAGGCGTCTACCATCACACGGTACGTTATGCGTATGCCGGCACCTATACAGCGCCTGGACATAGCGCGATCTATTCGGGCGCATCCCCCATCGACAGTGGCATCGGATCGAACCGGCGCTGGGATCGCGCACGACAAAAGTCCGTGAGCATTGCAGACGACGGCGTCAGCGAAATCTTTGGCCATTCCGGCGCGTTTGCGGGTCCCGGCGTCCTGCTGGCGGACACCGTTGGCGACACGCTCGCCACCGCCACGCACGGCTTGGGGAAGGTCGTCAGCGTATCGATGAAAGATCGTGGAGCGGTGCTGCCTGGCGGTCACAAAGCGAACTTCGTCGCATGGTACGACGAGCGCGCGAAGGGTTTCACGAGCTCCACAGCCTACGGCCCCGCGCTTCCGAGCTGGTTTGAAACCTGGCGAACGGAGAACCCCGTCAGCGCGCGCTTCGGCGTTTGGAACGCAGAAAACCCTGAAGAATGTGCGCGCCTTGCTGGGCCCGACGACGGCGTCGGCGAAGGGAATTTCGACGGCTACGGCACAACGTTTCCTCATGACGTGCGCGTCTCGAAGAGCCCATACGATCTCTTTCTGATGGACCCCGCGAGCACCGAACTCCTCGTGGACCTCGCACGCCGCGCCGTCGACGCCCTGGCGCTCGGGGGAGACGAAGTGCCCGACCTCCTCGCGATATCCATCTCCGGCACCGATTACGTGGGGCACACGTTCGGACCAAACTCGTGGGAATCCCTTGAGCATCTGCGACGCGCCGACCGCGCCCTTGGACGACTCTTGCGCGAGCTTCGCGCGAAAACCCGCGTCGCGATGATCGTGACCGCCGACCATGGGATTGCGCCGATTCCCGAACGCCCTGACGCGAAGCACGAGGGACCGGGTCGACTCGATGACGAAACGCTTTTGCCGATCGCGCGTTCGGCGGCAGCGCGCGTAGCCGGCCCAGGCCTATGGGTCGAGGCGTTCGTCCAACCGTTTCTTTACCTGAGCCCAGCGGCGCTCCAGCACGACAAGCGCCGCGCGATCGAAACCGCGATCGTCGACGCGCTCAGTAAAACGCCAGGCATTTCTTACGCGAGCACCGTCGCAGAGGCCGCCGCGCGCCGAGGAGCCCACGACCCGCTTGCGGCGCTCGTTGCAGAGAGCGCGACGACGCGACAGGGCGAGCTGATGGTGTTCACCACCGCAGGCACGATCGTCGACGAGAAAGTGCCGCGTGGCTTCGGCACGAGCCATGGGTCGCCGTGGGT
>CAIQDA010000010.1 GCA_903870415.1 uncultured delta proteobacterium
AACAAAACAAGTGTGCAGAGCGTAAGGTACACGGGGTCTTCGTACGTACGAATGGCGTCACCGTAAAAGCCGTGACGAATCATCTCGACGCCGTGGACGAACGGGATCTTGAGAATGAAGACTCTGAGGCCGGGCGGCAACCAGTCGGCGAGCGTGCCGGCTCCCGAAAACGGAAACAGCAGGTACGCCACGGCATGCCAGATTCGGTCGAGAAAATCCGATTGTTCCGAAAGGGCGCCGATGGTGAGGGCCAATGCAATTGAGAATGCGCTGAGCAGCCCCCAGCCAGCGATGAGCGTCACCAAGTCAACCGGTGTCTCGATCACTTCAAAAAAGACAAGGACGAGCATCAGGCCAAAGAACGAAGCCGATATTCCGATGATCTCTAAAAGAATACGGGAGATAAATATGTCAAATACCCTCACATTGCGATGATACAAAAGCGCGAGGTTTGACTCGATTGCTTTTGAAATGCGACTCGCGGGGTTACGCCACAGGAGCACCGACGAGTAGCCCGTGAGCGCGAATGACGCGACCGAGACCGTTGCGCCGTGGGTCATCCGGCTCAAGCTCCAGACAAACGTGACGCCGAGCGTAAACGTCATCGGCTCGATGAACAGCCACAAGAAACCCAAATTATTTCGTCCGAACCGCGTCAGCGATTCGCGCAAGCAAAGCGCCCATATGACGCGCATCTGAATCGCGAGCGACCGAAGAAACGGCTGTTCGATGCTCACGTCTTGCGTTGGTAGAGCCGAGGGCATGGGTGCGTGAAGTGTCTCGTTAGCAGGCTGCTGAAAAAAGAGCGAACGACGCAAGGCTATGGGAGGAGCACTCTCGGTCTTTCTTGGACCTTGAGCTCTTTTTTTCCTGTTACCCCAGGAATGCCGGAGCTGCAGCGTCTTTCATGTTCACAATCGCGGCGGCGTCGCCAAGCGGCCAGGGCAGCGCAAGTCGCGGCGAGTGCACGTGAAGAGCGCCCTCCGCGGCGGGATTGTACAAGGCACTGCACGCGTAATGAAACACCGTGTCGTCCTCGCAGGCCTGAAAACCGTGAGCAAAGCCGGGCGGAACCCAGATTTGCACGTGATTAGCGGCGCTCACCTCGAACGACTCCCACTCTCCGAAGGTGGGCGAACCCTCGCGAATATCGACCACGACGTCCCATACGGAACCGCTCAACACCTGCACGAGCTTCCCCTGAGCGTGCGGCTCGCGCTGGAAATGCAGGCCGCGAATCACGCCCTTCTTCGAAAGAGACACGTTGTGCTGGGGCAGTGCCGGAATCGCGAACTCGGCATAACGAGGCGCTTGGTAGGTCTCTTTGAACCATCCCCGCTCGTCCGCGAACACGCGCGGTGTGAGAATGAGAATGCCGTCAAGGCGCCCTTTTTGGACGTTCATCGGCCATGCTCCGCAACGCGAACGAGGTACGCGCCATAGGGCGACTTTCCGAGCCGCTTGGCCGCGGCGAGGAGCCCTTCGCGCGTGAGAAACCCCTGCTCATAGGCGATTTCTTCGGGACACCCGATCATGAGCCCTTGCCGCTCCTGGAGCACTTCGATGAGGTGCGCTGCCTTAAGCAAGTCGCCTGGGGTGCCGGTGTCGAGCCACGCGAAACCGCGTCCCAGGGTCTCCACGTTCAGCTCTCCGGCCTCGAGGTAGACGCGATTGAGGTCCGTGATCTCGAGCTCGCCACGAGGCGACGGCTTGAGCGTTCGTGCGTGGCCGACAACACGGTCGTCGTAAACGTAGAGGCCCGTGACGGCGAGGTTCGATGCAGGAATCTCAGGCTTTTCGACGATTTCAGTCGCCCTTCCCGACGCGTCGACCGCCACGACACCGTAGGCACGTGGGTCGCTGACCGGATGGGCGAACACCGTCGCGCCTGTCTTACGTGCCGCAGCCCGTATCATCATCTCACCAATACCGTGTCCATAGAAGAGATTGTCTCCAAGGACGAGCGTCGCGGGCGCGCCGTCGAGGAAGTCC
>CAIQDA010000011.1 GCA_903870415.1 uncultured delta proteobacterium
GAGACCATGAGCATCGAGCGCCGGAAGCTTTTGGCGGCGTACGGGGCCAAGCTCGTTCTGACCGAAGGCCCCAAGGGCATGGCCGGAGCCATCGCAAAAGCCGAGGAAATCGCCGCGTCGGACCCGAGCCGTTACGTGCTGCTCCAGCAGTTCAAGAACCCTGCGAACCCGGCCATTCACGAGGCAACGACAGGCCCCGAAATCTGGGAAGACACCGCGGGGGCCATCGACGTCTTCGTGTCCGGAGTGGGCACCGGCGGAACGATCACCGGCGTGTCCAGGTACATCAAGAACACGAAGGGAAAGGCAATCACTTCGGTGGCCGTCGAGCCCGCGCACAGCCCCGTGCTCACGCAGAGGCGCGCCGGTCAACCGTTGCAGCCGAGCCCGCACAAGATTCAGGGAATCGGCGCCGGGTTTGTTCCCGACGTTCTCGACCTCGGCCTTGTGGATTCGGTCGAGCTTGTGACCAACGACGAGGCCGTGGCTTTCGCCCGTCGCCTCGCCCGCGAAGAGGGCATTCTTTGCGGCATTTCCTGCGGAGCCGCGGCGGCTGTAGCGGTGCGCCTCGCGAAACTCCCGCAATACGACGGCAAGACCATCGTCGTCGTGCTTCCCGACTCGGGCGAGCGCTACCTGAGCACGGTGCTCTTCGAGGGCGTCTTCGACGAAAAGGGAATCGCCACGTGAGTGCGCTGGGCGAGGCTTTGACCTCAGGAGAAACGGCCGAAACGAGCGATCTCGACGATGCAGCCTGCGGCGCGTCGTTTCCGCTCGCGCCCATTGTCGCGCAGCTTCGCGAAGCCCGTTGCGCCTTCGCCGTCCCGCGCCGTGACGGAAAATGTCATGCACCACTTCCGTCACGCGACGCGCTGGTGCGTGTGGCCGCAGGTCTTCGGGCAGTGCTTTTTCCCGCGCATTTCGGACCAGCCGACCTCACGGAAGACGGTACGGACTTCTTTGTCGGGTACACGCTCACCCAAACCCTGGAGGCCCTGAACGAGCAAATTCGTCGAGGGCTTTCGTTCGAAGGCGAGGGCGAGGGTGGTGCTGCGGCGGCCAAATCACGGGCCATTGCCATTACGCGAACATTTGCCGCGGAGCTTCCGGCGATTCGGGCCATGCTCGAAAAAGACGTGCGAGCAGCCTTTGACGGCGACCCGGCCGCCACGAGCGTCGACGAAGCGGTGTTCTCGTATCCGGGCGTCACGGCCATCACGCATCACCGCCTCGCGCACCCCCTTTACAAGCTTGGCGTGCCGCTCATTCCACGCATTTTGGCAGAGATCGCGCACTCCGAGACCGGCGTCGACATCCATCCGGGCGCTCAAATTGGCGAGAGTTTCTTCATCGACCACGGCACCGGCGTCGTCATCGGCGAAACCTGCCGAATTGGCAAACGCGTTCGCATTTACCAAGGCGTGACGCTGGGCGCGAAGAGCTTTCCCCTCGACGAAGCCGGTCATCCGATCAAGGGTGTACCTCGACACCCCATCGTCGAGGACGACGTCATCGTCTACTCCGGGGCCACGATTCTCGGTCGCGTGACCATCGGCGCCGCGTCGAGTATCGGCGGCAACGTGTGGCTGACGCGCAGCGTTCTACCGAACAGCGTGGTTACGCAGGCGCAAATTCGCAGCGAGCATTTCGACGCGGGCGCGGGCATTTAAGAGCGGCGGCACGAAAACGGGACCGTTGCTCGGGCCGAGGGCGGACCGTTAGCGTTTCTTTGCGCAGCGGCCCATCGACGTGAGCCCGAACTTGCAGTTGCAGAACTTCTGGTTGCCCTTGCTCGGGTCTGCTTCGCAGGCCACGTCGGTGGCGGGGCCACGATTGGTGCAGTCTTTCATCGACGTGCACGGCGTGACCGTAAATGTCCCGAGGGCTTCGGAGCCCGTCACGGCGTCCACGCTGGCCTCGCCGGCGAGGGCGGCATTCGCTGGAGCGACCGCGAAGACGGTGACGGAGGCGACAACGGAAAAAGCGAGGGCGGCGATCACGCGGGCGGTCATGGGTCCGATAATCGCGCGGGAAACGTTCGTTTGCAACCGCGAGCTGACGAACACGATATCTTCGTCACAGCACGAAGGCGCTTTTCGCAGGATTCACTGCCCGAACGCCCCCGGTTCGGCGCGGGATTGTCACGCGGTGCGCCGGGTTACCGTCGAGAAACGTGTCTCTTTCACGAGGCGGCCTATTTTATCATACGTGCACCATGCACCGACCTGTTTACCGTGATCGAAGTACCCGGTGCGCATGATGCTGCCGTCTTTGCGAAACCACTCCCAGAATCCGTGCATTTCGCCGCCATCGGCCGTGCCGCGATACTTGATGGTGCCATCGGCGTAATGCGCAAACCATGGTCCGTCCGGATGTTCTTCATCGGGTTTCATGGGTAACCTTCCGATGCCGCGTGCAAGCAGCACGAGGCGCTTCAAGTCATGACGCTCCCTTCACTATGACCTGAGCGGACGGGGTGAGACAAGGTGAATCGGGTGCACGGCCTTTCACGCGAAACGCCGTAGGGTCACGTCGGCGTTTATTCGTTCGGACCTGCGCGAAACAGCGGTCCAGCGATGGGTAGAATGGGACGACCCGCCGCCGGATTGAGGAGCATGGCAAGCGCGATGTACATGGCGATGGCGGCCAGCAGGACTGTCGCCACGCCAATGCCGATGCCCAGCGTCGCTGCGAGGCTTGCGCTGCTGAAGTGCTTCACGATTCGAAGCACGTACAAAAGGTCGATGTCGAGGAGGAACGCGAACAAGAGCTTCGAGAAGAAGCCGAACGCGTAGGTCAAGACGACAAAAATGAGGATGAACGCCACGTCAACGGCGAGTCCGACGCGGCCATCGACCACCTTTCCTTGCGAGGCCTGGTCGAGGGCCCACCAGTTGAACACCCAGTTGAAGGAAAACGTCGTGAGAAGCGTTCCGCCAAGCGTGTTCTTGTTCGCGAGTGACATGATTCCCGCGAGAAACTGACAGCCCGCGCCGAACAGAAGACAGAGCCACGACGCTGTTTTGAACATCATCACGACTTGGGATGGCTCCGACGGCAGCCAGCCAAACGCAATGGGCACGAGCGAAGCGCAGCCGATGGACAACCCGAGGAGCCCCAAAGGCGTGGGCTCACCGAAGATCGGCGCGGGCATGTTTGCAGCATCGGAGGTTGTCTGGGGCGCGCTCATAGGGACTCAAAGGTAGGCTAAAGCCGTCCGTTTTGCCACCATTTTTCAGACGAAAAGCACGCCGCCGCGTCATCTTCATGTTTCGCGAAGTCGTGGGTATCGGTCGCGAGCGTGCGGTGCGAACGTTCGCCGGGCGTCGCGGTCCGCAAGTGAACGCGATAAACGCATCGCTTGAGCGCGCAACTCAGCCGACCGCCCGCATCAACACCGTAGGACAAGAGACATGAAACACTCGCTTAAAAACCAAGTTGTGTTCGTCACCGGAGCCGCACGTGGAATGGGGGAGGAACATGTTCGTGGCCTTGTCCGAGTCGGCGCACGAGTCGTGGCGACCGACGTTCTCGACGAAGCGGGAAAAGCGCTTGCGAAGGAACTCGGCGACGCGGTCGCGTACACGCACCTCGACGTGAGCGACGAGGGTCAATGGCGCCAGGCGGTGGCCTTTGCGGAGGCGACCTTTGGCCCCATCCATCACTTGGTCAACAACGCGGGTATTCTCACCATCGGAACCATCGAGAGAACCTCCCCCGAGGATTTTCGGCGAACCCTCGAGGTGAATCTCACGGGCGCCTGGCTCGGGATGCATGTCGCAGTGCCGTCCATTCGCCGGGCGGGCGGCGGCTCGATCGTGAACGTGTCCTCGTCGGCGGGCCTCCAAGGTTACGCGAACTTGGGCGCGTATGTCGCGAGCAAGTGGGGCCTTCGCGGGTTGACCAAAACCGCGGCGCTTGAGCTTGGACCGTCGGGTATTCGAGTCAATCTGATTCACCCCGGCCCGATTCGCACGCCGATGATTGCGGGTATTGACGCAACTATCGCGGAGAAACAGCCGCTCGCGCGCATCGGAGAGCCATCGGAGGTGACCGATATGCTTCTCTTCTTGCTCGCCGACGCCACCTATTCGACAGGCCACGAATTCATCATCGACGGAGGTGCAGTCATCGGACAGGTGCTCGACGCGCTCGGGAGCAAATAGGAAAACCGCGCGGGTTAGGGCGAACGTGGTCGTTGCCTCGGCGAGGCTTTCCCCCGTTGCCGGTGACGAGACTTGCCGACGTTTTCACCTCGCGCTAGCCGTGGGCCCATGAATCAACCTCGTGGACCCTGGCTCATCGCAAGCGCGTCGGTGCTGGTGCTCGCGTGCAGTTCCCCGTCCTCGCACGAGGCTGTTCGCGTCGAGGTTCCGCTACCTTTCCTCGACGACGATTCGTCGCCGACGCGGCCTCCTTCCGTGCCGGTGCCCGCGATGTTCATCGGAAGCGGAGGCTTTGGGTTTTCTGCTGGGAGCGCGTTTCCTGGCGCATGCGCCCCGCAAGGGCTCGTAAAAGCCGGGCCTGATACATCGGGGAAGTGGGGAACCATCAACTTTCTCCACTACTCAGGTTACTGGTACAACGACGATACGATTCTCGGATTCTCTCAAATGCACCTCCATGGGACAGGTGCCCAAGACTATGGCGTCCTGGCGTTCATGCCGATTCCAACGTTTGATGCCGCGCGCACGACGGCCGCGTCGTATGCGTCGACGTTCGAGAAGCAGTCCGAGCACGCGTCTCCAGGCTTTTACGAAGTGACCTTGGCGAACGGCTCGATTCACGCGGAGATCACGGCGTCGATCCACTCCGCGCACCATCGCTACACCTTTCCCGCGGCCGCCACCCAGGGGTCCGTCCTCATCGACCTCGATAGCCACCTGAGCGGAAGCATCGAGGGGGCGGCGGTGACGGTAGACGCAGCCTCGCGTACCATTACCGGGCATATCTTGAGCAAAGGCGGCATGTCGAGCGGCTTTGGCGGGGTTCCCATTTCTTTTGCTATTCGCACGCGACAACCGTGGGCGGATGCCGTTACCTGGAGCGCGGCCTCACCACCGGCAACGGGGACCCACGCCGAAGGGACACGAGCCGGCGTCGCGCTTTCTTTTGATAGGGTCGCACATCCGGGTCCAGTCGAGCTTCAGCTGGGTATTTCCTTGGTGTCCGAGGCGCAAGCCATGGCGAATCTGATCGCGGAGATGCCCGCGTTTGACTTCGATGGCACCCGAGGAGCGACGGCGGCCGCTTGGCGAGCCTTGACCGACACGATCACCTTCGAAGGAGCGACTGCGGAAGAAGACGCGATGCGCGAGGCGGCGCTCGTGCACGCGTTTCTCATGCCCACAATTGTGGCGGACACCGATGGGACGTACCATGGTCTCGATGGCGTCGTGCGGCAGGCGGCGTTTCCTTTCGTGTCGGACATGTCGCTTTGGGACACGTACCGAACGCTTCATCCGCTCTACACGCTCATCGCGCCCGATCGCGCGAGCGGCGCGGTGAAGTCTCTTGCGGCGATGGCGGAGCAGTTGGGGTATTTTCCGAAATGGCCGCTTGGAACCGGGGAAACGGGCGTGATGCTGGGTTCCAGCGCCGACGTCGTGATCGCCGACGCCTACTTGCGCGGAGTCCGAGACTTTGACGCGCCGGCGCTCTACGGAAAGCTCAGGTCTCTCGCTCTCGATCCAGCAGAACCGGGGTCGGGCAGGGGCGGCCGCGAGTACACGACGCTGGTGTCTCGTCTCGGGTTTGTTCCCGCGTCCGTGGGGCGGTCCGTTTCGTGGACCGTGGAATCGAGTCAAGACGATTACGCCCTCGGGAATTTTGCAGAAGCCCTCGGCCATGCGGACGATGCGGCGCTATTCCGCGCGCGCGTCGGCGGTTGGACAAACCTCTTCGACCCGGCGAGCGGATTTCTGTGGTCAAAGAATGCAGACGGTTCCTGGGCAACGTCCCATGGCGACCCATCCGTGGGAACCGATGAGTTTGCCGAGGCGGATGCCTGGCAGACGGTCGTTGGGCCTTGGTTCGACAGCGACAAGCTCGTCGAGACCTTCGGCGGTTCGGACGCGTTCGTTGCAAAGCTGCGCGAGTTGTTTGTGCAGGGCAAAGCCGATTACGACGCGACCAATTGGAGAAGCGAGCTTTCAGCAGGTTCGCGCCGGGGCTACTTTTGGGGCGGCAACGAACCGGACATGCACGCGGCTTACCTGTTTGCGCTCGCAGGTCGTCCAGATTTGACCCAGAAATGGGTTCGATGGGTCGAGGATCAAATGTTCGGCCCAGGAGCGGACGGGTTGCCAGGCAACGACGATGGCGGCACCATGTCGGCGTGGCTTCTGTTCAATGAACTCGGGTTTTATCCCATTCCTGGAAGTGATCGTTATGTCATCGGAGCGCCGCATTTTCCCAAAGCGCGGATTCGCGTTTCCGGTGGAACGTTCACCGTCGAGGGTATTGGAGTTTCCGAGAAGGCCATTTACGTGCAGAGCGTGCACCTCGATGGGGTTCCGGTGACGAAGCCGTTGATCCATCAGTCTCAAATCAGGCCCGGGGGAACGCTTTCGTTCGTGATGGGCGAAAAGCCGTCGACCTGGGGTCGCTGATCCTCTGACGCACGTCAGGAAATCCATCGACGCCGCAGAAGCATCGTTTTCACACCGTGGGTCAGCGCCGCGTACGAGAGGAGCGTGAGGCCAAGCAGCGGCCAATACCGCGCGGGCAGCGGGGTAAATCCGAGCGCGTCCGCGAGGGGCGAATAAGGCAGCGCGATGCCCATGGCCATCACCGCAAGTCCTACGAGCACGAGCGGCATCGACGCGCGGCTTTGAAGGAAGGGCACGCGATTGGTCCGAATGATGTGAATAATGACCGTCTGGGTGAGGAGGCTCTCGACGAACCATCCGGTCTGAAAAAGGCGTTCACTATGCGCGGCCGCTTCGGGCGTCGATACGTCGGCGCAGCCAAATAGTCTGAGCATCATGAAGAAGGTTGTGTAGTCGAAGAGGGAGGAACATGGTCCCACCAGCAGAATGAAGTGAGCCAGTTGGGTCAGGTCCCATGGCTTCGGCTTTTCGAGCTGTTCTTGGTCGACGTCGTCGGTGGGAATCACCGTTTGACCGATGTCGTAGAGCATGTTGTTTGCGAGAATCTGGATGGGCCTCATGGGCAGGTACGGGAGAAATACGCTCGCGCCCAGCACGCTGAACATGTTGCCGAAGTTGCTCGAAGCGCCCATGCGCACATACTTGATGATATTGGCGAAAACGCGACGCCCCTCAACGACGCCCTCGTCGAGAACCAGCAACGACTTTTCGAGAAGAATGATGTCGGCGGACTCTTTCGCAATGTCCACTGCGCTGTCGACGCTGATGCCCACGTCGGCCGCGTGGAGGGCGGGGGCGTCGTTGATGCCGTCGCCCATGAACCCGACCGTGTGGCCGCGTCGTTGAAGTGCCTGAATCACCCGTTGTTTGTGAACGGGTTCGAGGCGCGCGAAAAGAGTCGTGCGGTCGACCGCTTCCTCGAGTTCCGTGCTGCTGAAGCGCTCCACGTCGGCGCCAAGCAGCACATGCTCCGTCGCCAAGCCCACGTCTCGACAGACTTTTCGTGCGACGAGGTCGTTGTCGCCTGTGAGCACTTTCACTGCGATTCCATGGGCGCTGAGCGCCGCAATGGCCTCGCACGCGGATTCTTTTGGGGGGTCCAGGAAGGCGACGTAACCGAGCAGCGTAAGCCCCGTTTCATCGGACTTCCCATACGGTGTCGACCCTGGGGCGGCGGGAGGTCGTGCGGCAACGTCTTTTCGGGCAACGGCGAGGACCCGAAAACCTTCCGCACTGAGGCGGTCATATTCCTCACGAACGGCGATCATGTGTTCGTGGTCCATCGGGTGAAGCACGCCGTTGAGTTCGAAATTCTCGCAGCGTGAAAAGAGCGCTTCCGGCGCGCCCTTCGTGATGACCCGGTCTTGCCCGTCGGCGGTTCGAACCACGACCGACATGATGCGTCGCTGAAAGTCGAACGGAATTTCGTCGAGTTTCTCCAGTTGCGGAACGAAGAGGCACGGTTTCGTGTCGCGGTGCGCGAGGATGGCGCGATCGAGCACGCTGCGCAGTCCCGTCTGAAAATGGCTGTTCGTGTAGGCGAGCGCGAGGACCTCATCGCTCTCGCGCAGCATCACGTCGCAGTGACGTTCGAGCAGCACGCGATCCATCGTCAATGTGCCGGTTTTATCCGCGCAAAGCACGTCCATCGCGCCCAGGTTCTGGATGGCGTTGAGACGTTTCACAATGACCTTCTTGCGTCCCATCACCATCGCGCCGCGTCCGAGGCACACGGTCACGATCATCGGGAGCATTTCCGGCGTCAGCCCGACCGCGACCGCAATCGCGAAGAAGAAAGCGTCGCCCCATCGGCCCTTTGTGAGGCCGTTGATGAGGAAAACCAACGGAACCATGATGCCCGTGATGCCGATCAAGAGCCACGTGAGGCGCGCGATTCCTCGGTCGAACGATGTTGGTGCTGCCGGTTCACGCAACGCTTCCGCCACGCTGCCGAGGTAGGTCCGCTCCCCCGTTGCAACGACGACGCCTGTCGCGGTGCCGCTCTGCACACTCGTCCCTAAAAAGCCGATGTTGGAGAGGGCGAGCGGCGCGGAGAGCGGTCCCTCAGGCGGATGTTCCGTCTTTTCGACAGGGAAGCTTTCGCCAGTCAGGGTGCCCTGAACCACGAACAGGTCCTTCGCTTGCACAAAGCGAATGTCACCTGGCAGCATGTCACCGGCCGCGAGATGCACGACATCGCCGGGAACGAGCTGCGAGATGCGAATGTCTTGCACAACGCCGCCGCGAACAACCGTCGCCGAAACAGAAATGAGAGCTTTAAGCTGTGCGGTAGCCGCTTCGGCGCGC
>CAIQDA010000012.1 GCA_903870415.1 uncultured delta proteobacterium
GCTCGACCTTCACAGCGAGCCCACCAATCCGATCATTGGCGACCGCGCGTTCGGTGTCGATGCCGCGTCCGCGACTGCAAAGGCTCTCGCCTTCGCGCGAGGCATGCGCGAAGCGGGACTTGGGATTTGCGGCAAACATTTTCCGGGACACGGCGCGACCACCGCTGACTCGCACCTGGAACTGCCCTACATCGACGCCCCGCTCGAGGTGCTCGCGACTAGGGAATTTGCTCCGTTTCGCGAAGCCGCCAAGCAAGGCATCGACGCGCTCATGTCAGCGCACGTGGTTTATCGCGCCATCGACTCGCTTCCAGCCACGCTCTCGCGTCCGATCGCGACGACCCTCTTGCGCGATGAAATGACCTTCTCTGGCGTGCTCTTTTCCGACGACCTTCGCATGAAGGCCCTCAGCGGCGCGCCCGAGGAGACCGCGGTCGCCTCCATTGCCGCAGGATGCGACGCGGTACTCGTGTGCGAAGACGAATCGCTCGTTCGCCGGGTTGTCGCGCGCCTTGCGGCGGAATACGAGGCCTCGGACGAGTTCCGTGCACGATGCACGCAAGCACGCGAACGCTTCGACGCCCTCGCGAACCGCTACCTCTGCGCCGCATCCGTCGATGCGCCAACCCTCGGAGCCACGTTGCGTCGCTCGGAAAACGACGCCGTGTCGGTCCTTTGGGGCGCACGATCGTGAGCGAACGTTGGCGCGTCGAGGCCGGCCGCGTGTGGACGGGCAGCGACACCGCTCCGATTGACGACGCGGTCATCGACGGCGAGGGCGCGACCATCACCTACGTGGGCACGCAAGACTTCGCGCCTGATTTTTTCGGAACCGCGCGCAGTGCGGGCCTCGTGACCCCTGCCCTCATCGACGCGCATACGCACGCGGCTTGGGCCGGTCATCGTCATGCAGAATACATGCTTCGTATGCAGGGCGCCGACTACGTCACCATCGCGCAGGCTGGCGGCGGAATTGCTCGCTCTTACGAAGCCCTCACGGCGGTGGACGACGACACCCTTTCCGCGATTCTCGACGCGCGCCTTCGACGCATGGCGCGCCAGGGCGTGGCGACCGTCGAGGTCAAGAGCGGCTACGGCCTCACCACCGAAGGCGAGCTCAAGCAGCTTCGTGCGATCACGCGTGCGAGCAAAAACCCTGCTCTTCCGCGGGTCGTTCGGACCTTCCTCGCGCTTCACGCCGTGGCCCCTGGCCTGTCGCGCGGCGAGCACATCGATCGCATGGTCGGCGAACTCCTTCCGCAGGTGGCACGCGAGCATCTCGCAGACCGCGTCGATGCGTATGTCGACACGCATGCGTTTACCGTCGACGAAGCCGATCGACTCTTTCGTGCAGCCCGCGAACTCGGGCTCGCGGTCACCGTTCACGCGGGACAGTTTTCGAATGTGGGTGGTGCCGAACTCGCAGCTCGCCATGGAGCCCAAAGCGCCGATCATTTGGAAAATATCAGCGTGGATGGTGCTCGCGCCCTCGCTCAAGCGGGTGTTCGGGCCGTGCTTTTGCCCATTGCATCCTACACCCTTCGACAAGCGCCACCGCCGGTCGCTCTCCTGCGCGAGGCATCGGTGAGACTCGTCGTCGCGAGTGACGCGAACCCGGGCACGGCACCCACCGAGAGCTTGCCGCTCGCCATGGCTCTCGCCGTTCGCGAGTACGGCCTCACCATCGAAGAAGTGATGCACGGCGTGACGACGGAGGCTGCTGCGGCCCTTGGACTTGCGTCGCCTGTGCTTTGCGTCGGGGCACCTGCGACCATGACTCTCTGGGATTTGCCGCATGAAAATGCACTCGCGATGCCTTGGGGCGCGCCGCCGATCGTGGACGTTTGGCGCGACGGACGATCGTTGATCACGTCCTAACATCGGGCGCTGCCGTTCCCGCTCAGGGCTCGAAACGCGGAATCCGTGCACCTTGCATGCGACCGGCACCGAGCGCGAGGACCGGCAAGATGACGAGAAACGGAAGCGCGAGCACCACTTCGCTCGGGAGCCCGAACGCGTCTTGAAGGAAGACTTCACTTGCTTCGAGTACCGAGAGGCAGAGCACGCCGACCATGGTCGGGAGCACCTCCCAGCGCCCCAAGATGACGAGCGCGAGAGCCAAAAACCCTCGACCTGCGCTCATTTGGCTCTGAAACTGACCGCTCCCTAGGCAAAGCGTCGCGCCACCAAGCGCGGCGAGCGCGTGACCCGCGGCGAGCGCACAGGCTTGTACGAGACGCGGCCGAAACCCGACGGAAGCGGCGAGCTCGCGACTCTCACCGACCGCTCGAAGCCTCGTCCCTGCAACGGTGTGTTCGAGGGCATAAGCCGTGAGCGCGGCGAGGGCACAGACGAAGGCCATCGAGGCAACGTGGCTCACGCGAAGGTCAAAGGAGGGGCCGTTCGCGCTCGAGCCATACACGACGCGCAAGAGGCCTTTCGTGAGGCCAAGTGCTGCCAAATTGAGCGCCATTCCGACCACGATGCTCGAAGCGCGACCGAACACCGTGAACGCCGCGTGCGCCAAACCGACCACGGTACCGGCGACCAGCGAGGCGAGAGCGACCGTAACGATGCCGCCGCCTCCAAGGGCCGCGACCGATGCGGCAAACGCGCCCGCAAGAAGGCTCGCCTCGAGGGCAACGTTGGCCACGCCCGCTCGCTCGCTCACGATTCCGCCCAGCGCCGCGAGCGCATACGGCCCCGCCGCGTCGACCGAACCGCGAAGAAGAACCCCGAAGATGCCGTCCGTCATGGGGCTTCGCCCTTGGTTTTCGCCGAGCCAAGCAGCGCCGCGACCAAAAGCGTCGCCGCTTGCACCACGAGCACAACGTCCTTCGGTACGAGCGCGTGGAGCGCGAGACCGGCTTGGTCAACGACGCCAAACCACAACGCCGCGGCGACAGTCACGAGCGCGCTCTCACCGCCCATCATGGCGGCGGCGAGACCCGCGAACCCTGTCCCCGCTCCAAGACCCGGCTCCGCATAACCCTTGTAACCTACAACCATCGGAATCGCCACGAGACCGGCGACGGCACCGGAGAGCAAGAGCGACTGCGCACGGCGCGCCACGACGGGAATACCTGCGAATTCACACGCTCTCGGCGACTCCGCGAGGAGACCCCATTCGCGCGACACACGGCCCCTTCGAAGCCACACGAACGCGACCGGCACGAGCACGAGGGCTCCAACGAAGGCGCTCGACGCAGGGCTTCCTGCGAGCGAGGTGAACCATTCGCTCAGCAGCGACAGCCGCGCACGATCCGGCATCGCAGGCGTTCGCGTCGTGCCCGGCAACGCAAGTCCACTTCGCAAAAGCAAGCTCACCACCTGAGCCACGAGCTGGTTCATGACGATGCCCGCGATGACCTCGCTTGCACCGAAACGCGCGCGCAGCCACGCGGGAACCGAGGAAACCGCCGCTCCGGCGCCCATCGCGACGAGCACGAGCACGGTCAAGAGAACGCCGCTCGGAATGTGAGAAGCCATGCCGCATGCGCCGACGGCCCCGACCGCAAGGCACGCCGCACCGAGCTGCCCCTCGACACCGATGTTGAAGAGTCCGGCCTTGAGTGCCACCCGAGCGGCGAGCGCCGTGATGAGAATCGGAGTCGCGCGGAAAAGGATTTGCCCGCGCCCATACCCCGACGCGACGCTTCCTTCGAACGCGACCCGAAGAGCCTCGCGCGGCGCAACACCGACTGCGAACGCGAGCACGTTCGTCAGGATGACCGCGGCCGACACCGCGACCATAAGCCGCAAAAACCCGCGCAACTGGGCGTTCGAACTCATGCCGATATTCCCTCGCCGCCGGACAGCATCGCAAGTGAGAGCGTGTCGTCCGAGGTCTCGCGAGGAAGCTCGCTTGCGAAGCCATGCTTCCAAAGCACCACGAAGCGACTCGCCAAGAGCCGCAGTTCACGCCAGTCGCTCGTGACCAGGACAACCGCGTGCCCCTCGCGCGCGAACGACGCGAGAGCTTCATGCACGGCACGAGCCGCCGAAGCGTCGATGCCCCGCGTGGGTTCGGCCACCACGAGGACACATGGCGACTTCTCGTGCGCACGCGCCTCGCCGAACAAGCGCGAAAGAACGACTTTCTGCTGATTTCCCCCTGAGAGCGCGGTCATCGGCGACTGAATCGAAGGCATCGCGACGGGCATGAAAGCGAGTCGGCGCTGCGCCCGGGCGACAAGAGCGTCGTCGTCGATCATCACGCCGAACGCGGTCGTCGGAGCGTCACCCAGCATGGCGTTCGTGGCCACCGAAGCGGAGGGAACCATGGCGTCGTGGTGGCGATCGGCAGGCAACACCACCGCACGGTACATGAGCTCTACACGGAAGGTCCCGGCCTCGCCAAAGCGAAGTGCCGCAACGACCTCGTCCTGACCTTGCCCCGCCATTCCCGCGATCGCGAGGATTTCGCCTCGATAAATCGCGACGGACCGACCGGCTGCGTCGAACATTTTGCCCGCAGGCTCGCCCGCTTTCAGGTCGAGGCGCATCGACCCCGGAGGCGCGCCAAACATTGCCGCGAGGAGCCCCTCTTCCGAGAACGCCGCGGCGTGCCTTTGCATGCAGGCTGCAACATGCCCCTTTCGAAGCACCGTCACGTCGTCCGCATGGGCGAGAACCTCTTCCAAGTGATGCGTCACGACGACGACCGTCGAGCCCGCATCGGCCAAACCGCGAAGCACGGCGTAGAGCCGCTTCGATTCCGCGGGTGTGGCGAGCGCCGTCGGTTCATCGAGCAAAAACACTGTCGCTTGCCGATGCATCGCGCGCGCGAGGAGCACGAGCTGCCTCTCGGCGAGGGACAACCTCGCGACAGGCCCGTCGTGCTCCGCAAGGCCCACGGCGCGCAGGCACGTCATGGCATCGGAGCGACGTTGACGTGCGGGACCAAGAAGCACGTTCTCAAAAATGGAAAGGCTCTCGAAGAGCGCGGCATGCTGTTCGAC
>CAIQDA010000013.1 GCA_903870415.1 uncultured delta proteobacterium
ACGTGGTCGCCGGGGCGCAGGGTCATGAGGATGGCCGTCGTCGCCGCGCAGCCGCTTCCGTACGCGATGCCGTGCTTGCCGCCTTCGAGCGCTGCCACGCATTCTTCAAGCGCGGTTCGCGTGGGGCTGCCTGCGCGCGAGTAATCGTAGCCCTTGTGGCCGCCGGGTCCCTCTTGCGCGAAGGTGCTCGAGAGGACGATCGGGGTCATCACCGCGCCATGCACCGGGTCGGGCGCTTGCCCAGCGTGGATGGCGAGGGTGTCGAGCTTGTACGTGCGGTGTGCCTGCATCCCGCGTGCATAGCGCAAACGCAGGCGCTGCGGCCATGGAGGAACGCTCGAAGCGCGAGCTCAAACGCTTAGGCGATCGGCGCCGATGCGCAGGCCGGTCCGCGGACTCAATCTCAACGAGTGGCGTCGCGATTGGCTCCACGATCGGCTCAGCGGTTGGGGTCCGGCGGATTTCGCAGCGCGCTCACGCCGGAGGCGACAACGCCGAGGCCGAGGATGCTGAAAATGACCGCAAGGCTCTCGGTGGGCGAGGGCATGCGCGATGGCCAATGCAGAAGCTCGTGCGACGCCGTGGCGATGAGCTTGATGCCGATGAAAATGAGCACGACGATGACGCTCTTCTCGAGGTGAACGAGCCACTTGAGGAGCGCTGCGAGGATGAAATACAGGGCGCGAAGGCCCATGATCGCGAAGATCATCGACGCAAAAACGAGCGTCGGCTCGCGCGTGACCGCGATGACCACGGGCACCGAGTCGAAGGCAAACATCACGTCCGAAAGCTCAATGACGAGAAGGCAAAGCAGCGCCGGCGTCGCGTAGCTTCGCGCAGGTTCGAGGTCGTCCGTTGCTGAGTCGCCGCGTTCCGAAAGGACCGCACGTGCGCGCGCACCCGAGACAAAAAAATGGTTTCCGTCGAGGAACGGCACGACGGGGACGAAGCGTCGCGCAAGGCGCACCCCTACGTGTTCGCCGTAGTCACTCTCATCGTCGTCATCGTCGTCATCGGCGCCGCCAAGGCTCGACATCTTCGCCGCGGACCAGAGCACGAACGCGCCGAAGAGAAGGTCCGCGAACGGCCCGAGCACCGCGAGAACGCTCGTGCCCGCAAGGACGAAGAGCAGGCGCAACACGACGGCTCCCAAGATTCCGTAGCGCAGGATTCGGTACTGAAGCGCGCCTTTGACGCGGAAATACTCAAAGATCGCGATGAAGACGACGAGGTTGTCGACGGAGAGCGTCTTCTCAAGCGTGTATCCTGCAAGGAAAAGATTCGCTTCGTCCACGCCGCGCGCGCCGCGCAGCCAGCCGTAGAAGCCAAGGGCGACGCCGATCCACAAAAGGCTCCAAAACCCTGCGTCCGCGAGGGAAATTTCCTTAGCCCGTCGATGCGCCAGGATGTCCGCGGTTCCGACGACAACCAAAAGCGTTGCCATGACGCCAATCACCATCGGCCACGACGCTGTTCCCGCAGCGCCTGTGATTGCGTCCGTCACCATTCCGCCTTTTTGCCACGAGCGTGCGGGTGCTGTCAGCATCGAACACTTCGGAGGTGCTCGAAGTTCTTCGGTTTCCGCTTCGCCGTTGCGCCACTGGTCGCCGGCGCGCAATGCCGCTACGGTGCGTCGCGTCATGGGCACTTTGCGCAACACAAGCCTTTTGAAGCTGCGGGACCGGACCTTCGACGTACTCGTCGTGGGGGGCGGCATCAACGGGGCGGTGGCCGCCGCGGCGCTTGCGGGTCAGGGCGCGAGCGTGGCGATCATCGACCGCGGCGACTTCGCGGGCTTCACGAGCATGAACTCGTCGAACCTGGCTTGGGGCGGCATCAAGTACATGGAGACGTTCGAGTTCGGTCTCGTGCGAAAGCTCTGCATGAGCCGCAACCACTTGATGCGGCATTACCCGTCGACCGTGCAAGAGGTTCGCTTCTTCACGACGCACGCCGAGGGCTTTCGCCACAGCCGCTTGAAGCTCTTTCTCGGCACGATTCTCTACTGGATCATCGGCAACCTCTTCACGCGTTTCCCGCGCATTCTCGGCCGCGACGACATTGCCCGCGACGAGCCCACGGTCCGTCTCGAAGGGTCCGACGGCGGGTTCGAATACTCGGACGCGTACCTCCACGACAACGACGCGCGCTTCGTTTGGAACTTCGTTCGCGCAGCGATCAACTACGGGGCGGTGGCCGCCAACTACGTCGAGTCGTTGAAGACCGAGTGGGACGGGCGCGAATGGGTCATCACGGCCCGCGACGTGCACAAGCACGGAGAGCCGTTCGTTATCCGAGCAAAAGCCCTGGTCAATGCCTGCGGCCCTTTCGCCGACGCGCACAACGAGCAAAGCCGGGTCGCGACACCGCACCACCATGTTTTCTCGAAGGGCATCCACCTCATCGTGCCGCGCATCACGCCCGAGAAGCGCGTGCTCACGTTCTTCGCCGACGATGGTCGACTCTTTTTCGTCATCCCGATGGGCGCGCGCAGCTGCATCGGAACCACGGACACGAAGGTCGATTCGCCGCTCACGGAGGTCACGGCTGCCGATCGGCAGTTTGTGCTCGAGAACATCAACAAGCGTCTGAACCTGGCGAAGCCGCTCACGGAGGCCGATGTCATCGCCGAGCGTTGTGGCGTTCGTCCTCTCGTGGTCTCAGGCGGCTCCGGCGAGCAAAAAGACTGGATGCAGCTCTCACGCAAACACGCGATCGATATCGATGCAGAGCGCAAGCATCTCACCATCTTCGGCGGCAAGCTCACCGACTGTCTGAACGTTGGCGACGAGGCGGCGGCGGCCATCATGGGCTTCGGCATCGAACTCCCGTTCATGGGGCGGCGCTGGTACGGCGAGCCGAGCGTTGAAGTTCGAGACGAGTTTCTCCATCAAGCGCGGCTCCTCGGACTCGACGCGATGACTTCGCCTGCGTCGTCGGAGCCGCTGTCGCAGCGTTTGTGGCGTCGCTATGCGGCCGAGGCTTTTAGCGTGCTCGATGCGATCCGCTGCGACCCGCGCATGGCCGAGGTGCTTATCGAAAGCTCTGAATACATCCGAGGCGAAATCGAATTGGCTCGCCGCTACGAGATGATCACGAAGCTCGATGACTTCTTGCGGCGCCGCTCGAAAATCTCGTTGGTGGTTCGCCGAGAGGCGTTGGCTCGGGCACCGGGGCTTCGCGAGGCGTGCCGCATTCTCTTTGGGGACGAGGCCGACTACCGCTGGCGCGAACACTTCGGCGAGTCTCTCCCGGTCACCGCGCCGCCACCGCCGGCGGTCGAGCGCTTCGTCGTATAACGAGCGCGAATCGCAGCTTTTTCGGAGGTTTCAGGTTCTAAAGGGCGATTGCGTCTTCGCGCGTGCCTCTGGTAAGTCGCTGCCATGGCTCGAAGCTCGCTCCTCCGGTCGATGGCGGTTTGCCTCGCGGTTTCGTCGTCCGCGTTCGCTGGAGAGGCTCCGCTTTCACCCGGCCAGCTCGCCTTCAACGGTGGCCTCGGCCTTGGGCGTTCGCCGCTTCCACTCTATGCGGGCCTCGACGTGTCGGTGCATCGCGACGTGACCCTCGGTGGCGACGTGTTCGTGTCGACGGGCGTCGGCGGCATCGCGGCAATGGGGCGAGGAGATTACCATTGGAATCGCCTCCTCGGCATTCCGCGCCAAGGCGACTTTTATTTGGGTCTCGGTCTCGTGCTTGGCGACTGGGGTCTCTACCCTCGGCTGCAGCTCGGCGGCCGATGGTTCTTCAACGATCGCGTGGGGCTGAACCTTGAGCTCGGCGGCGCGACGAAGGAAGTGGGCGGTCTTTTCGGTGTCACGGTGAAGTTGGGCAACTGATGTTCGAGACAAAAATCATCTTCTGTCACGGGCTCGAGAGCGGTCCGCATGGTTCCAAGTACCAAGCGATGACCGCCGCGGGGCTCACGGTTGTGGCGCCCGATGGACAAGGGAAAAACTTGAGCGAACGCCTCTTCGACGTGCTCACGGAGGCGCGCACCAGCATGGGGCCCTGCGTGCTTGTGGGGTCGAGTTACGGCGGCGCAGTGGCTCTGCTTGCAGCCCGCTCGCTCGAACGTGAACGGCGCGCTCCGAAGGCCGTTCTTCTTTGCGCGCCTGCGCTGCATCTCGACGAGTTGCCGCTCAACGCGGACCCGCCGTTTCTTGCCGCGCCCGTCATCCTCTTGCATGGCCGTGGCGACGACGTGGTTCCGTGCCGCGTCAGCGAAGAGTACGCACGCCGCGCCGAGGTGGCAGGGCATCAAGTCGAATTGCAGCTCGTCGCCGATGATCACCGGCTTTCGCTGAATACGCGTCACATCGTTACGACGGTGCGACGCCTCGCCCAACGGTAGGCAGCAAAGCGTCCGCGCCGCGCGATGAGCACAAGGTCGTTCGGGCACGAAGGCGCGATGGAGCTTCGCACGCTGGCCTCGTCCGCGCCTGCGAGTGCATCGTCAACAACGAAGAGCACGTCCCAAGCGCGTGGCCACGCTTCGTTCACGTCCAGCCGAAAACCATCCCCCTCAAAGCCAGCAGGTGGATCGGGTAGGTTTACAGGAAGCCGTCGACGCACCGGCGGGCTTTCGAAGCGCAGAAACGAGTAGCCGACAGGAGCTCCGGCCCCGAGCGCATGCCGTGAAAACAGGTGACGCAGTGGCGACCGAGCAAAGCCCTCGACGTTGATGCCTCGGTTGACCGGCAAGAGCGAGCTCTCCGCGGGCACGGCCGCGAGCACCGCAAGGCCATCCTGCGCGGCGTCGTCCGACGCACGAATGGTTTGTTCGAGACGCAGCGTTGCGGCGAGAGCCACCGCGGCCACCGCCACGCGCAGGGGCGAGCGTCCACGAGGAGCCGGAATCACGGCGATGGTCGCGAGAAAGGCAAGGGACGCGAAGCGCTCGCCTACGTAAAACGTGGCCACGAACACCGTCGGCACGACGAGATAAAGGACGCCAAAACCCAGCGGCAGCGCGGAGCTCACGACAGCGTTGCCAGCGTCGACTGCGATGGACGAAGGCTCTCGCCGCGACCTTGCAACCTGCCGCGCGTGTGCCCATGCAAGGGCCACAAGGGTCAGGCCGAGAAGTGCGAGCGACAGCGGTTCGCCGAGCCCCGAGCTTGTGCCGAGCGTGTTCGATGCGAGGCTCCGAAGGCGCTCGAGAACGCCCGCATGTTTGCCCTCAGCCCAGGCATTTTCCCAGGGAGAATGCGGATGCGCGCGCGCCCAAAGAAACGCTCCGACGTCGTAGGTGGCTGCAGCAAAAAGCGGCAACGAAGCGCGCAGCCAAGGGAGAAGGCCTTCGCGGCGCGGACGATGAAGCCACGAGGGCAGGGCAAGGAGCGCGAAACCCGTGCATGCTGCAAGCGTTGCGAGCACGTGAGTCATCGCGAGAGCGACCGCAGTCATCACCGCGCGCGCGACGCCAACGTTCGAAAGCGTTCCGTTGCGCAACGCAATCGAATCGCCGAGGACGACGAAGAGAAGCGGCAAGCCGAGGGTGAAGTTTGCAAAGCCCCAACTCGCTGAATAGTGCAGCAAAAGCAGGGACCCAAGCAGCGCCGGCCAACGTTCGAGGCCGAGGAGAAAGCGAAAGCGACCGAGGGCTGCGACAAGTCCAAACGCTCCGAGCGCCATGACCATGCGGCTTGCGTGAACGACGTCGAGAACCGGCGACAGCGCGGTGACGGCGAGTTCGAACCCCGCGTTGTACGTAAAATAGTTTGAGTCTGTGGCGACGAGCGATGCCCCGACGAGGTGACGTCTGAGCGCGTCTGCCACGAGCTCGTGCTGAGGCAAGTCGACCATCGGAAGCCAACGCGCAGGGAGAAACGGCGCGGCAGCGATCGCAGCTAGGCTGTAAAAAACCTGTGATTCGGTGAGCCTCGGACGCACGCGCGCCTCAGCTCACTTCGACGACGAAGTTCGCGTGAAGACGACGCTGCACGTCCGCGAGGGCTTCGCGGGGAACGAGGCCCGAGAGCCGGAGTGGCGACGCGACCACGCGATCGAAGGTTTCAATCGCCTTCACAAAACCGCCGATCGCCGCCCCGCCTGTTGCGAGACCATCGCCGACGACGCTGACCATCGCGCGCTCTTCGCCGACATGAGCGTCGTGCCCGCCAACGTCGAGGAGCGTGCTTCGGCAGCGATTCCAATCGGGCGCATTGAGCAAACCAACTGCAAATGCAGCCGTTTCACGACGCACCTCGAGGTCCATCACCGACAGGCCGAGGTCGTCGAGGGCTCGGGTGAGGTTTGGAAGTCGTGAGGCTTGGGTCTCGACGAGCACGACGCGATCGAGGCCCACGATGGCACGCACGGGGCGATCGGCGGTGGCGGTGGTGACCGTTTCGCGGGCTGTGGCTCCGGACTCGTTGACCGGGTCGGAGGTTCGGCGTGCGTGAATGGTGATCTTCTGTCGGCGAGCCCATTCGACCGCTTGCGCGTTGAGCACTTTCGCGCCGGCTTCGGCCATCTCTTGCAGGTGCGCGTAACTCACTTCCGGCAAGTGTTTTGCCTCAGGAACAACGCGCGGGTCCGCCGAGTAGACGCCGTCCACATCGCTGTAGATCTCACATGCTTCGGCGCCGAGTGCCGCGGCAAGTGCAACGGCGGTCGTGTCCGATCCGCCGCGTCCGAGCGTGGTGATTTCGCGCCGGTAGCTCATGCCCTGGTAGCCCGCGACGATGACGACGCGGCCGCGATGCAGTTCGTCTTCGATGCGATGCGGGCGTACTTCGATGATCCGCGCATCGAAGTGGCGGTCGTTCGTGAGGATGCCCGATTGGCTTCCGGTGAAGCTGATGGCGTCGATGCCGCGTGAATGAAGTGCGATGGAAAGCAGGGCCATCGACACGCGTTCGCCCGTCGTCAGCAGCATGTCGAGCTCGCGGCGCGGAGCTTCACGCGGCGACTCCACGCCGGTTCGTGCCGCATCGTTCGCGAGCGTCAGCAAGTTGTCTGTCGTCTTGCCCATGGCGCTCACGACCACGACAACGTCAACGCCGCGACGCCGCGCTGCCGCGACCTTGTCGGCCACGAGCGCAATGCGGCCTGCGTCGGCCACGGACGAACCCCCGTACTTCTGGACCACGATCGCCATGCTTCGTGGGTGGCGGACCGGGCGATCGAAGTCAACTTTCTGAGCGAAAATCCTCTCTCTCCGCACGATGGTGCGCGCGCGATCGGACCGGTCTTCGTGGGCAAGTGCGAACGCGCGCACGCACCGCGTCTGCCCTGACACACCGAAGTCTTCGCGCCAGCGACAAGCCTTCGCGATGTTTTGACGGCGTGAAAAACATGTTGGAAAACGAAGACTTGGCATGCGTATGCAAGAATTCGTCAACGGTAAGTTGCAGCCGTCATGGTTAGGCGCGCTACACTTCCATTCACGGTCATCACGCGTCCCTCGCTCTGCGAACGGCGCGCGTTTCCTCACGTTCGCTCGCTCCCGCTCCCGGCCCGCCGCTCGCACGGCAAGCGCCTTGCATATCGTTCCCAGAGGTCTCGCCATGAAGTTCCATCGTCTCGCCCTCGGGTTCCCCATCGTCATCAGCAGCTTCGTCCTTGCGGGCGCCGGTTCGCGCGCTGCGGCGGATCCTGTTGTTGGCGGAAATCTCGCGACGGAAGTCGACGCGCCGCTCGTGACCTTGGCAGCAGTTGCCAGTGGCGGGGCCGGTGCTTCGTCGGCGCAAGCGGGCAAGCAGGGCACCTGCGGCGAGGGCATGATCGAAGTCGACGGCGATTATTGTTCGATGGTGGAGCAGACGTGTCTGCGTTGGGTCGACCCCGAGACCAAAATGCGTTGCGCCGAGTTCGCCGAAGACGTGCGCTGCGTCGGAAGCCGCACGCACAAGCGCTTCTGCATGGACCGCTTTGAGTGGCCGAATCAGGAGGGTGCAAAGCCGGTCATCATGAAGACCTGGTACGAAGCGCGAAACGCGTGCCAAGGGGCAGGCAAGCGCCTCTGTTCGGACAGCGAGTGGACCCTGGCGTGCGAAGGGAACGAGATGCTCCCGTATCCGTACGGCACGACGCGGGATTCGAGCGCGTGCAACATCGACAAAACGCTGCCTCACGTGGACGAGGACGCGATTGCGAATCCTTACACGCGCGATGCGGAGGTTGCGCGACTCGACCAGCGAGCGTCGAGCGGCGAGTACTCAAAGTGCGTCAGCCCGTTCGGCGTCCACGACATGACGGGAAACGTCGACGAATGGGTCCTGAACGAAAGCGGCAAGCCTTACCAGAGCGGCCTAAAGGGCGGCTACTGGGGTCCGGTGCGCACGCGTTGCCGGCCGATGACGACGGCTCACTTCGAGCAGTTCATGTTTTATCAAATTGGCTTTCGCTGTTGTTCGGACTCGGTAGGGCAAGTTCAAGCCGCGGTCCGCAAGCCCACGTCGTCGTACAACGCGGTCGTCAAGAGCGTTGAGGCGCCTCCCGCTCGGCGACCGGGCACATGATCTGCAAGTCCGCGAAATGAATTCGGTTCCCCCGGCTCATCCGGCCTTGAAAGTCCTGGCGCGATCGCGCGAAACGTGAAAAACTTTCGCGCATGTGTTTGACGAGCGGACTCGGGGGCGTGTCGTGACGACCTCCAGCGCGGCCGAGGTGTCGACGGTTTACGACGCCGAGCTTCAGCGCGCGGTGACCGAGGTCGCGTCGGCGCTTGGGGTTCCGACGTCCGCGGTGACGCTCATTCTCAAGCGCGCGCAGCTCTTTCGAGCGGCCGTTGGTTTGCCAGAAGCGCTTGCGGTTGCGGGCGCCACGAGTCGAAGCGTTTCCTTCTGCCAATTCGTGGTCGATACGCAAGCGCCGTTCATCGTGACGGACGCGAAGGGGCACCCGGGCGTGCCGCAGCACCTCGTTGAGACGTTCGGCATCCGCGCATATGCAGGCGTTCCCGTTTCGATTGACGGAGCTGTCGTGGGCGCTCTCTGTGCGATCGACACGTCACCTCGGGAGTTTTCTTCCGACGACGTCTCGCTCCTCAAGCGATTGGCCGATCGCGTTTCGATGCGGCTCGAAGCGATCGAAACGCTTCGGCGTATGCGCGAAGTGCAGGCGAGCGCCGGAGAGCCCGCGTTTCAAGAGTCGCGAAACGCGCTGTTTGCTCTGAGCGGCCTTCAAGACGAGGCGCGCCACGCGATGGCGAGTCTCCGTCCAATCTTCAACGTGCTTCGGTCTCCGGCGCTTGATTTGCGTGGAAAGATGCTCGCACTTCGCTCGCTCGACGAGTCGATCGATGCCTTCGATGACCTTGAGAAAGTCCTCATCCACATGGAGGCGAGTGAGTTTCGCCTTCAGGAGCAATTGCTCGCGCTTGAGCAGCTCATGGCCGAGCCGAACCGACTCGTGCGCGTCGACGCCCTGCTTGCCACCGCCGAGCGGCTTCTCCACCACGAAGCGAAGATTCACGCCGGGCTCCGCATTCGACTTGAAGGTGACGTGGGTCAGCGCCAGCTCCGTCGGGCTCCGTTTCTCTCGGCGTTCGTCGCGAGCATTCGCACGCTCTTCGAGTTCCGCCGACCGACCTCGTCTTCCCGGCCCATCGGTTCGAGCAGCAAGCCGCCGGGCGACCTGTCTCCGCTTGTGGTGCGCGTCGTCGTTGACGGTGACATGGTGCGTTTCGTCATCGAATGCGACCACCATTCGCGTGAAGAAATTCAGGC
>CAIQDA010000014.1 GCA_903870415.1 uncultured delta proteobacterium
CGTTCGCGGTGAGGTCGAGGAAATCGATGTAGCCGCACGGGTCGACGACCTTCCATCGCGCCTCGTCGAACACCAGGCCCGAGGCTTCGAGCTTCTGCCGCGTTCGGGGATGCACCGGGAAGACGAGGCGAACCCGATCGCCAATGGCATCGAGAGTCTCGATGAGGCGCCGCAAGTTCTCCGGGTCATCGACGTTCGACGGACGATGGAGCGTGACGACGGCGTACGGGCGATTTTTCACGCCAAACTCTTCACGAATGGTCGACTGCGCCGCCTTCTCTTTCGCGCCGAGGAGCGTGTCGATCATCACGTTGCCGACAAAGTGAACGCGCGCCGGGTCCGACACGTTCTCTTTCGCGAGGAGCTCCATGCCGATCGGATCGGAGACGAAAAGCAGATCGCTGATGGCGTCGACGAGCTTGCGGTTGATCTCCTCGGGCATGTCGTCGTCGTGCGAACGAAGGCCCGCCTCCACATGAATGACGAGGGGACGCGTGCGCATGCCGAACGACGTTGCGAACGGAACTTTGAGCCGGAATTTCGCAGCGACAAGCGCGCAGGCGATGGTCGAGTTCACGTCGCCCACCACGAGGACCGCTTGCGGCTGCTCGGCCTCGAGAACCGGCTCGAAGCGCTTCATGACCTCGGCGGTCTGTTGCGCGTGGGAACCGCTTCCGACCTCGAGCTCCACGTCGGGACGCGGGATGGCGAGTTCCTCGAAGAAAATTTTCGAAAGCTTCGCGTCGTAATGCTGGCCCGTGTGCACGAGGCGCGCCTCGAAATGCTTCGCCTCGCGGAAGGCCGCAAGCAGCGGTGCGATCTTCATGAAGTTCGGACGGGCGCCCGCGACGCAGAGGATTTTTGCTGCCATGAGGAGTGCGACGGTAGCTCGAATGACGCGCTAACGAAAGCCCGCGGTCTGCCCGATTCAGCCTACCGGCGACCCTCGCGGTGACCGACGGACCGAAACTGTCGCCCTGCCCCGTGTATGCTCGTCGCCATGGCTCCCTTCGTGACCGTGGCGATGCCGTGCCTCGACGAGGAGGCCTACGTGGAGGCGTGCCTCGCGAGCGTGTTCGCCCAAGATTACCCCGCCGATCGCTTCGAGGTCATCGTCGCCGACGGAGGGAGCCGCGACCGCACGCGCTCGATTCTCGAGGCAATTGCTGCTCGAGAACCGCGCCTTCGGGTGCTCGACAACCCGAACAAGTTGCAGGCTGCGGCGCTCAACGCCGTCCTCGCGGCCGCCCGAGGCGAGGTGCTCGTGCGCATGGACGTGCACTGCGAATACGCTCCCGACTACGTGAGCCGAGCGGTCGAGGTCCTGGAGGCCACAGGAGCCACAAATGTCGGCGGGGCACAGCGCGCGAAAGCGAACACCTCGTTTCAACGCGCGCTCACGGCGGTGCTGCAGAGTCCCCTCGCGGTTGGCGGCGCGAAGTACCGAGACGCGCACGCCGAGGGATACGTCGACACAGTGTTTCTCGGGACTTTTCGCATATCGGACCTTCGCGATCTCGGCGGCTGGGACGAAGAGGCCGCGACGAACGAAGACGCCGAATTGAATC
>CAIQDA010000015.1 GCA_903870415.1 uncultured delta proteobacterium
AGGCATACTGCGTGACCTATGCCTCTCCACGTCTACCGCCACGCGCATGTGGAGCACCTCGTCGAGGGGCTCGCGGACTTCGTTCGCACCTCGAGTCCGCGCGACCCGTTCGTGCCCCAACCGATTGTGGTCGGGAGCCAGAGCATCGAGCGATGGCTTCGACACGAGCTCGCCACGCGCCTCGGCGTTGCTGGAAACCTGGTTTTTCCCGGAACACGCGCTGCGCTACGCGGAGCGGTCCGCTGGCTTTTGAGTCGCGATGCGCCGGCCCAAGCGCGCTTCTGGGACGACAGCTCCGAACACGAAAACGGGTGGCAGTCCGTCTCCTTTCCCTTCGCCGTCCTTGGGGCATTGCGAGCGGCGCGCCACGAACCTTCGTTTGAAAAGGTCCGCCCGTTCGTTGGCGAGGCGTCGAGTTCCGTTACGCCTTCCGAACTCGCGTTCGCCGGTGACGTGGCCAAGTGCCTCGAGAAACTCGTCGCCGACAGGCCCGAAGACGCGCTCAAATGGCTCGCGTCTCCAAAGACCGCAGACGAGGGTTTTCGCTGGCTCGCCGAGCTTCTTCGCACGATGCACGAGACGTTGAAAGTTCCGTCTCCGGCGCAGCTTCTCGCGGCGCTTCACGCACGCTCGCCGAAAAACTGCCCACGTCCGCTGGTGCTTTTCGGCATCTCATCGCCGTCGCAACACGATCGCCATCACCTCATCGTGCTCGCGGCTCACATGCCGGTGCACCTCTTCGCGTTGACCCCGACGCACGAGTGGCTGGGCGACGAGCTCACGCGCAACGAGAGCCTGCGACGCGCCAAAAACGCCAAGACGGCCGACGAGCGCGAAGCCGCACTGCGCGATCTCGACAAGGCGAATCCCTTGCTTTCCGCCAACGCGGTGGTGAGCCGCGACCTGCAAGTGTGGCTCGAGGTCGAAGGCGCAAACACGCTCGACGTTGCTCGAAACGACACGCCATCGGCCGAGTCGAAGACCCTTCTGACCGCGCTGCATCAGTTCGTCGCGCTCGCCGAATCCATGCCGCCGGTCGACGTCCACCCATGGCACGCCCTCGGCGCGTGTGACTCCGTGCAGGTTCACGCATGCCATGGGGCGCTTCGCCAATGCGAGGCCCTGCGCGAAGCCCTTCTCGAACGGCTCGCGAGTGATTCGAGCCTGGAATCCCGGCACATTATCGTCATGACGCCGGACGTGGCGACCTTCGGCCCGCTCGTTCATGCGGTGCTGGCGCGCCCGCTTCCGGGCTCTCCGAAGGGCCTTCCCGTGCACGTCACGGACTTGGGGCTTCGCCTTGAGAACCCGCTCGCCGAGGCTCTCATGGCCGCGTTGTCCCTCGCTGGAGAGCGTGTGACCGCGTCGGGGCTTCTTGCGCTGTTCGCGATCGAGCCCGTGCGCCGCGCCTTCAACATCGGCGACGACGAGCTGGGCGAGGTCGCCACGCTCGTCGACGAGAGCGGCCTTCGATGGGCCTGGAACGCAGCGGATCGCGCACGTTTCGATCAACCGAACCTCTCGCAGAACACCGTCGCCTTCGCGCTCGAGAAGCTCGCCCTCGGCGCCCTCATGGACGACGTCGACGAGCTTCCCATTCTCGACGCCGAGGGCCCAAGCCCCACCTGCCCGACTGCCCTTCGCACCGCATCACGCGTCGCGCTTTTTGGAAAGTTGGCACACGCGCTGCGCACCATTGAGAGCGTCAGCGCCTCCCTCGTCGCGCCGCGTTCGGGGCACGCGTGGTCGCGCGATCTCCGCGAGACGCTTGCCCGCATCACGCGCGTGGACGATGAGGAACTTTCCTTGCGACGGCGTCTTGAGCACGCGCTCGACGACCTCTTCCCCCGCGACGAAACCGCCGGAGCCCTCGGCGCGGCCTTGCCCCTTGAGCGTGCGGCGATTGCAGCGCTCCTCGAGACCGCGTTCGACCTCCCAGGCGGAAGCAACGGCGCCTACGGAGGCTCCGTGACCGTGTGCGCGCTCGAGCCCATGCGCTCGGTCCCGTTTCGTGTCGTGGCCATCGTGGGCCTTTCGGAGGGAGCGTTTCCGCGGCAAGGTCACGCACCAACCTGGGACCCGTTTGCCAAGCGAAAAGCAGGCGAACCGTCACGCACCGCTCTCGATCGTCACCTCTTTTTGGAGGCGCTGCTTTGCGCACGCGACGCGTTTCTTCTCTTCGGCGACGGGTTCGACGAAAGGCGCGGCGTCGCGAAGCCCATGAGCGCGGTGACACACGAACTGCTCGCGGTCATCTCACGACACACGGGCACGGACGCGAAAGCGCTCGTCCACAGCCATCCCCTTCAACCGTGGAGCCCCGGATCGGGGAGCTCACCGCGGGCGTCTTACGACGAGGTATGGGTCGCATCTTCAGCGGCGCTTTCCAAGGTTTCAAGCACGGGCGCGACCACGCCCACAGGGCTCGCGGCGAGCGGAGCGGCCGACGCGTTCCCGCCAGCGCCTCCGGTATCGGGCGACCTGAACGCCCGTGACTTCGCGCGACTTCTCGAGAACGCGCCGCGTGCGCTGCTTCACGGACGCCTCGGCCTTGAGCTCCGCGAGTTCACCGAAGCGACGCCCGATCGCGAGCCGCTCGCGCGCGCAGACGTCGACGCGTGGCCCCTCTTCGACGCGCTCATCGATGGGATTACGGCTGATTTTTTTCAGGATTCGCTCACCGCTTCGTGCATCGCGGACCTTCGCGCAAAAGCGCTCGCGCGGGGCATGGCCGAGGGCACGTTGGCGCCAGGGTCGCGCGGCGTCGTGGACCTCGATCACTTTGTGGACGCGGTGCAATCGGCTCTCGCGAGGCTACGCGCCGCGTGTCCGGGAGTCCCATGCGCCGATGCGTTGAACGTTGCCCACCGAGCGGGGCCGGCCACGATCGTCGCGCGCATTCCCTTCGTCTTTAACAGCGGACACGAACGTATTCTCGGGTGGATCACAGCGAATACGATCAGCGAGGCAAAGAAGCTCGAGGTCTGGTGCGCGTTGCTCGCGGCGAAGGCAAGCGGCGACGAGGCCAGCAGCGCGGTGATTGCGGGCAAAGGTGGCGAGGCACGGTTCATGGCGCCCTCACGCGACGACGCCGAACGGATGCTCATCGAACTCAGCGACGCCTTTGCACGCTCACGCTGCGGCCCGCTCTTGCGCGCGAAGGCCTTCAGTTACGCGATTGCCGCGGCTCGACTGAAGGCGCTGCAGCAGAATTCCGAGCTTTCAATCGACGGGAAACGCCTGGTGAAAGAGGCCATGAACACGTGGTCTGAAGGCGCGGCTCGAAATCGTTCCGCGCTCGACGACCCGTTCACCCGCGAGCTCTTTGCGAGCCTCACCGACGCTGATCTTCTCGAACGCGCGGACTCCATCGTCGAGGAAGCGTGGGCGGTGTGGGGCCCCATGCTCGAAGCCGAAGCCGCGGCGAAAGCGACTGCGAAGGAGCAGAAGCGATGACTCCCGACAATTGGTCTCCACTCGTTGACCTCCCCGCCGCCACCCCGTGGCTCCTTGAAGCGAGCGCGGGCACGGGAAAAACCTACCAACTCGCGTCCCTCGTCCTTCGCCTCGTGGGCGAATACGGCATCGCCATCGAGCGCATTCTCGCGATGACGTTCACGAACGCGGCGACGAGTGAGCTTCGCGAACGGGTGCGTGCACGCCTCGAGGATGCATGGCTCGTCCTCGAGGGCGTCAAAGAGAGCGACAAGAACGACAACGTCCTGCCGCATGTCCGCGCGCAGGTCGGCGACGACAAGGAGCTTGCGCGCCGATACCTCTTGGCGCTCCAGTGTTTCGACGCTGCACCGATTCGCACAATCCACGGTTTTTCTCAGAGTATTCTCCAAGAGTTCGCCTTCGAAGCGGGACACGATCGGAGCCTCACGCTCGTCGAAAATACCGCCGAGGTCATCGAGGGGCTCGTCAACGACGCTCTCGCAACACTGTGGGCGCGCTCGGACCGCCGCGCCATCGCCATGCTCGACAGCTTGAAGCTGTCGCGCGAGCGTCTCACCAAGGTCGCCAAGGCCACGATTGGTGCGCAAGCCGTCGTCCTTGAAGCGTCGTCGCTCGACCCATCAAGCCCCGCGCCCGTGGACCCTTGGGCGCGCCTTTTTGCAGACTTTTCGAAGCTCCAAGAGGCCGTCGACGCGTTCATCAAAACGCATCTTCCGAACGGGTTCGACCTCGCCAACCCCGCCTTGAGCGCGCTCATGGCCGCGTCGAACACCAAAGTGTTGAAGGGAAACTCGCACGGGCCTTCGCAGGTCGCGCGATCCATCGATGCACTCTGCACCTTCATGAACGAGGGCGGCGTTCTCGGCTCGGCGGACCTTGCGCGCCTCACACCGGACGGCATTCGCAACGGGCTCAGGAAAGGCGAAGTTGCGGAAAGTCAGCCTTTTTGGCCATTTGTGCAGGCGTTTGGCGAGCTGCACGCGCAGGCCGTGGCCTTCATGGCGAATGCGGAACCGGAGGCGGCTTTCGCGTCGACCGTGCGCGCGCGCGTTGCGGAGGTTCTTGCGTCGCAGCGAGCCATCACGTTCGACGGGCTCATTGCGCGCCTCGCCGAGCGCATCGCTGAAACAGGCGGCGGCGCAAGCCCCCTCGCCGAACGCTTGCGCGAACGTTTCGACGCGGTGCTCGTGGACGAGTTTCAAGACACCGACGCGGCGCAGTGGGCGGTCATCGACGCGGCTTTTTTCGGGCATCGGCGCCTGTTCCTCATCGGCGACCCGAAGCAGGCCATCTACAGTTTCCGCGGCGCAAATGTGCACGTATACCTCGCGGCCTCCGAGAAGCTCGACGCTCCACAGCGCCGCACCATGACGGAGAACTGGCGCTCGGACGGCACCGCGCTCACCGCGATGAACACGCTTTGGCGCGCGGGCTCCCTGCCCTTCGGGCTCGCGGCTGTTGACTACGTTCGCGTGCACCCAGCCCCGAAGCATCGCGGGCGAGGCATCACGCCTTCCCTGGATCTTCGCTGGATGGACGCTCGCAGCGCTGGCGGCGTTCCGGGCACGCTCTTGACCTCCGGTGCCGGAGCTCCATTGGCCGCGGCGCTTGCCGCCGACGAGATTCTCACGCGCCTTACGTCACGAGCCCCCGTGGACGAGGGCGTCGACGGCTCCGCACGTCCATGCGAACCGCAAGACTTCGCGGTGCTCGTGAACACGAACGCGCAAGCGGACACGGTTCGAGAAGCGCTGCTTGCTCGCGGCATTCCCGCCGTTTGCGCCGCGAAAGGCAGCATATTTGCGAGCGATGCGGCCCTGTGGGTTCAGCGCTGGCTCCTAGCCATCGCGTCGCATGGCGGAGACCGCGACGTGCGCGTGGCCGCAACCACGCCCCTTGTGGGATGGAGCGCCGATGCCCTCGCTCACGCGCTCGAAGACAACTCACGCAGGTCGGTCGAAGTCTTCGCAGCGGAGCGCGTCGAAACGCCGAGCATCGACAGCCTCCTCGAACACTTTCGTCGCCTCGGCGAACGCTGGGGCCATGAAGGCTTTGGGCGTCTTTTCGACAGCGATTTGGCTGCATTTGGCACGTACCCGCGCCTTTTGGCTGCGCCCCTCGGCGAGCGCCACGCGACCGATCTTCGTCACCTGCTCGAACTCGCGCACGCCCACGAGCGTCAGCATCGACCCAGTGCCGGAGCGCTCGCCGCGTGGATAGCCGAGCGCCGCACCGACGACTCCGCGCGCTCCGACGACGAAGCGCTGCGCCTCGAAAGCGACGCGCGCGCGGTGACGATCGAGACCGTGCACAAGAGCAAAGGCCTTGAGTACCCGATCGTTCTCCTGCCTTTTGCCTGGCAGGAATACGGCGTCGGCGCGGACGACCCGGTCAAGGTCCAGCTCGCTTCGCACACGATCCTGAACCTCGACGGAAAGGCCTCTGAGCGCCGCAAGGAGCGCGTGCTCGTGCAAGAGGCCGAGAGCCTCCAAGAAGCCCAACGAAAGCTCTACGTCGCCCTCACGCGCGCGAAGCATCAAACCGTCGTGTGGTTCGGTCCGGTCGGCCAAAAGAGCGACGACCTGGCGGCCACCGCCATCGGTCGCCTCGCGCTTCGTGAAACGGATTCCATTGGGCTTTTGGCAGCGGAAACCCTGGTCGCCGCGAAATCGAACAAAGGCGGCGACGGAGCCGAGGCGGCAGACGTGCTCGCTCGTGTGACCGAACGTCTTCACGCGCTCGTGGCCTCGTCCGAAGGCACCATCGCCACCTCGTTCGCCTCTCCTCCTGCGGCCCGTCCATCGCGGTACATCCCCACGCAGGCGCCCGCGATCGTTCATCCACGAGCCCCGTGGCCACAAGACCGCACGAACACCGCGGGGCTCTGGCAAACCTCGAGCTTCACCGCCCTTGTCAAGAGCGCCGACGCGCATGCGGTTCGCGAGCCTTTTTCCAGTTCATTGAACGATTCCGAGCCCGGTCTCTTCGACGAAGCGTCGCGTGCGTCCTCGAGCCTCGCGGAAGATTCCGCTCCGCTGTCCGCCCCTGCCATCGTCATGACCCACGCCGGAAGCGCTGCCTACGGCACCTTCGTTCACACGATCTTCGAACAGGTTTCATTCTCCACCGGCGCGCCGCGAGGAGGACGAGCCCTTCGCGACGTGCTCACTCAAGAGGCTGCCATCGCAGGCCTCGGAGCTCCCGCTGCAGACGACCTTGAGCGCGTGATTCCGGCGCTTCTCATGGCGCCGATTGCCGCAGCGGAAGTTCTTCTTCCACGAGGTTTTTCCCTGAGTTCGATCTCGGACGAAGACCGTCTCGACGAACTCGCTTTCGACGTGCGCCTCGGTGACGGTACGGCGTGGTCGAGTGCGACGCGGGGCACGACGGGCATCGCATCTCTCGACACGCTTTTTCGCGCCATGCGGTCAGCGCCGCAGGTTCTTCCGAGCGCGTGGGTCGACGATTTTGAGCGGCGACTTCGCGGCGGTCGCTTCGCGGGCGGGCTCCTCGGTATCTTGCGCGGAGCCATCGATCTCACGTTCCGCGTCCACGGCGCACAGGGCTCGCGCTACTTCATTGCAGACTACAAGACGAACCGTTTGCCGGGTGATTCCCTGGCGTCCTACACGCGCTCGGCCCTGCTGAACGCGATGGTGTCCGGCGACTACTTGCTGCAGGCGCTCCTCTACACCGTGGTGCTGCATCGCGAGCTCGGACTGCGCTTGCCCGGCTACCGCTACGACGAGCACGTGGGCGGGTTTCTCTACCTCTTTCTTCGCGGCATGAGTTCGACGGAGACATGGGATGGTGCCGCGACGCCGGGCGTTTACGCCGATCGCTTTCCCGAATCGCTCGTGACCGCGGTGAGCCAGGCTCTCGACGCAGGAGATTTCCAATGAATCGCTTCTTCGCCCTCGCGCGCCCGTTTCTCGACGCCGGTGCCCTCACGCACGCGGAGGTCGAAGCGGTCGCCCTCGTCGCGCCACGTTTTCATGAAGCGAACGTCGAGGCACTTTTGGGTTTGGCCTTCGTTGCCGCGGCACCGCGCCTGGGGCACGTGGTCGTAGCGTTGCCCGACGCTCCGCGCCTTTGGGCCGCCGCCGCTCGCACGGGACGCCACGCACTCACCTCGCGTGATCGTGATGGCGAGAGCCTCTCGGAAGATGAGGATTCTGCGGCGCTTCCATGGCCTTCGGACCTTGCTGCGTGGCATGCAACCACCCTCGCATCGTCGCTTGTCGGAGCTCGCAAACCCTTCGTTGCGGTTCCACATTCGTCGGGCGTGCCGCGCCTTGCAACGCATCGCCGCGACGCGGAGGAACACGCGGTGGCGACGCTCATGCTTGCGCGAGCCGCGCGCCCACAAACGCCGCCCGCGGCCATCGACGCGCTTCTCCATGGGCTCTTCGGCACCGAAGCGCACGGCGAGGCCGCAAACGCCGTGCGTCTCGCGTCAGCGAATTCACTGGCTATTGTCACGGGAGGACCGGGCACGGGAAAGACGTTTTCGATCACGCGGCTCCTCGCGGCGCTGGCGCTGAGTGAAACCGAGAAGGACCCGCTCGTCGTTCGTCTCGCCGCGCCCACGGGCAAAGCGGCCGCGCGCATGGGCGAAGCCATCGCGGAGGGGCTGCAGAGCGTCGCGCTGCCGAACCCGTTGCGCGAGCGTCTCGGGTCGTTGAAAGCCGAAACCATTCATCGCCTCGTGGGCCTTCGACCCAACGGCACTGTGCGCCACAACGCAGCGAATCCCATGCGTGCGAGCCTTGTGGTCGTCGACGAAGCCTCGATGGTGGACCTCTCGCTCATGCGCACCTTGCTGCACGCGCTTCCGGACCATGCGCGACTCGTGCTGCTCGGGGACCCGGACCAACTCGCGAGCGTCGAGGCGGGTGCGGTGCTTGGAGACCTCGTGCGAAGCCCGTTGCTTGCGCCGTGTCGCATGCACTTTACAACCTCTCGGCGCTTCGGCACTGCGCCCACACTCGCCGCGTGCGCCCATGCGCTTCAGACGCGCGACGATGCGCAAACGGCGCAAATGGCGCAAACGGCGCAGGCTGTCGCTTACCTGACGGGCAAGGCTCGCGCGGAGGGCGAGACCGAATTCGAGCGCCTTCGATGGCTCGGCGAAGCGTGCGGCACGCGCGGGTTCGTGAACCGTGAACAGCTCGACGCCCTCGTGGCGCCCTACCGCTCGACCTTCCTGGCAACGCTTCGCGCACTCAGCGATTCACCAAGCGAAAGCGACTTGGTCGGGGTCCTCGAAGCCCTCGACGAATACCGGGTGCTCGCTGTGCATCGTCGAGGTCCGCTCAGCGTGGCCACGCTCGAAGCCGCCATGGAGCGCGAGCTGCTCGGACCGGTTGATGCGGACACGGGCCGTGAGGGCCGCGAGGGCCGCCTGCGTCACGGGCTCGCCGTTCTGGTCACCGCAAACGACGCCGAGTCGAACCTCGCGAACGGAGACGTGGGAATCGCGCTCCGCATCAATGGCGTACTTACGTGTATTTTTGCAGGTGATTCGGCGTCGCAGGTTCGTCGTGTGGCACCGGCGCGCATGCCTTCGTTCGACGGCGCGTTTGCGATGACGATCCACAAGTCTCAGGGAAGCCAGTTTCGCCACGTCGCGATGGTGCTCGCCGGACGCCCGTCCCCCATCCAAACGCGCGAACTCGTTTACACCGCGCTCACGCGCGCGAAGGAATCCGTCCGCTGGGTGGGCAGCGAACGCGAACTCGAACTCGCTCTTGCAACGCGCACCGAGCGGGTCTCGTCGCTTGGCACCAGGCTTTCGCCTGCACCGTTCACCGCGTAGCCCGCGAACGCCCTTTGGCTCGCCGCGCTCACGAACTGCACGAGAGCATCGAGCAACCCGCACGCACTCGCGCCCATTCCGGACGGCGTGAGGCGATGGCTCGCTGTTCCTCGCCGTCGTCGTAGGGACGCTCGAGCGCGCGCATCAACGACTCGAGCTTCGTGGTGCTTCCGCCCATCACGTCGTCAATGGCCTCTTGCGCGAGGTAGTTTCGGAAGACGACGCTGGGGTTCGTGGCGTTCATCGAGCGACGGCGATCGAGCGCCGAACCCTGGTTTTGAACGACCCGCGAGGCATAGCGCGCGAGCCACGCTTCGAGGTCCGCACGGCACGCGGCGAAGACCTCATCGCGGTACGCCGCAGGCGCGAGCACCTCGACCCGCGGGCTCTCCGCATCGATTGACGCAAGCGCACGAAAGAAGATCGTGAAGTCGAGTTCCGCTCGCTGCATCAATGCAAACGCGTCTTGAACGAGCGCGTCATCGGCCTCGTCTCGGATTGAATCGAATCCAAACTTGCGCGCGAGCATCTCGACGGTCTCGCGGTCGAAGCGCTTTGCGAAAGCGGCAACGGCGTCGGCCAAGGGTTTTTCCGAAGAGAAAAGAGGCGCGAGCGCAACGGCCAAGCGCTCGACGTTCCACAACGCGACGTGCGGCTGTGCCCCGAAACAATAGCGGCGCCCTTCACTGTCCGTGGTGTTCGGCGTGAAGCGCGGGTCGAAGTCTTCAACGAAACCGTAAGGCCCGTAGTCGAGCGTGAGGCCGAGCACGCTCATGTTGTCCGTGTTCATCACTCCGTGCACGAAGCCCACGCGCATCCACTGCGACATGAGGCGAGCGGTGCGTTCGGCAACCTCGTTGAGGAATGCCGCGACCTTCTCTTCGCCCGTGAACTTCGCGTCGATTTCATGGAAATACTCACGGATCGTGAAGTCGACGAGCGAGCGCAAAAGCGGCACGTCTCCGTTCGCGCGCGGCAACTCGAAGTGCCCAAAGCGAACGAACGAGGGCGACACATGGCAGACGATCGCCCCTGGCTCCGTTGCGGGATGCCCGTCGTAGAACATGTCGCGAACCACTCCCTCGCCGGTGAGCGCCAGCGACAGGGCCCGCGTTGTCGGCACGCCGAGATGATGCATCGCCTCGCTGCAGACGAACTCGCGGAGCGATGAGCGGAGAACCGCACGACCGTCCGCACGACGTGAATAGGGGGTCCGCCCGGCACCTTTCAACTGGAGGTCGAAGCGGTCGCCGCTCGCATTCGTGTGTGTGCCCAACACAATGGCTCGACCATCGCCCAACTGCCCTGCCCACCCGCCGAATTGATGGCCGCCGTACGCCATCGCGTAGGGCGTCGATGCCGGTATAATTAGATTCCCTGTGAGAATATCCCCTAGTTCGGAGCGCGAAACGTTTTCGACATCCACATGGAGAAGGCCGGCAACCGGCGCACTTACCGCGAGAAGCTTTGGTTTCAATACCGGCGTTGGTTGAGCCAAAGACCAGGCCACGCCTGGGGTCAAGCGGCTGGCGAGATTGCCCGATTGGTCTCCGGGCAAGGCTTCTTGATAAGGGCTTGAAATCTTGAACATATTGTCTAAACCTTCTCGTGTTGCGCGCGCAAATTTCGGTGAAATATTAGGTGTGTTTATTCAAGTTATACGGTAAAATGACGCCCCCCATACTTTAAATTTTCTTGATATATCGCACTCATCCGTACACTTTCACGCTTGCACGATAACGCGACGCGGCTTACGGTCGGTGTCATGATTACGCTTTATGCTTCACCGTCGTCGACCGACCGGCGCATTGCGATCGCACTGGAAGAACTGGGCCTTGAATACCGCGTATGCGCCGTCGACGCTCCGGACACGGCCTCCGGCGACGGGTGGTTTCAAAAACTGAATCCGAACGGGCGACAGCCGGTCATCGTCGACCATGACAACGGCGATTTTCCCGTCTTCGAAACGGGAGCGGCACTCCTTTATTTGGCCGATAAGACCAAGCGCTTGATTCCCGCCAATCCGGCGGACCGATTGAAGGCGATTCAGTGGCTCATGTTGCAGCTCGGAACCCCTGAACCTCAGCAAGAAGAGGCAAGCACGATGCCGTCGTCTCACCCTCTCATCATGGCTCCTTATGTCAGCAACACGGTGAAGCCCGACGTGCTTCGCCTCTTTGAGGTTCTGGACCGCCGCCTCAGCGCGATGGAGCATCTCGCGGGCGAGTACTCGGTGGCCGACATCTCCACGTGGAGCTGGCTGGATTCCCAAGGCTGGCGAACCATGGATGACGATGATTGGCCTCACCTCGCACGCTGGGCTGGCACGATAGGCGAGAGGGCCGCCGTGAAGCGCGCCTGCAGCGTCGTAGGCGCGGGAATCAAGAGCGCGACGCGTAGCCGCGCGCAGCGAGAGGTGGCCTCGTGAGCGCGGCCCCACAAGCCCTCACGGAGAGCGGTGCGCCGCGGCGAGGCGAGCGCTCCCATCAAGGCCGATGTCCGTCCGCGCCACCATCGTGAGCGGGATGGATTCAAGGAACGCCTGAAAGCGTCCCTTCGCGAGGTAGGCGTCCAGAAAACTCGTCTTCTCGATGGCGATCACCGCGGCACCGAGGCCGCCACTGAGAAACAGGCCACCGCGCGTCAGGCCACGAAGCGCCACGTTCCCAAGTTCAGCGCCGAGAAGTCCTGCGAAGAGCTGCACCGCTTTGCTCGCCGCCGGCGACCTCTTTATCGCGAGCGCAACGACGCGTTTGTTCGGGTCCGCTTCGCGCGTGGCCGCCTCGTCGTCGTCGCGAACGCCTAGGTCTCGCAGCACGAACCTGTGAATGAGTCCAAGCCCGTCGCCGGAGAGAATGCGCTCGGTCGACACGCGCCCGTGGACCTCTTGAGCAAACGCCAAGAGCTTCGCTTCTTCAGCGTTTCGTGGGGCAAAGTCCGCATGACCGCCTTCGGTAGGCATGGGCACGCACGCCGAATCCGCGGGAACGAGGAAGCACTCGCCGAGCCCCGTGCCCGCCGCCACAACGCCCACGACACCGCGTTTCGTTCCCGGAATACCGTGGCCACTCAACAGCTGTCCATCGGCTGCGGAGGCGCCGAGGCAGCCGTAGGCGAGCGCGATCATATCGTTGTGGAGTACAACCTTTTCGAGGTCGAACGCGCGGGCGAGTTTTCGCGCGTCCACGACCCAAGGAAGATTCGTGGCCTTGCACACATGCCCTTGCACAGGCCCCGCCACGCCGAGACTCGCTCGCGATGGTCGCGCCCCTCGATGCTCGTCGAGGAAGGTACGAATGACCTCAGTCGCGGAACGAAAGCTCCGCGCTTCGTAGGTTTTTTCCAGGATACGGCGACGGCCCCGTGCATCATACAAGGCCAGCCGCGCGTTCGTTCCACCGAGATCGCCCGCGAGAATCACGCCGACCTTCGTACGCGAATCGGTGCGTGTTCGCCAGCCCCTGCCGGTGAAGCGAAGAGCACGCTTGCACCCACCCGCGCGAGAGCGTACGCCGCCAAGCGCTGATGCATCTGCTCGTTCTCTCCCGCAATCCGCAGCTCTATTCGACGAGTCGCCTCGTCCTTGCGGCCCGGTCTCGAGGGCACATCGTGACCGTCGCGGACCCGCTGCAGTTTCGCATCGTCATCGCGAAGGGGCTCCCCGGGATGTTCCTGAACGACACGCCCATCGGCCGCACCGACATGGTCATTCCGCGCATCGGCGCGTCGATCACAAACTATGGTCTCGCGGTCGTGCGCCAGTTCGACATGATGGGCGTGCCCGTCCTCAACAACGCGGTCGCCATCGCGCGTTCACGCGACAAATTGCGGGCGATGCAGCTTCTCACCAAGAAGCAGATCGACGTTCCGATCACGGTCTGCGCACGCACGCCCGAGTCCGTCGAGCTCTCGCTCAAGCTCGTCGGCGGCACCCCCGCCATCGTGAAGCTTCAGCAAGGCACGCAAGGCATCGGGACGATGATCGCCGAGACGCCGCAAGCGGTGACCTCGCTTCTCGAAGCCCTGTGGGCCATGGGTCAAGACATCGTGCTTCAGGAGTACATCTCCGAAGCGCGAGGCGCCGACCTGCGAGCCATCGTCGTCGGAGGCCGCGTGGTTGCGGCGATGAGGCGCCAAGCAAAGGCTGGAGAATTCCGGTCGAACCTGCACCGCGGCGGCTCGAGCCTGAAGATCGATCTCGACAAGCGCTACGCGCAGTCTGCGGTCGCGGCCGCCAAGGTGATGGGCCTCGAGGTCGCTGGCGTCGACATGCTCGAGAGCAAGACGGGCCCTAAGATTCTCGAAATCAACAGCTCGCCGGGCCTCGAAGGCATCGAGCGCGCCACGAGCATCGACGTCGCAAGCGCCATCATCGCTCACGCCGAACGCATGCTTGTGCGCCGCGCAAACCGCAAACGCCGCAAGGACGAGGTCGTCGAAGGCGAGCGTCGCACAACGCGCATGCGCGAGTCGTTGATCCCGATTTCGAGCGCGGGCGGCCGGAAAGTTCAGCTCGTTCGCGGAGCCTGAGAGCTCGTCTGCGTCACGTCGCGCGGAGCCGTCGAGGGCTACCCATGCGACGACAACGCCGGTAGCGTTGGGTCATGATCGAGCGCGAACGAGACGGTCAATTCCTTGTATTGCGCATCAATCGTCCGGAGCGCAAGAACGCCTTGGACCTTGCGAGCCTTGGACAACTCTCCGAGTACGTTCGTTCGGCCGCCGGTGATCGCTCTCTTCGCGCCATCGTGCTCACGGGCACCGACGGTGTGTTCGCGTCCGGTGCAGACCTCAACGACCTTCGCGCCATGCGAACGGAAGAGGACGCCGTGCGTTTTCTCGAGCTTGGTCGTTCGATCACGTTCGGTTTCGCGTTCCTCGATGTTCCCGTCATTGCGGCAGTCAATGGCCTCGCGTTCGGCGGTGGCGCTGAGCTTGCTTTCGCCTGCGATCTTCGCGTCGCTGAGCTTCGTGCGCGGTTCTGCTTCAAGCACGCCCGGCTTGGCCTCGCTCCCGCTTGGGGCACCACCGCGCGCCTCCTCGCCCTCACCGGCAGCGGACGGGCCTGTCGCCTCCTCTTCACCGCAAACGAGCTTGGTGCCGCCGACGCCGCGTCGCAGGGCCTCGTCGAGAGCGTCGTCCCGAACGACCAATCGGTCGCATCGGCGCTCGCGTGGGCCTACGACATTTGCCAGGGCTCGCGCGGTTCCATCGCCGCCATGAAGGCCACCATGCGAAGCGGCGTTCAGGCTTTCGAGGGCGCTCACGCCGAAGAGCGCGCCCAGTTTCTCAAGCTTTGCAAGTCAGCCGATCACCACGAAGCGCTCGACGCGTTCTTCGAGCGCCGGGCTCCGCGCTGGGGCGTCTGAAACGTATACGTCGTGATGCCAACGTATTTTAGCGCATTTCGCTAACTATACGTTCGACACCGACAGGCTCGCGGAATCGAAGGCCCGTAGGCACTCGAGCAACTCGCGCGCATCTTGAAAGCGATCTTCGGGCTCAACGGCCATGGCTTTCTCGACGAGACCACGCCACTCCGCAGGCACGTTCGGATCGCGCGGCCAGCGCAAGTTCTCCCAAATGAGCCCTTCGTTCGGCCCCGATCGCGCGACGCCGCTTGCGGTGAGCGGTGACGGCGCTTCGCCCGTGAGGCACTCGAACAACATGGCACCGAACGCGAAAATGTCCGCGCGCGCGTCGACGTCGGCACCGCGCTCTTGCTCTGGCGCCATGTAGCCCGGCGTCCCCATGGGCACGCCGTTGACGGTGATGCGCGTTTCCGCCCACTCGACGCGAGCGATACCAAAGTCGAGGATTTTAGGCCGCAGGCCGCCCTCTTCCTTCGCAACGAGAAACACGTTCTCGGGCTTCAAGTCACGGTGGATGACGCCGGCGGCGTGAATCGCTTCGAGGGCTCCGGCAAGTTCGATCGCAACCGGAAAAAGTTCTTCGGGTGCGAACGCCCCATCACGACGGAGCCGATGGGCCAGCGAGTCGCCTTCGAGCAGCTCCATCACAAGGTAGATGGTCCCGTCGGGCAACTGACCTTGGTCGAGCACCTCCACGACGTTCGGATGCCAGGCCAATCCCAAGGCTTCCGCTTCGCGCCGCAGGCGATCCGACGCAACCGAATCGTGCGCCGACGATGCGAGGAGAAGCTTCATGGCGACCGGGCGATTGTCCGTCGTGCGCAGGGCCTCGTACACGACTCCGCTCGCGCCAGACCCCATGCGTCGCCGCACGCGGTAGTTACCCGCAAGCAAGTGACCTTCGAGCCCTTGCGCCCCGCGCCTGACGCGGTCTTCTTCGAGCGCGATCTTTCGCTCAAGCGCACGACGACGCAGCTGCTCACCAACCCCACGCGCCCTGACCGCGGCATCGCGTGAGAGAAACGCGCCCGTGCCCGCAGCGAAGGCAAAAAGCAGGGCTCCAAGCCCAAGAGACACCACCGAAGGCCCCATGAGCGTCGGCGTCAATCCGCCAAAGACCACGCCTGTCGCAGCTCCCGCGAGCGGAGCCACACGCCCCGACGTCGGCCGGTCCTCCCAGCGGATGCGGTACACTTGCGTGCAGACCTCACCCTTTTCGATTGGGCCGATCTCCACGACCCGAGCCATCGGCAGTCCGAAAAATGGCGGAATGGCGCAGAGCATCGCCACGCGTGATTCGGCGAGAAGTCCGTCGGCCTCGAGGTCCGGATCATGCTGAAAAACCAAGCGTCCGACCCAATGACGTGCGCTGCGTTCGAGGGTCTCCCACCGCTGCGTGCGCCGTTGATCGCTCTCGGCACTGCCCACGCGCGCCATGGCATCGGCCACATGCTCGATACCTCGAAGCACAGGAACCCACGCCGCGAGCGAGTCGGGCTCGAGGAGAATTGGCGCCAGATTGCGAACTGCGTCCCGACCTCGACGCGCCACAAAGCGCACGAGCAACCGTTGCAGATTCACCAGGGGACTCGCGAGGGTTTCGTCTTCGAGTTCGCCTGCCTCGACGCCGGCTTCGCGCAAAAATGCATCGGCCGCGCCGTCGCCTTCCGCAAGCACCAGCGCGCGGCGAAGGGCTTTCGCGACCATGCCGCTCGCGAACCCGGCTGGATAGCCGAGGCGATTCAAACGACCCCCCGAATGCTGCTGCGCTCTTCTCGCGTCACCTTCGTGAGTATACGTGGTCCGAGGCACGTGGAGTCCATTCCTTCGCCCCTTGAGGGCGCCGTCGTTCAGAAAGTTCGTCTCGGAATCGACCGCCTCGCGCTCGACCTCCGGGTCCCTGGCCGTTCCACGTGGGTGGAGATTCGCACCACGACCGGCGGATTGCGCATGCGCGGCGGCGAAGGAAAGTCCGAACCGTTGCCGCTTTGCCCCGACGCGACCCTCGTTCGCTACGCGCGCAAATACTTGGAAGGTGCACGCTTTGCCGCAGCGAGCCCGTCACACGTGGATTTCCTCACGCCGGAGGGCCTCGTGCGCATGTCGCTTCAGGGAAAAGCGGGGCGATTCATCCCGCGCTTCAGCCCCTGCGCCCTCGCGGAGGGAAAGCTTCCGAGCGAATCGGAACTTCGTGACGAAGCGGCCAAGGTCGCCGTCGATCCCCAGCGCGACCCGGTGTCACGGGATCGGCAAGACCTCATGCGAAGCATCGAGCGCGAGATGAAGCGCACCGAACGCACCCTCGCCGCCGTCCGTGACGACGCGGCTGCTATCGAGAAAGCCCGTGCGGACGCTGGAAAAGCTCGATTCCTCGTCGTTGCCGCGAAACGCGCCGTTGCAGGCACCACGGAGCTCGTGGCGGAGTCTGGCGTCGACGACGTGGAGCCCGTGCGACTTCGTATCGACCCAAGGATTGCGCCGCAGGTCGCCCTCGAACGCGTCTTCGCAAGGGCCAAGCGTCTCGTGGCGCGGCGTGCCTTCGTGGACGCGCGCATGACCTCGCTCACCGAGGCCCTTGAAACGTTTCGTGTACTCCACACGCAAGCAACTTCTGCCAGCGATTCGGCTGCTCTTCACGAGCTTCGAGAAACGTTCCGCGGTCTTGCTCGACGCGCGTCCACGACCGCTGCGGACCGTACGCGCGAAGGCGGTTCACGCGCCCCATACAAGACGTTCGTTGGCGCCGGAGGCCGCGAGATTCTCGTGGGTCGCTCGTCGGCGAAGAATCACGACCTCACCTTCCGCGTCGCGAAGGGCTCGGACCTATGGCTTCACGCGCGCGAAGTCGAGGGCGCCCACGTGGTCGTACGCCTGCGTCGCGATGAACAAATGCCGCCGGAGCTGCTCCTCGACGCTGCGCACTTGGCCGTGTATTTTTCCAGGTCTCGCGAAGAAAATCTTGTCGATGTACAATACACGCCCGTCGGCCAACTGAAGAAGTTGCCGACGCCGGGTGCCGTCATCCTCACGCGCGAAAAAGTAATCGCGGTCCGTGTCGACCACGCGCACACGCAGGAACTCCTCGCGACGGAGCGTTGACGGACGCGAGGGAAGATCAGGTGCTCTCGCGCATCAGGCGCATCAGACGCATCAGACGCATAAGAAAAAAGCTTCTGGGGCCGAAACCCCAAAAGCTTTTTCAACCGAGTGGAGCAGAGGGGGATCGAACCCCTGACCTCCGCATTGCGAACGCGGCGCTCTCCCAACTGAGCTACTGCCCCGGTCGAGGAGCGGGACCCTAGCCGCGCGCCTCATGATGTCAACTGCGAAGTTACGGCAAAGCCGCAGCTCCCTCGTCGCGTTTCACATCGCGCGCGTGCGCAAGTTCGTGTCGAGGCGCGTGATCGACTTCGCCAGTTCGCCCGTGATCGGGTTGTCGAGATCCGCCACCAGATAGCCGATCGTCGGGTCCGTCGAGAGCACCTGCGCGTAGACGTTTCCGTCGAGCTCGGAGATGCATCGGTTGATGTCGCGAAGCACGCCGGGCACGTTGCGGTGCACGTTCACGATGCGGTGCTTGCCTTCGGTTCGAGGGAGCTCAACCTGCGGAAAATTCACGGTTCCCACTGTCGTGCCGTGATCGACATACTTGATGAGTGCGGTCGCGACTTCGCGGCCAATCGCCTCTTGCGCCTCCATCGTCGACCCGCCCACGTGAGGCGTCAGAAGCACGTTCGGAAGGCCTCGCAGCGGCGACACGAAGCCATCGGAATTCGTCTCGGGTTCGTCCGGGTAAACGTCAACCGCCGCGCCCGCGATCTGCCCGCTCGTGATGGCGTCGGCGAGCGCTTGAATGACCACGACCGTGCCGCGGCTCAAGTTGAGCAGGTACGAGCCACGCTTCATCTTCGCGATCTCGGCCTCACCGATGAGGTTCGCCGTTTGTGGGGTCTCCGGCACGTGAAGCGTCACGAAATCAGCCTCGGAAAGCAGCGCATCCATCGACGCGCAGCTCCGGTTGTTGCCCATGGGCAGTCGCGCAGCCGAGTCGAAAAAGATGACGCGCATACCGATCATTTCCGCGAGGACGCCAACCTGACGGCCGATGTGCCCGTACCCAACGATGCCCAGGGTCTTTCCGCGCACCTCGATGCAGCCATCTGCCACTTTTCGCCAGCGGCCTTCGTGCACCTCGCGGCTCCGATCCCCAAGCTGACGCGCGAGCGCGATGACCTCGGAGATGACGAGCTCCGCAACGCTGCGCGTGTTGCTGAACGGCGCGTTGAAGACTGGAATTCCTCGGCTGTTCGCGTGCGAGAGCGCCACTTGATTCGTGCCGATGCAGAAGCACCCCACGGTCATGAGCGACGGTGCCGCGTCGAGCACCGCTGGGGTCACCTTCGTCTTCGAACGAATCCCGAGCACTTGCACGCCCGTTTGAAGCTTCTCGATGAGCTCCTTTTCGCCGAGAGCGCCCTTCACGAGCTCCAGCTCAACGCCCGCGGCGCGGAACAGCTCGTGGGCAGACGTGTGAATGTTCTCGAGGAGGAGGACCTTGGTCGGCGAACCCATGGGCGCCTCTCTACCTCATTCGACGCGGCGCGCCAATGAACGCGTTTGTGTGGCCTTTTGCTCTCTTCCGCTGTGCTCGTTTCACGAAAACGGCACTAGCCTCACGCCCATGGTCAAACCGGTGGTCCTCCGCAGTCGAGAAGACTTGCGTGCATGGTGCAACAATGTTCGAGCGAGCCACGAATCGGTCGGCTTCGTTCCGACCATGGGCGCCTTGCACGCCGGTCACCGATCCCTCGCCCAGGCGTCGCTCGCACGCGGCCTCGTCACCGTCGCGAGCATTTTCGTAAACCCCAGCCAATTTGGCCCGAACGAAGACTTCGATCGCTACCCGCGCGACCTCGATGCGGACCTCGCGTCCCTCGCGCTCGAAGGCGTCGCCGCCGTGTTCGCGCCAAGCGTTGAGGAGATGTACCCAGCGGGAGACAGCACCACGGTCTCGGTGCGCAATCTCACCACGCCCTTTTGCGGACGCTTTCGTCCCGGGCACTTCGACGGCGTCACGACCGTCGTCGCACGCCTCTTCGCCATCGTCGGACCTTGCGCGGCTTTTTTCGGAAAAAAAGATTACCAACAAGTCGCCGTCATACGACGTATGACCACCGACTTGGCACTCCCGGTCGAGGTCGTTGCATGTGCCACCGTGCGTGACCCCGACGGCCTCGCCATGAGCTCACGCAACCGCTACCTCGCGCCCGAGGCTCGGCACCGCGCGTTGAGCCTCGCACGCGGACTTCATGCGGCCTCCGCGGCCTACGCTCGCGGCGAACGCGACGCCGACGTACTCCGAGGCCTCGCGCATTCGGAGGTCGCCTCCGCCATGGACCGCATCGACTACGTCGAGCTTGGCGACGCGGATTCCCTCGCACCACTCGCTGGGCAAATGCTGACAAAACCCGCTGTGCTCGCGATCGCGGCGTACCTCGGCACGACCCGCCTCATCGACAACGTCGTGCTTGGCGTCGACGCGAGCCCCCTCGGAGGTGCGTGATGGACCGCGGGTCGTTCATCGTCCTCGAAGGCATCGACGGCGCCGGCACCACGACGCAAACGGCCCTTCTCGAAAAGAAGCTGAAGGCGACAGGGCGTGCGGTCGTCACAACGCGCGAGCCAACGCCCGGCCCCATCGGCACGCTCATTCGCCAAGCACTCTCGAAACGGCTCGTGGAACCGGGCGGAGGGCCGATCAACTCCGACACGATGGCCCTGCTTTTTGCCGCCGATCGCGTCGATCATGGCGCGTCACTCATTCGCCCGGCGATCGACAGCGGCGCCATCGTCGTGAGCGATCGCTACGACCACTCGTCGGTGGGTTACCAGGGGCTCACGAGCTCGCGCCCTTTTGACGAAGCCGCTCGGTGGCTTCGCGCCATCAACGGACGCGCGGTGAGACCAAACTTGGTCATCGTCGTGGACGTCGACTCCGACGAGGCCGAAGCGCGCAGGCGCATTCGAGGCGGGGCCGACGACCTCTACGAGGTGAGCTCGCTTCAGGCGAAGCTCGCAACGTATTACCGCAATCTTGCGAGCTACTTTCCTGACGATCGCATCGTCATCGTGGACGGACGCTTGCCGGTTGCCGACGTCGAAACCGCCATCTGGCGCATCGTCGAGGCCGCGCTTCACTCCGAGGAAACCTGACCTCTATGCTCCTCGCGCCGCGTGCTCGCACCACAGTACTCGCCCTCGCCCTCGCAGCGTTTGGGTGTGCCGCCGTTCGCGAAGAGACGCGCGTGGCACCTCTCGCAAACGGTCCGGAAGAGCCGCGGTTGACGCCACCGAGCGGCACGGCTCTTTCACCACAAGAGCCTTCGCTGACGCGCGAATCCCTTCGTGTCGTTGCCGCAGGCGGCGTTGCAAGAGTGCTCGAACGACTGGAATTTGCCGAACGACCTGTTTTTCGTGACGGGCGATTCGTTGGGCTTCGACTCCTGGCGCGGCACGACAATGGGGCGTCCCGAGTGACCATCGACGTGCAACCCGGCGACATCATCACGGCCGTGAACGGCGTCGCGCCACGCACCCCTGAAGACTTGTTCACCATCCTCCACGCACTGCCGCTGGCACCGTCGCTGGTCATCGCCATCGTGCGCGAAGGCAAGCCTCAGACGCTCACCGTGCCCATCGTCGACGGCCCGAACGACAAGATTCTCGTCGCGCCGACGACGCGCTAAAGTCGAGCGATGGCCCTGCCTCACGTTCGTTCCTTCGCCTGTCTTTTCTCAGCACTCGCGCTTCTACCGCTCACGGGCTGCTCGCGTCCCGGTGAACCAGGCGCGCCGTCGTTCGTTCCGTCGAAGGCCACGCCCCTGCCCGCTGCACCCTCGAAACTTGAGATCGTCGACGTCACCGTCGGCACAGGCGCCGAGGCGGTCGCAGGGAAAAAAGTAAAGGTGCACTATACAGGCACCCTCATGAACGGCACGAAGTTCGATTCGTCGCGCGACCGCAACGAACCCTTCGAGTTTCCGCTCGGCGGCGGCCAAGTCATCAAGGGCTGGGACCAGGGCGTCGCGGGCATGAAAGTTGGCGGGCGACGAACCCTGCGAATTCCCTCGGAACTCGGCTATGGCGCCGCGGGAAGCCCGCCGATCATTCCAGGCGGAGCGGGCCTCGTGTTCGACGTGGAGCTCCTCGGCGTCGAGTAGCGATGCGGCCGAGCCTTACGGATCGATCGCCATCGTCGCGTTGAGCTCGTCGACGAGGGTCGAAAGACGCCAACGGCCGTCCCGATCCACGCGCTGCTGCAGCGCCTTGACGACCACCCCGAGCGCCTTTGTGACGATGGCCGCGGGCGGCGACGGCGCGGCGAGAAGCGCCTCCACAAGCGCTCGATACGGAGCCGGCGACGTAGGGTTTTCCCGAATGAGCGCTTCGAAGCGCGCGAGACCTTCCGGGAAGCGACCTCGCTTCAATTGAAAGCGTCCCTTGGTCGCCTGCAGCGCCCAGCCTGCGGTTCCGCCCGTGCTCGGAAAGAGCGTGAGGTACTCGTCGAGGAACGTGATGCCCGGCTCAAGGTCCATGGACGAGTCGTTGGACGCACGCACGAGGGCGAGGCAATAGCGCTCGGCCCACGCCTCAATGACCGCTCCGCGAAAGAGCCCGCGCACGGCGGTCGCGCGACGCTGGTTCTTTGGCATTCGGCCACGCACCGATTCCCAGAAAAAACCCCAGCAATCGCACGCGGCGCCCCACTCGGCTTGGTGCGCGAGAATCTCACCGTCGACCAAGCGATCGTAGACCATCTCGTCGGACGGATCGTCGGCACGCAAGCGACTCCAAAACATCGTCGCGGCGAGACCCAAAAAGAGTTCGTCGTGAGGGGTCAGTG
>CAIQDA010000016.1 GCA_903870415.1 uncultured delta proteobacterium
CCTTCTTGCGATCGGTGATCCGCAGTCGTCCGTCTGCGCCAATGGCTCCGATGTCGCCCGAGTGAAGCCATCCGTCCGCGTCCACGGCCTCTTTGCTCGCTTGAGGCTGATTCCAATACCCGAGCATCACATTGGGGCCGCGGATCAACACCTCGCCATCGTCGGCGATGCGAACCGACGTGCCCGCAATCGGAAAGCCCACGGCACCAAGGGGCCGATCGCTGCCGGCGTTGACCGTGGCGCACGCCATGCATTCGGTGAGGCCGTAGCCCTCGTAGATCGCGAAGCCGCACGATTCGAAAAGCGCCATCACGGGCGCGGCCAAGGGCGCTCCGCCAGACGCCATCCAGCGCAAGCGTCCACCCATGCGAGCGAGAAGCTTGAGCCGCACCTTCGGGAGCACGAGCGCACGTCCGACGACGAGCCATAGCGAGAAGAAGAACTGTCCCGCTGCGCGAGCTGCCGCCCAACGTTCGAGCGCGTCGATGGTTTTTCGAAACAGGAAGCCCTTGAGACCGGCGGCGGCGGACCCGTCGGCGACGACCTTGTTGTAAACCTTCTCGAAGAGCCGAGGAACGCCTGCGAAGAACGTCGGGTGGGTCTCGCCCATGTCGTCGACGACCTTCTCGATGCTGCGTGCGAAAATGGCTGGATTCCCTCGGAGAAACCACATGCACATCTGCATTTGCGCGAAGCAGTGCGCGAGGGGCAAGAAGAAGATCGGCTCGTCGTCGTCCTGCACGAAGCCCGCGGCGAGCAGTCCGCTCGACGACGCCACAACATTGCCGTGCGTGATGATGACGCCCTTCGGACGGCCCGTCGTGCCCGAGGTGTACATGAGCATCGCGATGGATTCGCTCCGCAACGATGCGGCCGCGTCGTGAAGCAACGCGCGCGCTCCGGCAGTTGCGAGCGGCATGTCGGAGCGAAGCTCGTCGTAGGAGAGAGCGGGTTTGACGTGGTCTGCGCCGCCGTCGTTGTCCATCACGACCACGAGGGCGAGGTGAGGCGTGCGGCTGCGAACCTCGTTCACGCGAGCGAGTTGCGCGGCGTCGGCCACGAAAGCGAGAACGGCGCCCGAATCGCGAAGCGCGTGCTCGACATCGGCCACGCTGCTGGTCGGGTAGATGGGGACGAGGATGCCGCCGAGGCGGAAGATCGCCAGTTCGGCCTCGAGCCACTGCAAGCTCGATGGCGCGATGATGGCCACGCGATCGCCGTGACGAACGCCGCGCTCAAGGAGGCCGAGCGCCAACGATCGCGATTCGCAATCGATCGCGGTCCAGGTGCGCCCGACCCACTGTTCGCCATCGTGAACGCGGGCGGCGACCGTCGAGTGGCGCGTGAGGACCATGCGGTCGAAGGCTTCGAGAAAGGTATTCGGCGATGAAAGTTGAGCCACGACGGCCTCCGGGTGCGGGGCGTTGGTTTCAAATCAGTCTGATGCGATGCCGGTGTTTTTCGCAAGCAGCGGCGCGGAAGTTTCGCGATACGCTGCAAAAAGTCACGTGTCCGACTCTTTGCCCCCACCATTGCGTGTGTTTTCTGAAGTAAACAAGTTCGTGTCGAAACGTGCGCGACACTTTCGGCGATTCACGCGGAGTCTCTGCGGGGGTAAGCTGCGTCGGTCGTGTCTCGCCCCTCGTTGCCCCCCGTTCAGTCGTTCGAGAGCATCCCGCCTCCGAGCGACGTTCCTCGACGTATCCTCGTCGTGGACGACGACTTCGCGCAGCGCCTTCTGTTTGAGAAGCTCCTGCTTCTCGAGGGCTACGGCGTCGACGTGGCCTCGGACGCGGACGAGGCCATCGATCGCATCAACGAGGCGCCGCCCGATCTGATCCTTCTCGACGTGCACCTCGAGGGCATGTCGGGCATCGAGCTTTGCGGCGAGCTCCGCCTCATCGACGAACTGAGGCTCACGCCTATCGTGCTTGTGAGCGCGATTTATCAAACCGAAGAGTGGGCCGTGCGCGGCTTGCTTGCGGGCGCTGACGACTTCATTCAGATGCCCGAACGTCTCGACGAGCTCAAGGCGCGCATTCGCGTTCAACTGCGAAATCGCCGCGATCGCGAGATGCTCGAGTGGCTTGAAACGCAGCGGAACAAGCTCCGAGTGGCCGCGCTTCGTGATCCGCTCACGGGCCTGACGAATCGACGCGGTGGCGACAAGGCGCTTCGCGACAGCCTCTCGAGCGGTGAGCCCGTCGTTCTCCTGCTCCTCGACATCGACCACTTCAAGCTCGTGAACGATACGCACGGCCATGCGGCAGGCGACATCGTGTTGCGCCAGGTGGCCACGACCCTTGAGCGACGTTCCCGGCGCGGCGACGTGGTGGTGCGTCACGGCGGCGAAGAGTTCTTCGTGCTCATCACCGGCGCGGATCCGCAACTCGCAGCGACCATCGGCGAGCGGTATCGCGCGGCGATCGAGGGGCTTGTGCTTTCGGGCAGCGCGGGTGTCGGCGGCGTCACCGTGAGCATCGGTGTGGCGGTTTGGACTGCGGCCGAAGAGGGCGCGCCAACGCCGGAGCGCATGCTCGCGGTCGCGGATGCAGGGCTCTACGAGGCCAAGCGCAACGGCCGCAACCGCGTCGTCACGACGGAAGCCGTCAGCGACGCTTCCGTCCTCGGGCGCATCGTGCACCCTTCCATCATCCCAAGCCCGAAGAGTCGGGGAGGCGTTCCGTGACGATTCTGAAGCCGAAAGCTCCTGCTGTGCCCGTGCCTCTTTTGGAGGCCATGGAACGCGATCTCTCGCGTGGCACCGCTGCGCTTCCGATCTTGCCGAAGGGCGCGCGGGAGGCGTTGCGTCTGGCGAAAAAGGCCGACGTCGACATGAACGATGTCGTCGAGGTTATCGAAGGGGACCCGGCCCTGACCGCAAGGCTCCTCGCGATCGCGAACTCGGCGATTTACAACCGCGGCTTCGCGATGACGTCCGTGCGTCGAGCGGTTGTTCGGCTCGGTCTTCAGGCCACGCGCGACATCCTCTTTCAGGCGGTTTACGCGGCGGTGCTCTACGACGTGCCTGGTTTCAAGGCGCGCGTGGAAGCGACCTTCGTTCATGGTGTCGTCACCTCACGCGTGGCGCGCCGTGTGGCGCAGATCGTAGGCGTCGACCACGACGCGGCCTTCCTCACGGGCCTCCTTCACGACGTCGGCAAGGGGCGCCTTTACAAGATCGCCAACAAGCTCGGTCGCGTCGATTCGGAAGACGTCGAAGTTCACGAAGCGGTCGATCAACTGCACGCTCGTTCCTCGGCCGAGCTGTGCCGCGCCTGGCGACTCGCGCCCGAAATCATCGAGGCCTGCGCGTGGCATCACGAGCCTAAGTCTTCGCGGCTTGCGCAAGTGGTCGCCGCCGCCGACGTCATGTCGCGGCGTGTGGAGATGACTCCGCGCGCAACCGATGAAGATGTGGACGCCGTGCTCGCGCTCCTGAAAATTGAGCCCGATTTTCGCGACGCGCTCCTGACCTACGCGGCGGACGCGACGGTGTACGCGGGCGAGCCAGCGTCGGTGCCGACGAGCGGAATGCCTCCGTCCGAAGAAGGCGGCTGAGCGTCGTCGCCATCCGCAACTCGTTGCAGGATGCATTCAATCGTTCCTCGCGTACCTCGGCGCCAGACGGAGTCAGACGGCGCCAGACGGAGCACTGTCTCGAACGGCCTGCTCGATCAACGCGACCTGTGCGCGCAGCGTCTCGAAGTCACGTTTTCGTCGAAGCTGAAACACGCGCAAGTGCGGAGCCACGTCCGCGAGGGCGTCGAGTTCGCGTCTCCGAAGGCGCGCATCGTCGTGCGCAAAGCGAAAGACGTGAGGCAGCAAAAGTCGAAACGCGTCGAACCCCGCGACGTGACGAAGTTCGGGAGCGTCCACGTCCGCATCCGTGAGAAGGACGACGAGGCGAAGCGGCCGCGCTGCATGCGAGACATTTGCCTCTGCGAGAACCTTTCGTTCGGCGCTCTCCGCGAGCCCGAAAAACGCGCGACTTTCCGCGAGAAGCCACGTCCCACGCTGAACGGGCTCGACCCATGCGGCGCGGGATTCGGCAACGAAGGCCACCGTGTCGTCCGCGAGAAACTCAGCGTGTGCAAACTGCACGCATGCGTGGGCGAAGGTCGACTTGCCTGCGAACGCGCTTCCCACGAGCGCCACGGCATTGCCGCCGAACGCGACGACGGACCCATGCAGCGACAGCTTGCCTTGCAGCTGCCTCACGAGGGAGCGCACGAGGCTCGCCACGAACTTCTCGACGAGGAGCGGGTCGGCTCCCGCGAGAGCGTCAAAACGATGCGACGTTCCGTCCGCGGCGGCGATGAGCGTGCCGTAACGGGTATCTTCGGCCACGTAGTGGGGGCCTTGACGGCCGAGGCGGAGCAGAAGTCGATCGGCCGCCCATTGCTCGCTGTGCCAGACGCATGCGCCAGAATCGAACGCAGGGAGTTCGACGCCGGACGTCAGCGGAAACACAAAGCTTTCGCTCATCGATCAACGCGAATCGTCGTGAGGACCGTGGGGCAGCCGTCGTTGGCCACGAGCTCTTGGCCGTCGACGACCACCCATGCATGCGGACGAAAATTTGGAGCACGAGCTGGATCGAATCCGAACGCGACCTCCGCGCCGGGAACTCGCGAAGCGATGGTCAGTGCGCGAGAGAGGCACGTGCCGACGGTCGCGAGTTCGAAGGCGTGAACGCGTGCAGACTCCACGGACAGGGGCGGGAGAATCTTCGACGTGTAGAGTGCAACTGTCTTGGCGTGATCGAGCTTCGCCACTTTGACCGCGAGCCAAACCGCGCCGTGCTGCGCATGCGCCAACGCCGAGGTGTGTTTGGCTTCGATCGCCGCGCGCACGGTTCGCCATGCCGAACGCATCACGCGCGTGGCGAGGCTGTCGGCAGGCGGCGCCGGTGGCTTCATGGTTCGGATTGAAGAACGAGCAGACCGGCTTCGACGAGCCGTTCCGCGAGCTCGTACACATCGGCCGCGATCTCGCTGCGGGGCGCGTCGAACTCTTCGGCGAGGAGGATGATGGTCGTGTCCACGTCGTGGCCTGCCGCGAACTCGGCCCAGATGCGCGCGCCGATGTCGTCGAGGCCGAAGTACGCGTTGGACTTCAGGTCGAGGACCACCAGCTCGCCGTCGAACGGGCGCGCATGAACGTCCGAAGCGGGGACAAGGACTGCATTGCCTGCAAGGGTTCCCATAACCTCGTGGGCTAGCGCAACTCGCGCGCCCCGTCGGCGGAAACGGCTACGGCCGCAAACCCGAAGGTCGCGGCCGCATACGAAACCAAGCTCACAGTCATTCCACGTAATACCCGACCAAGTCAGCTACGCGGCCGATGACGGCGAGGTGCGCGTGGCTACTTCGTCCCGCCGGATGCCGCGTTCTTCGCGTCGTCGGTGCCCTTTTGCGAAACCCCGAGACTCTCCGCGCGCGACTTCTTTCGCTCTTCGGCGCGGGTCTTGAGCTCGTTGTTTCCCGAGCTTGAGAGGTACGCGAGCGAGATGCTCGTCACCATGAAGACGGCTGCGAACGCGGTGGTGGCCTTCGTGAGCACGTTGCCCGCGCCGCCTCCGCCGAAGACCTGACTACCGCCGCCCATCGCCGGCCCAATGCCGCCTCGTCCGGGCTGGAGCAGCACGACGACGACAAGGAAAAGGCAGACGATGACGTGAATGAACATCAAGAAGGCGTACATGGAGAATCTCAGGCCAAACTTGGTTACTTGCGTAACTCAGGAGAGCGTCAGCGCCTGGGCGGCACCGAGGATCGGTTCGAATTTTTCGAGGGTGAGGCTTGCGCCGCCAACGAGGGCGCCGTCGACGTTTGGGCAGGCAAGAAGCTCGCGTGCGTTGGCGCCGGTGACCGAACCGCCATAGAGCACACGCACCCGCGCGGCCAGATCTTCGGACGCGGAGGCGAGGAGCTTGCGGATGAACGCGTGGGCTTCTTCGGCGTCGGCGGCCGTCGCAGCCTTGCCCGTTCCGATGGCCCATACCGGTTCGTAGGCGATGGCCATGGCCTCGCCCTTGTGGGCGACGAGGACGGGAAGCACGGCGTTTAGCTGGCGTTCGATGATGGCGAGCGTGTTGCCGGCTTCGCGTTCGGCTTCGGTTTCGCCCACGCAGACGATGGGAGCGAGGTGTGCGGCAAATGCAGCCGACGTCTTGTCCGCGACGAACGCGTCCGTGTCGCCGAAGAACTGGCGACGCTCGCTATGGCCAACGATGACCCACGTGCAGCCTGCGGCGACGAGCATGGCCGACGCGACTTCGCCCGTGAACGCGCCGCTTGCCTTCGGGTGGACGTTCTGAGCACCGAGGCCCACGCGGGTGCCGTCGAGCTCCGCCGCCACGGCCGCGAGGGCAGTGAACGGCGGGCAAACGACCACGTCGACGGCCGAAAGCTCCTTCGACGCCTTCGCGATACCGCCGGCGAGGGTGATGGCCTCGGGTCCGCCGAAGTTCATCTTCCAGTTGCCCGCGATGAGCGGTCGTCGCATGGAGTTCATGGGCGCAGCGCCTCGATACCCGGAAGCTTCTTGCCTTCGATGAGTTCGAGGCTCGCGCCGCCGCCCGTCGAAATATGGCCGAACTTGGAGGCAATGTCGCCGCCTGCCGCCTGAACCGCTGCGGCGCTATCTCCGCCGCCAACGACCGTAAAGCCCGTGCACTCGGTGAGGGCTTTCGCGAGGCCGAAGGTTCCGCTCGAGAACGCCGGTTGCTCGAAGAGACCCATGGGGCCGTTCCAAAACACCAGCGCAGCGTCCTTGGTCTTGGCGGCAAACGCGGCGACCGAGTCGGGCCCAATGTCGAGCGCCATGGTGCCTTCGGGGACGGCGTTCGCGGCAACGACCTGACCTTCCGTTGCCTTGATCGATGCGCCCACGATGAAGTCCGTCGGAAGCAGCAGTTCGACGCGACGTGCGGCGGCCTTGTCGATGAGCGTGCGGGCAAGCGGAAGCTTCTCGGTTTCGACGAGGGACTTCTGCATGTTGAGCCCCTTCGCCGCGAGAAACGTATTCGCCATCGCGCCGCCGATGAGGATGGCGTCGCAGCGCTCAAGGAGAGCCTCGATGACCGTGATCTTGTCCGAGACCTTCGCGCCACCGAGGACGGCGACGTAGGGGTGCTCGCGTGACTCGAGGAGGCGCCCTAGGGAGCTTATCTCCTTCATGACGAGGTGACCGGCGGCACGCTCGCGAAACATGCGAGGAAGGGCATGCACGGACGCGTGCGCGCGGTGAAGGGCACCGAACGCGTCGCACACGTAGGCGTCGGCGAGGGCCGCGAGCTCACGGGCGAAGGCCTCGTCGTTCTTCTCTTCTTCTTCGTGGAAGCGAAGGTTTTCGAGGAGGCAAATCTGGCCCGGACGCAGGTCGAAGATGACCTTCTGCGCGGTCTTCCCAACGCAGTCGTCGGGCACATGAACCTCGACGCCCGCGAGTTCCGCGAGACGCTCGCCCACCGGGACGAGGGAGAGGCCGTCGCGCTTGCCGGGTTTTGGTCGGCCGAGGTGGCTGCCGAGAACAACCTTCGCACCCTTTGCCCGAAGCGCTTCGATCGTGGAAAGTGCCTCGCGGATGCGCGTGTCGTCCGTGATGCGGCCGTCTTCCATCGGCACGTTGAAGTCGACGCGCACGAAGACGCGCTTGTTCTCAACGTCGAGTTGGTCGACGGTGCGGATGCCCTCAAGAATGTTCACGGATTACCTCGTATTCCGACGTATGGATCAGAGCTTGGAGCCCATGAGCAGGGCGAGATCGATCATGCGGTTCGAGAAACCCCATTCGTTATCGTACCAGCTCATGACCTTGGCGAAGCGGTCGCCGAGGACCTGCGTGACCGTTGCGTCGAAGATCGACGAGCGCGGATCGCCAATGAAATCGCTCGAGACGAGCGGTTCTTCCGTGTAGCCGAGGATGCCCTTCATCGGGCCTTCCGCCGCGGCTTTCATCGCCTCGTGAATGGCTTCCTTCGTCATGGGCCTTGTCGTCTGGAACGAGAGGTCCACGAGGGAGACGTCCATCGTTGGGACGCGCACAGCCTGGCCGTCGAACTTGCCTTTGAGCGACGGGATGACTTCGCCGAGGGCCTTTGCGGCACCGGTCGACGAAGGGATCATGTTCATGGCTGCCGCGCGCGAGCGGCGAAGGTCGCCCTTGCGGTGCGGGATGTCGAGAACGGCCTGGTCGTTCGTGTACGAGTGGATCGTCGTCATGAGGCCCGACTCGATGCCGAAGGTGTCCATGAGAACCTTGGCGACCGGAGCGAGGCAGTTTGTGGTGCACGAGCCGTTCGACACGACGTGGTGGTTCGCCCCGTCGTAAATCGAGTCGTTGACGCCCATGACGATGGTCGCGTCAGGGCCCTTTGCGGGCGCGCTGATGATGACCTTCTTTGCGCCGGCGCGGAGATGGGCCGAAGCGGATTCCTTATCGACGAAGAGGCCCGTGCACTCGAAGGCGATGTCCGCTTTGACCGCAGCCCATGGGAGCTTCGCGGGGTCCTTCTCGGCCGAAACCGCGACGAACTGCGAACCGATTTGAAGGCCGCCTTCGACGACGACCGCACGCACCGCGGCGCGGCGATGCACCGTGTCGTAGTTGTAGAGGTGCGCGAGGGTCTTCGCGTCCGTGAGGTCGTTGATCGCGACGAGCTCGAGCCCCTCGATTTTGCGTTCCGCAAGCGCGCGTACGACGCAGCGACCGATGCGACCAAAGCCGTTGATGGCGATCTTCGTGGACATGAAAAAACCTCGCGAATGAGCCCGGTCCGTCCGGGAGCGCGCGGAAGGTAGACCCGCTTGCTCGCTCGTTCAACCGCGGTGGAGACTTCCTCACATGACGCGCTGTGTTGCTGGAGCTTCGAGGTCGCAAAAAAAGAAACCGCCGCCCCGAAGGACGACGGTTTCGCGTGAGCAATCTCAGCTTATTGCCTTAGCGGCCGGTTCAACCGGTCGGCGCGGGCTTCGGCGGTGATCCACCGAAGATAGGCGCGCCCTTGCGAGCTTCCTTCTTTTGACGATCGCGCTCGGCGTACGTGGGGATGATGATCCGTTCGCGATCGGGAAGGGGGAGACCCTCCATGACCGCGTGGATTTCTTCCGAGTCGAGGGTTTCGCGTTCCATCAGCGCGCGGCCAAGGGCTTCGAGCCGGTCCTTGTTGGTTTCGACGAGGGCGCGCACGCGGTCGTATTGCGTGCGCACGATGCTGCGAACCTCTTCGTCGATCTGTTGGGCGGTGTTCTCGCTGTAGTCCTGTTGGCGCGAGCCGAAGTCGCGACCAAGGAACGGCGATTCTTCCTTCTTGCCGTAGGCGAGGGGGCCAAGCTTCTCGGACATGCCCCACTCGCACACCATGCGGCGTGCGATGTCGGTGGCGCGTTCGATGTCGTTGCCCGCGCCCGTGGTGAGGCTGCTGAACATGACTTCTTCCGCAAGGCGTCCGCCGAGGAGAACGGCGATCTTCGATTCGGCTTGCACCTTCGACATCGTGTACGTGTCGCCGACGGGCAAGTGCCACGTGAGGCCCAGGGCCGGGCCGCGCGGAATGATCGTGACCTTGTGGACGGGCTCGTGGTGATCGATGAGCACGCTGACGATGGTGTGGCCGCCTTCGTGAATCGCCGTGTTCCACTTCTCCGCGTCGGAGATGACCATGGAGCGACGCTCGGAGCCCATGAAAACCTTGTCTTTGGCGAGTTCGAAGTCGACCATCGACAGGGCGTCTTTGTCGCGACGCGCGGCGATGAGGGCCGCCTCGTTGACGAGGTTTTCGAGGTCGGCACCGCTGAAGCCTGGCGTGCCGCGGGCGAGGATTTCGAGGTCCACGTCGGGGGCGAGCGGCGTGCGGCGCGCATGAACGCGGAGGATCTCGAGGCGACCCTTCACGTCGGGGCGGTTCACCGTGATGCGGCGGTCGAAGCGACCTGGCCGAAGGATGGCCGGGTCGAGGACGTCGGGGCGGTTCGTTGCGGCGATGATGATGACGCCGTCGTTTGGTTCGAAGCCGTCCATCTCGACGAGGAGTTGATTCAGCGTTTGCTCGCGCTCGTCGTGACCGCCGCCCATGCCTGCGCCACGATGACGTCCAACCGCATCGATCTCGTCGATGAAGATGATGCAGGGTGCATGCTTCTTGCCCTGCTCGAAGAGGTCGCGAACACGGCTCGCGCCGACGCCGACGAACATCTCGACGAAGTCGGAACCGCTGATGCTGAAGAAGGGAACAGCGGCTTCACCTGCAATTGCGCGGGCGAGAAGCGTCTTGCCTGTGCCAGGAGAACCGATGAGAAGCACGCCGCGAGGGATGCGTCCGCCGAGGCGCTGGAACTTTTTCGGATCCCTGAGGAATGCAATGATCTCCTCGACCTCGTCCTTGGCTTCGTCGATGCCCGCCACGTCCGCGAACGTGATGCGGTTCTGCGACTCGCCGAGCATGCGAACCTTGGCCTTGCCAAAGCTCATCGCCTTGCCGCTGCCTGACTGCATTTGCCGCATGAACAGGAAGAAGATGACGATGAGGAAAACCATCGGCAAAATGCTGAGCATCGCGCCGCCCCAGCCCGCTTGCTGCTCGTCGCGTTCGAACGTGATGCGCGGAGCGGCGATGTCTTTGCTGTCGGGCTTGAGCCTCGAAAGCAGCGCATCGTCGGCGCGCGGACCGACCGTTTCCTTCTCGACGGGGCGCACCCCATCGGCAGCCTTGAGTCGGAAGACGTATTCGCGATCGCGAATGTGTACGTCGTCCACGCGACCTGCCTGCACTTCCGTGACGAACTCACTGAAGGCAACAGGTTGCGCACGCTCTTGGGGGTACAGCACGTGCCAGACGCCCAGGAACATGACGAAAATGAGAATCCAGATGAGAAGCGTCTTATGCGACTGTTTCACGAATACCTCGAGCCCGAGACCGGAGCGAAGAGCGTGTGAGGCTAGCTTTCGAGCGCCCTGAGCGGAAGCGCTTGCACGACAACTTGGTCACGGAGCCTCCCGGCGGCAAGGGACCATCGGCGCTCATTCGCCGTCGCCTTCGCTTTCCTCGGGTTTCGGCGCGCGGGCGTCGGGTTCGAAACTCAGCCGATCGGCGAGGTCCGTAAGATGACGGATGATCTGCGGGTCGAGTTCGCGAAGGAGCGGAATGACCTCGTTGCGCACGCGTACGCGGGCAAAGCGTGGGTCGCTGTTGCTCGGATCCGTGGAAGAAGACAGGGAATGGCGCTCAACGTGCGCATCGATCGCTTCGCGAGTTGCCCGAAGCATCGGCCGCGCGAGCCCGTCGACCACCGGAGGCAGCACCGCGAGTCCTCGAGGGCCCGCTCCGCGCAAGAGGCGAAGCAGGAGGGTTTCCGCCCGATCGTTCGCGTGATGCGCCGTTGCGATGAATCGTGCGCCTGAAGCGCTGGCGGCGAGACGCAGGGCCTCAAATCGTGCGTTGCGGGCCCGAGCTTGGAGGTTACCGCCTTCGTCGACCTGCACGCGCGAGCGCGCAAACGGAACGCCTAGGCTGCGCGCGAGGCTTTCCGCTCCGTCGAGTTCCGCATCGGCTTCCGCACGCAATCCATGGTGAATGCCGTGAGCCACGAGCGTCATGCGAAACGCCTCACGGTGCCACGCGAGCGCATGCAGGAGAGCCTGCGAGTCGGGCCCTCCGCTCGTGGCGACGAGAACGGTTGTGCCCGCAAGTGACGAGCATTCGCCGCGCAAACTTCGTCGCACGAGCGTGAGCAAGGTGGGCGGGTGCGAGCCTTTCATGGGGCGTTACTCTAGCTCGCGCACGCGTCACGCGAGCTCGAAGCTCTTGCAGAATGCAAGCGACTCCGCGTCGAGCGACGCACGCTGGAGGTCTGCGGGAAAGGCCATCGAGCACGCACGCAACGCACCCTCGTCGACGCGGTGGCAGCAATCGTCGCAAGAAAAACGCAGTACAAACGTTTCAGCCTCCCGACGAAAGCGCGCGTCGACGACGGTCTTCATCCGCGCGGTCTCTCGAAGAGGGCGACCGTTTCCACGTGGCTTGTTTCGGGGACAGTTTCGAACTGGTCCACGCGCGTTGCGCGGTAGCCAGCGCCCGCGAGCGTAGCGGCGTCGCGCGCGAGGGCCACGGGGTCGCCGGCCACGTAGATGACATACGGAACAGGGTTCTCGGTCAGGCGACGCACGACGGCGACGGCCCCTTCTCGAGGCGGATCGAGAACAAGGAGGCGCGTGCCTTTCTCCCAGGCAAAAGCGGAGGCGTCGCCGGTGACGACCTTCGCGCGCAGGCGACGAGTTTGAAGGTTGTATTGTGCAAGTAGCACCGCGTCTTCGGAGCTCTCAACGGTGATGAGGTTTCGCGAAAACGGAGCGAGGGCGACCGAAACGGCTCCGGCGCCTGCATAGAGTTCGACCACGGGAAAGCGTGGTGCCTCGCGATGCTTCTCGGCGAACGCTTTGGCGAGGCTCCCGATGTGCGCGGCGACTTCCCGGCTGCCCGCTTCGGAAGCTCGGTGAAAACCGGTAAGCGGCATGGCGAGAGGCGTTTCGTCGTTCCCCAAAAACTCCGCTGTGGCGTCACCAATGACCGCCGGCTTCGTCGTTCCTTCTTCGACCACCACGATGCCTTGCAGAAAACCGTTGGGGCCGACCGCCGTCTCCATCCGACCAAACACGTCGTGGTGCAGCGTGCCGCGAAACGTCAGGTGAGCCACGGCGCGACGCGGGTCCGGGGCTACGCGGCCGAGTGCGAGATGAAGTTCTCCCTCGCCGCGAGAGCCGCGCAGCAGGTCCCCGAACCGTTGGCGCGCGTTCTCGAGCGCCGGCGCGAGGGCGAGGCAATCGCCGCCGACGATGGGCTTGTGGCTTCGCGATGCGTAGAACGCCACGACCGCGACGCCGCTACGGACGTCGACCGAAAGTCGCGCATGGGTGCGCGTGCGCAGTCGCTGCTCTGCAGCGTGAAACGTGATGGGAGGCAGGGGGAGCGTTTCGGGCCACGAATCTTCGAGCAGCTGCGCGTAGAGATTGGGTCGCGCGGTCGGTGTAAGATGCATCCAATCGCAGCCACCGCAACTCATGGCGATAGCGCACGGCGCCAGACGGCGATGGGGTCCCGGTTCGATGACCTCGCGGATGGTGGCACGCAGCGGTCGACCATCGGATTCGATGTCGAGCTTCAGGACGTCGTCGGGCGCGGCGGCGTGAATAAACACAGCACGTCGCTCACCGTCGAGCTCGAGGTGCGCGATACCCGCGCCTCCTGGCACCAAGTCCGCGCACACCACGTCGACGAGAGAGAGAGGAAACTTCAGGGCGCGCGGCTTTCGCATCCGATGACCGCATAGCCGAACGGGAGGTCGTCCGGGGTTGGTCGTGCGCTTGTGAGCCATGTGAGGCCAAGAACGTCGCCGGAAGCCGCAAGCGTGAGCGCTCCATCGCGTCGGCGGCGGGCAAGGGGAACGGCGTCGCTGAGGCGCTTCCAGGCGCTCGGGGCCATAGCGTCATCGTGGATCGATCGCGCGGTCGACCAAATTTCGCCTCGAGTGCCGAGGGCTACGATCATGAATTCGCCGCTCGTGACGATTGATGCGTCGGTGGCGGGGGCGCCTCCGGGACTCCCGAATTCGAACGACCCAAGGCCGACGCCGGCATCGCTCAGTCGATCCACGTGGACGAATCCGGCCGCGTCGATGGACGCAATGGCGAACGCTGAAGGTCCGTGCGCCGCGACGGCTCGCGCGTCCGTCGAGACGGTGACGGGCGCCGACACTCCGTTCGCGATGAGTCCCGCGAGGGTTTTGCCGCTCGACGCGCGTCCGAGCCAGAGCGTCTTTCCACCAGAGGCTGCCATGTCGACGAGATCGGTGACATCCGAGGGAATTCCGCTGACGACGGGCCCGACGCCACCGCTTGTCGCCGCGTGAATCGCGAGCGACTGAAGCAAGGTGCTTGCAACATACATGCGCCCAGAAGCGCTCTCCCGCACGAGGCTATGAGGGTGAAGCGTCGACCCCAAGGTGCGCGACGTATCGGTGTAAAGTGCACGAGTGCCGCTCAACGAGAGTTCGCTCACGGAGGCGCCGGCGTCGTTGCAGCTCGGTCCGCTTCTGACTTCGAAGGCCTTACCTCCTGGTGCTTCTGCGATGGCGACGCCGCCGAGCGAGGGCGGTCCCGCGCAAGCGATGAAGGCGGGCGAAGCGAGGGCGGTCGAGGCTCCTGAGCCGTCGAGGAATCGGAGAGACGCGCGGAGTCGATCGCCGCTTGCTGTTGCGTCGATGGCACTCGCGAAAAAGCCCGTCGCGGTGGGGGCTATCGCCGGAGCGGCGGCGATCATGGCCGTGCCAACGTCGGTGATGAGGGGGTCGACGAGCGCGCCTCCGCCACGCACGGTGAGGCTGCACCCGGAGGCCGACGGCGTCGATGACGCGGGCATATCGATGCAGTGTGCATATTGGCAAACGAGTCCCGGCGCGCAGGTGCCTTCGCGCGGTTCTCCTAGCGAAAGAAGCGTGATCGAAACGTCGCGTGAGCCGCTCAAGTCGACTCCCTTGCAACCGATTGCGATGACGCCACACGATGCATCGCGCGCGGCCGCGACGAAGGCCCATCGCTCGCGCGTGAGGGCTCCGAAGGTTGGTGCATGCTCCGCATCGGCTGCGAACGCGATGCGCGCAACGCCGTCGCCAAGGGGAACGCCTCCGCGAAGTGCCGCGGCATCGGGGCAAGCGCCGCGAACGGCACCGACTTCGAACCACGCGGCTGCCCCGGCCGACGCGGGCATCTCGAGAACAACGGAAACCTCAGGCTCCGGGACGCACGACGCGATTGCGAGTGCTCCGAGCGCTGCAAAGGCAGCCCGGGCACGCGTCTTCATGGCGTCATGGACTCGCGCACTTGTTCCACGTGGTTTTCGGAGACGTGGACCGTGCGGCGACGCACGATGGTTTCTCGTTGAGCGAGGCGCTGCAGTTCCAGATGATGCTCGCCGACGACCACGCGACGACGTATGACAGGGGATTCCCCTATGCGTACGCCATCAATGCGAATGTCGTCGCAGGCGGGCATGCAGATGACCGTAAGCTCACCGAACGCCTGGGCGACAGGCTCGGGCGCGCGCTTGCTCGCTGCGGAAACCACAGGGGTCGGAGCCGTTGAAGCGGCTGCGCGGCGTGGGGCACCGTTGACCGTCGAACCTTCCATGCGCATCGGGGCCGCGGCCTTCTTCGGTGCGGGAGGAGCTTCAATCGAAGTAGGCGAAGCAGGCGAAGCAGGCACAGCCGGCGGGAGGGCTTGCGGCGCGGGAGCGGAAGGAGACAGCTCCGCGCGTGGTGCCGCGAGAGGTGGGGTGCCGGGTGCTGCGGGAGACGCCGCTTCAGCCGCGGGTGTGGCGACGGTGGTTTGCGTGCGCGCTCCGGGAAGCAGCACGAGAAATCCGATCACGACGACGATGAGGCCGAGACCGCCTCCTGCCAATGCCAGCATCAAATTGCTTGGGCGCGCGCGGGCGGCGACGACGTGGCTCGACGAAAGGCCTTCGAGGTCGGCGAGATTCGGAAGGCCGCGGAGTGCTTCAGACGGCGGGAGCGTTGCGTCTGCCGATGGTGACGGGGCGCGAGCAGCGGGCGTTGCCGGACGTAGAGACCGGGCGACCACAGGCGAACGCGGATCGCTGTCGAACTCGAGTGCAACGGAGACGCCGCTCGTTTCGCCCTGAGCGGCGAGTCGCTGCAGTTCGCCAAAGGTTGCGTTCGTGACGATGGTGTCGCCCGCGTCGTCTTCTTCGAGGTCGCCGACGAGCGTTTCACCCGAAATGCCAGACCCGCTTGGATGCTCGCGAGGATCGAGTGCCGGGGCGTCGAACGAGGGCACGCGTGCGTTCGTGAGAAGACCCGGGCGAGTCGACACGCGAGGGCTTTTGTTCGCCGGTCGAAGCGTGTCGATGGTGTCGGCGCGAGGTGCGGCAGGGAGCGCGGCGATCGTCGAACGCGGCGGTGGTGGTGCGGACGGTCCGCGCGGGCCCGTTCGTGGAGGCGGCGGTGGCCTCGTCACGTCTTGGCGTCCTCGACCGCCCTCCGCAGGAAAAACGAGCGACTCGTTTTGCGACGCCTTCGGGTCGATGCTGAGGGTCGAGGTGACCTCGGCGGCCCAACGCAGGTACACGTCGCGGTTCTTGATGCGGTCGCTAAAAATCGCACGCATGTAGGCTGCAACTTCGTCGCTCGCGATGAAGATGCCGCGCTTGAGCACGTAGGTTTGCAGCGCGCGTGAAAACTCACGCGACGTTTGGAAGCGGTGGTTTTGATCGCGCGAGAGGGCCTTGAGGACGATGGCCTCGAGGTCGCGCGGGTAGTCGCGCACGATGGCCGATGGCGGCGTGACGATGCACTCTTGCACCTTGGCGAGCGTGTCGATGTCGCTGTCCATGCGGAAGAGGCGCTGCCCTGTTGTCAGCTCCCACAAGACGACGCCGAGCGCGAAGATGTCGGTTCGACGGTCCACGGCCTCGCCCGAGACTTGCTCCGGCGACATGTACGCGAGCTTGCCCTTGACCATGCCCGCACGCGTTTGAGCCAAGCGCGAGCTGAACTTTGCGATGCCGAAGTCGACGACCTTCGTGGTGCCTTCGTAGGTCACGAAGAGGTTGTGCGGCGTGACGTCGCGGTGGACGACGCCGAGAAACTCTCCATCTTCTCCGCGGAGCTCGTGGGCCGCGTGAAGGCCCTCCGCCGCTTCGCTGATGATGCGGCAGGCAATCTCGGTGGGGGCGATGCGACCGACCTCTTCGGTGCGGCGCATGACCTCGCGGAGCGGCTCGCCGTGGAGGTACTCCATGGCAATCCAGTACGTGTCGTCGTGCTGCTCGAGCTTGAAAACCGTGGCCACGTTCGGGTGGCTGATGCGAGCTGCGACCTTCGCTTCGTCGAGAAACATGTTCACGAACGACGGGTCTTCGACGAGGTGCGGGTGGATGCGCTTGATGGCGACCCACTTCTGAAAACCGGCAGGTCCGTCGACGCGTGCAAGATGCACGCTTGCCATTCCGCCTACGCCGATCTCGTCGACGACGCGGTATTCGCCCAAGAAATAGGTGCCGCGATTCCCAGATGGCTTTTGGCCATCGCGGGCGGCTCCTCGTGCTCGTGCGGATCGGTCGTCGGCCAAGAAACTTCCTCGTTGAAACGTATGACCTAAGTAGACCAGACCTCGCGCGCCGGGGCCAGTCGAACCGCGTGGGGCACGCTTGCTCCTCCGTACGCGCGTTCAGGGCGTGACGTGGACCGTCGGAGCGCCCACGCGAACGGGGCCCGAATTGTCGAGGGCGGCGAAGGCGTACGCGCTGCCAAAACCCAGCACAAGCACACCGAGACCGGCCCATGGCCATGGGGATGCCCAAAAGCCGGAAGCCGCTCGTGTCGATGGCGTGACGGGAGGAGCGGTGTTCGATTTCGCGGCGGGTGCATCGTCGCGGAGCAGGGCCACATTCGGCGCGGCGACTCGGTCCACGTCGACGGTTCGCACGACCTCGGCCCAGCGATTGCCCACGTCGTCGATGGCTGCAATCCGCACGCGAACGCGCCCGGTCGTATGCGCTGCCTGCGGCAAGACGACCACGGTCTCCGGCGCGAGCGCGTAGCGCTGAACCCACGGGTCACCCTCGCCCACGCGAGCTTCAACTTCGATGCCCTCAAGGCCCGCGACCGCGTCTGTGCGCACGCGCGCGACGGCTGCTGTGGACCCGAGCGCGATGGAACGTTCGGAAAAGGCCACGCGAAACCAGTCCCCCGTGCGTTTCGACATTTCGCGCCGTGCAAGCTCGAGCATCGGTTTTGGCTTCTTTGGACCTCCGAGCGGGTAGGGCACCGCCGGGTCCACGACGACCGCGAGGCGGAACGCGTCGACCGCTCGCTTTCCATTGGTGCCGCTTCCGCCACTTGCGCGCGCTGCGGCGTCGATGCCCACGCCGACAAACGCCTCTGCGAGTTCATTTGGTGCGAGGTGACCGGCGTCGATGGCCACTTGGTACGCTTTCGCCGCCGTGTCGAAATCGGCTTCTTGGAACGCCTCGCGCGCACGACGAAGCGCGACTGCGGTGTCGTCCGCGAGCACATCGAAGGCGACGATCAAAACGAGGAACGCCAGTCGAAATGCAGGCGAACGGGCGTTCATGCGCCGGCGACTTCTGCGTGCGCGTGGGCCGAAGCGTCGTGGCCAATGCGGCCTCCGCCGATGACACAGTCTCCCTCGTAGATGACGGCCATCTGCCCTGGCGTGAGGGCGCGCGTGGGGCTCTCGAACAAGACGCGCACCCGTGAACCGACCGCTTCGACGCGGGCCTTTGTGCCCCCGTGGCGGTAGCGCACGCGCACCGTTGCGCCGTCGATGGGCAATGCGATTCCGTCGCCGAGGGTCACGTCATCGAGCCACGCTTCGTGACCGAGCAGACGGCTGCCCGACCCCACGTGCACCGCGCCCGTGTCCCGATCGATGCGTTCGACGAATGTGGGTTTTCCCGTGGCAATACCCAGGCCTTTGCGCTGTCCGACCGTGAACTGATGCACGCCCGAATGCTCGGCAAGCACCCGCCCGTCTTCGTCGACGATGGGGCCAGGCCTCACGCGCTCGGGGGCCTGAGCCTCCACGAATGCGGCGTAGGCCCCGTCGCCTGCGCCAATGAAACAGAGCTCCTGCGACTCGCCCTTCGTTGCACCGGGCAGTCGCGCCTCGACGGCTTCCTGACGCACTTGCGGCTTCGACGAATCGCCGAGCGGAAAAAGGAGCCGATCGATCTGAGCGCGCGGGGTGGCGTGCAAGAAATAGCTTTGGTCTTTGTGCGCGTCGGCGGCGCGGGCGATGCGCTTAAAACCCAGCGAATCTTCAAGGATACGCGCGTAATGGCCCGTGGCGATGAAGCGTGCGCCAAGGGTGTCCGCGATATGAAAGAGCTCGGTGAGCTTCACGGTGCGGTTGCAGTCGTTGCACGGGCTCGGGGTCACGCCGCTCAAGTAGGCGTTGATGAACGGCGTCACGACCTCGGTGCGAAAGAGGTCGCGTCGATCGAACACGTAGTGGGGCATGTCGAGCGCATCGGCCACGCGTCGCGCGTCGTGCTGGTCTTCGGGCGCGCAGCACCGGGCCTTGGCGTCTTCGACTTTGTCTGGGTAATCCCAAAGGTGCAGCGTCACGCCCACGACGTCGTAGCCTTCGCGCACGAGGCGAAGCGCAGCCACCGATGAGTCGACTCCGCCGCTCATGGCCACGAGAACGCGAGGCTTTTCCCTGCTCATGCTTCATGCGCCGTAGCACGAGGTTCCAAGGCCGCCTTCAACTCGCGCGCCAAGTGCGCGATCTCTTTCGCATGAAGGCGCGTCGCCCACGAGGGCGAGATCCCGCACCGCTTCGCCGCCGCATCGAGGGAGAGGCCATCTTCGTAAACCAGGCGGAAGAACTTCTGAACCTGCACGGGCCGCTTGGCGAGTGCGTCGGCGGCGCGCTTTTTGAGCTGTGCGCGCGCGAGGCGTTCTTCAGGGCTTCCTCCGAAGTCGAGCCCGTGGATGGTCGCGAGGGTGGCGGCGGTCGAAGACGCGTTTGCCCAGGACTGCGGGTTGTCGCGGTGGTCTTCGTCGGCGGCAAGCTCGAGAAAGACCTCGTCGGACAGATCGGCGGCACGAAGCATTCCCGCCGATCGTCCGCTGAGTCGCCCTTCGTTGCGCAACGAATCGATCATCGAACGGCGGATGCGAAGGCGTGCGTACGCCAAGAACGGCACGCCGCGGGCTCCGTCGAATTGCTGCTCCGCGAGCACGAGCGCCTCTTGGCCAACGCTCAGCAAATCTTCATGCGGAATCATCGTGGACGTGGTGCGCCGAAGCATGGTTGCAGTCTTCGCCACCGCGTCGAGGGCGGCGGGCCAATTGGCGAACTTTGGGAGTTCCGGTGCGGGCGCCATGACCCTCAAGAACACCCACTTTGCGCTCAGGTAG
>CAIQDA010000017.1 GCA_903870415.1 uncultured delta proteobacterium
ACGTTCGAGCGTGCTGTCTACACGTTTCGCTTCGTCGACCGATGGCCGAACGCGCGAGCCGTACGCCGCACCTGCCGCGGAAACGCCGGCCAGCTCGACTTCGCGATCGACGAGAACGTTGAACTCGCGGCGAGCTGCCGCCTCCATGGCGAGAAGTCCGCCTTCGCCGCCGGACTGCGCGCGCATCTCGTCCACAAGGCGCTTGGTCTCGCGCACAGCGTCGCGACTCATCACGAGCGACTCGGCCTCTTTGTCGAGTTCGGCGAGCACGCGAGCACGCGCATCCGCGTCACGCTCGATGCCGCGCTCCGGGTCCTGGCGCACGAGTTCGCGCATCTTCTCGATTTGCTGAAGATACGTGACGCATTGCTGCTCAAGCGAAACGAGCGCATCGCCGATCGAGCCCCAACCGTCGTCGGAAGCGCTGCCTCGCGAACCGAGCGCGTCGACCGTGAGAGGAAGCTGTTCGATGAGCGGCATGAGGAGTCTGCGACGCGAGCGAATTTCAGCGAGCTCCGACGAGCCGCCCGCCGGAGCGACGTCGTCGAGGCCCGACGCGATTTCGAAGCGTCCGCGTGCCACTTGGTTTGCGATCACCGTGAGCTCGTGCGTCGGACCGCGAAACTCCATGAGGTTCAGCGAACGGTTTGGATCGGCAACCACACGCTCAAGCAACTTTGCGCGCTGCTGCACCTGATCGACGAGCGAGCGCACGAGGCCCAAGTCGGCCGCGATGTCGATGGCCCGCTGCCCGTTGGGGTCATCGCGAACAACGCGAATCGCCATCGGCGGAAGCTTGTCGCCGCTTCCGGCAATTTCCATCTCGCGCTTTGAAATCAACTCATAGAACTGATCGGGGTTCGGGCGCGCTTTGAGGTACGCGTCGATGGCCTCGCGCTGCGGCTCGAGGACCGCTCGCACGCTTTTGTAGAGCTCAAGAGCTTTGCCAAACGACCCGTTTTTGAGGGCCAGGTCCGCGCGAAGGAGCTGCGCCTCTGCAAGCTCGCTGCTTCGCGGACGCGCCTCGGCGAGAAGCTCGAGAGCTCGCTCCGCGCCGGTCGTATCGCCGCGCTGAACGTGGGACCACGCGAGCTCCGCAGCCGCTTGGTCGAAGAGCGGGCTCTGCGTACCGAAACTCTTGTAAAGCTCCGCAGCTTGCGCGAACTCGCGGCGTTCGTAATGCAGTCGTGCAGAAGCGAGCTTCGCGAGCTGAATGACCGCAGCCGAATCCGCGTCGTCCGGTGGCGCCATCGTCGCAGCGAGCGCATCGAACGCCACAAGCGAACGAGGAAAACTGTCGCGGCGAGACGCGCCGGGAAGCGCCGCCGCGGCCTCCTCGCGAAGCACCAGCATCGCCTCGAAGTAGGCAGTCTGCATGGGCTTTGCGGTGGCACCTTTTGGGAAAAAGCTTCGAGCTTTTTCAGCGTTTCCGAGTTCGACGAACGCCTTCGTGCGAGCGTAGGCCCCCTCGGAATCCGCGGGTTCGAGACGCAGCGCATCTGCGCGACTCAGGACACCTTTGAGCAGCTCACGATCGTGGCGCGCGAGACCGATGGCGACAAGCTTGTCGATCGATCGAATCGGGTAATCGCCCGTCCCTGGCTGACCGGCCGCCGCGAGCAACTCAAGGTAATCCCTGGTCGCCGAGCTGGCTTCTCCGTGTTCGAGAAGCGCCTGCGCGCGGAGCCACCTCGCGTTGAAATAAAGCGAGCCGTCCCGTGCTGACGTCGTCTCGAGAACCTTCGTGAACGTCGAAATCGCTTCTTCGTACGCACGCCCGCGCAGCGCGAGCTCGCCGTCGATGATGCGCTCGCCGACGCTACGGAGCGTTTGCGCGCCATAGAGCAGACCGACGCGGCCCGCGTTTCGGGACGCGCCCCCGACGAAGTCCGAAGCCGCCTTCGCGTGCTCGTCAGGACCCGCCGCAGCCGCCGAAGTCCACGCGGTGCATGCGGTCGCGAGCACCCAAAGAAGCGAGGACTTCTTCACGGAGTCGCCCCATCCGCCTTTGGCGTTGCGGCCCCTTGCAATGCTTCTGTCTTCGCGTCGAACACGAGGCCGAGACGCTTCTCGAGCGGCGAGAAGAACCCGCCAACTTCACGCGCAGCGATGTGGACGCGCACGAGCTTGCCCTCGGTCGCGACGAACGTGTCGGAGCTCTTCACGTCCGCATGAAACGCCGCCATGTAGCTGAAGAGGCCGCCCTTCTCGCCACGGTACGAGAGCTTCACCTGCACTGTATGGTCGCCAGGCTGCACCGCCGCTCGCAACACGGGGTAGGAGCGCGCGGCCATGAGCGCCCCGCTTTCGTCCTGCTTATTCAGCTGGACGACGCCATCGATCGTGACCGTGACCCCCACGAGATCGAGGCCCGACTGAATGTCGTTCGCGAAGTCGATCTCGGCGCGGCACCCGGACGCCCCGCCCGAGAGCACCGTGTCGCTGAGAAGCGTGAGGCGCGCCTGACTGCGGCGAAGGTTCTCTTTGAGCTCGTCGACCTTCGTCTCGATGTCGCGCAGACGCACCGAGTACGTCGCACCGTCGGTGGCCGCTGCGGGAGCTGCGGGAGCCGGAGTCGAAGGATTCGGCGCAGCGCTCTGCTGGGCCCCGACGGAACCCGCGATCAAAATGCTTACGGCAAGTAGTGAAGAAGCTGCCAACGAGCGTCCCATGAACGAATCCTTCTAGCGGGGCGTTGCAAGTACCCCAACCCGACACGAGCTTAACCAAGCTACCGCTCCTTACGCAATCCCTTGTGGATCTTCGTGCTATACTTAGGCAATGGCGGACGGCTCCCTCCCCCGAGCATCGTGGCTCGCACGTGCCGGCGCGTGGGCTCGTCGCCCCCAAACGGCGATGAGTGCGGTGTTCTTGATGACCGCCGCGTCGAGCGTGCTCGTATTAGCGCGCAAACACCACGGCAGCGGCGCATCCCTTTCGGTCCACGAACAGGGCGCGCCCATGGCGTTGCCGAATTCACCGGAACCCGCGACGACTCCTTCGACGGTCGTTCCCAGCTCTTTTCCTTCTCCGGCCGATCCGAGCAACGCAGCGGCCGCCCGGTCCAGGCGGGACGTCGCGGCCGCGGGTCCGGCGAGCATCGAAGACGCGCTCGCGTTTCAACAAAATGGGAATGCCGAGGCTGCGCTCACCATCTTTCGGTCGCTCGGCGACACAGGCGACGCCCGCGCGCGCTTTCTTCAAGGCAAGCTTGAGAAGGAACTCTCCGGCTGCGCTCGGGCTCGCGAAATCTTCACGCGCCTCGCCACCGATCCGCAAGCGGGTGCGATCGCGTTCGATGCGCGCCTGGAGGAAGGTCGGTGCGCCCGCCAGCTCGACGACGAAGAAGGTGCCCGTCGCGCGCTTCAGACCCTTCTCGACGTGCCCTCGCATCGGGAGCGAGCCCTCGCGGAGCTTCGGGAACTCGACTGAGTCGCGCGTTTAGAAGGTCGCTTCGCAGAGGACGAACTTGTTGTTGAGGGCCTTCGTCGTGACCTCACGAAAGTCCTTCGCCTGCACCTCCGCACGGAGGCCCGACACGCGCGAGTGCTCCGTGACGAAGTAGAACCGGTGCACGCCCTGCTCTTGCTTCTTCTTGAGCCACGCGGTGAAGGGCTGGCCGCTCGACACGAAGGCGGGCACGCGATTGCCCGTGTAAATGTTCTCGCCCTTCCAGTTCATTTGGTAGGCCACGACGGGCTCGTCGGCACTCGCGCGCGCCGTGTAATAAGCCTCAAAAAGCTCGCGCTGCCCCCAGTGCGGGGCCACTTGGATGAAGTACCGATCGAGGCCCCAGACCGTCACGATGGACGCGAGTCCGAGCCACGCAATCAGAACAACGCGGCGCGCCCTTCGCATCGCCAAGAGCAGCGTGAGCACCGCTGCAACGACGGCGAACCCTGCGAGCGGCCCCGAGTAATCGAGCTCCGACGGCCACGGGCGTTTGTAGTTGTAGGTGAAGAGCTGAAGCAGCCGAATCGCTCCAGGGCTCTCCGGCGACCGGTCCGCCAAGTCGCGCCCGACCACGAGCACGAGAAGCGAACCCGCGAACAAACCCGCACCGGCCGTCGTCGCCGCAAACGCGTTGATCGACGGGCGCAAACCTCGAAGCGCATACGCTGCAAACGCGAACGACGAAACGATGCACCCAACGCCCACCATCGACATATGCAGGCTGCCCGTTGAGCCAGCGGCCGCGGGGCCGATGAAGCGCGCCACACCAAAAACCGCGAGAACCACCGCCACGAGCGCAGCCAATCCAGTTCGAACCCGCGGCGCTTCGGCGGACGCCTCGTCGAGCAGATCGTCGACGAGCAGCCCGATGATCATCGCGAGCGGAGGGACGAGCGGGAACGCGTAGTGGTGAAACTTCGTGCCCATCATCGTGAACAGCGCGAAGCCGAGCACGGACCACGCGACGCAAAATGTCGCCGCTTCACGCTTCGCCGAAGCTTGACCGCCCACGACGGTGCGCACGAGCGCCAATGGAGCGAGCGCCGTCCACGGGAAGAGCGCGTAGCCAAGCTGCCAAACGTAAAAGCGGAAACTCGTGTCGTCGCCCTCGTTCGTGTCGTGCACGTGGCTGAAGGCGCGGTTGAACATGTCGTGAAAAATGAGCCGGTCGGTGAACGGTGGTCCATGCCGCACAAACATGGCCACGAACCAAGGCATGGCGACGACGAGCAAGGCGACGAGTCCCGACACGATCTCGCTCGAACCAAGATCGCGCCAACGACGGGTAGCTGCAAGATGCACGAATACAACGCCCGCTGGCAGCACGATGCCCGCAGGCCCTTTGCCCATCGTGGCGAGCGCCATCGCCACCCACGCGCCGAGCACCGCAAGACGCCGAACACGCTGCTCCCGAAGGCCCGGAAGCACGAGTACCGCAAGAAGCGCGGACCATAGTCCCGCCTGCACGATGGGCTCCCACCCGATGAAGATGCGGCGGAGCGCGACGGCCACGCCTTCGCCGTTGAGGAGCGCGCGAGGCACCGCGGCAGGTATCTGCGCAGTACACGCTTCGTTGCCGGGAGTGCCGCAGTTGCCGGCGCTTCCGTTCATGAACTCGTCGAAGTGAGGACGAAGCCCTTTGAGGTCCGCAGTCCAAACAAACTCGACGTTGCGACTGAGCAGGTAAGAGATTTGCGGCAGCGCGAGCACGAACACGATCGCGAAAAGCATGTGCCACGCCGAGACCCGCAGGGAGCGCGACCCCATGCGGACGACGGTTGTCGGAGCCACCGCGTCGTCAGGCACCGCAAGCGCGTACACGAGCAACCCCATCGCCATGGTGAGGCACGCGACGAAGGGCATGTCCGTCATCGTCTGATGCGCGAGGAAGTACCAGTCAGGCACCGTCGCGAGCACGAGGGCGCCGAGCATGGCCGGACGACGTCCGACGGCCTTCGCAAAACCCTTGTAAAGTACATACACCGCGAGAATCGTCAGGAGCGCATTCGGCGTACGCATCGCCCATTCCGGATGCGCGAGCGACGACGCTCCGGGAGAGAGAAAGTCATCGCTGCGATACCCGACGCCGAGGGCGCCCATGGCCAGCGCCTGGATCCAGAAGTTCAAAATGGGCTTGGACCAAAACCAGCCGTCCTGCGCCCACCAGAGCGAAACCCAGTCGTTTCGCGCGAGAATCTCCCGGGCAACCTCGCCGTAGTGGGTCTCCCACGGGTCCCAAAGCGAGTAGGCGCCGAGCGTTGGAAGGATGGTCCACGCGGACACGCCCACGACCCAAAAGCCCTCGCGCTGCCAAAGCGGACGCTCGTCGTAGGCACCGAACAGCTGACCCACACGCACGAGGGTCGCCGCAAAAACCGTGAACGACACCGTCACCGCGAGGCCCCACAGCGCGGCGTGGCCACGCAGATGGGACGCTCCGCCGATCATCGCCGCGAAAAGTCCGAACGCGAGGGCCGTCGAGGCAAACGTCTTCGCCAGATCCGAAAACGACGTTTCTCCGCGCACGGCGCCCGTTGCCGCCTCGAACGAACCGAGGCCGTCGAGGAGCGCAAGCGTCGCTGCGAGAACGAGCGCGAGACCGATGGGCACGCCGCCCGCAACCGTGTGCCCAATGGCGCAAAGAAGCAGATGGGCCACGAAGAACAGCGCCGCGAGCGCCAACGAGAAGGGCCTCCGCGGGATGGGTCGAGGGTCCCCAACGACGTCGATGGGGGCATTCACGGTCGGCGCGAGGGCGGGTTCGCTCATGGTCGTACGAATCGAAAGAGAACGCGATGAGCCGCTAGCAGAGCGTTCACCGCGCGGAAACGAGGGGGCCGCGTATTCGCGTCGGCCACGATGAGACGGCGACTCCCCGAGCGACGGCGGACCTGCACGCGAGGCCAGCGAGGCAAGCGAGGCAAGAACGCCTCACGAATGACGAACGCGGACACGTCCTCCGTGCCCGCGCCGCCTGCCTGATCCCGCATGCCGACACAGTTGCCGGCTTGCGATTCAGGTGCCTTGATTCAAGAGCCTTCGCCGGCCTTCTTGAGCGCAATGGAGAGTTTCGCGGCGCGCTCAACGAGACCCGACTTCGCGTCTGGGCTCGACGTTTGATCTTCGCCCTTGAGCTTCGTCGTGAGACCGCGAAGCTGCGCGATGAGCTGCGCTTGCGCGCCCTTCGTGTCGTCGGGGCAAATGCGCTCGAAGCTTCCAGGCGAAAGCGCGATGGCTTTGCCCGAAGCGTCACCCTTCGCGTAGGCAGGGACGTCCGAGGCCTTGCCGTTGCTCATGACCGTGAACTTGGCAGGAAGCGCGCTCTCGGTTTCGAGGCTCTTCTGCAAGCCCGCAAGCGTCGCGAAGATGGGGCTGTTCTTGCCGGAGCCTTCGACGACGACCGCGTAGGAAATCGCGACCTTGTCGCCGCCCTTGAACTTCTTCTCGATGGGCTCCTTGAGCTTGCCGAGAAGCGTGCTGATCATGCCCTTGCGTTCGTTGACCGAAGCCACGTCCGTCGCGAACTCGATGAGTTCTTTCGTCGTTTCGAGGGAAACTCCCGAGAAGCGGCGACCGCCGAGAACCGCGCCGTCGAAGTCCACGTTGATGCCGCCGAGGTCGCCCGCGAGCGAGTCCGGGAACTTCTTCGAGCCAAGCTCTTTGACGCCCGCTTCAAGCTTCTCTTGCAAGAGCGCGAGCTTCGCTTTGGCGTCGTCGGCCTTTTTCGCCAAGTCCGTCATGTCGGCAACGGCCTTCGCACGACCCGCGGATTTCTCCGAAGCGCCGCCGGCCGCGTACCCGATGCCGAGAGCCGCGAGACCCACCACAATGGCGACGGTCACGCCCTGCTTGAAGCCGGCTTTACGCGCGTCGGTCACATCGGAGTCGTCGACCTCGAAGCGCTGGTACACGGGCTGAGCCGCTGGCGCGGGCGCAGGCACGGAAGCACTTGGCGCGGCGGGAGCGGGGATCGAGTCTCCGGCACCCTCGGACGAGCCTTGAGCCGGTGGAATGCTGGCTCCAGACGTCTTGCCGAGACGGGCTTTGAGGTCGATCTTGGGCTTCTTCTCCTCAGACATTCGGCATCGCTCCGCATAATGGCGCGCAGGGGTCTGCACGCGGCGCGCGAAACTACGTGGCAACAGGTCCCCATGTCAAACGCCGTCGTCGTACTTTCTTTCGCTGCACGCTCCGATGCGGCAACGTGGCCCCCATGATTGACCAGGCCCGTGCGAGCGCGGCGATCGAGGAGTTCCTGCGAGCCCTCGGCCTAGACCCGAGCGCCGACCCCGAACTCGTGGGGACGGGTCGCCGGGTCGCGGAAGCTTTCGCCGACGATTTTTTGCGAGGATACCGCTTGGACGGCGCGGCGCTTTTGCGCGCGAACCGCGTCAAGGCGGTCACCGATATCGTCGTCGTGCGCGAAATCGCGGTCGTGACGATGTGCCCCCACCACCTCCTTCCGGCGGAAGGCAAGGCCACCGTCGCCTTCGCGCCGCGTGAGGTTGCCGCGGGGCTCGGAGCCGTCGTCGCCCTGGTCGACGCGCTCGCACGCCGCCTCGTTCTTCAGGAAACCCTCGGTGAAGACATCGTGGGCACCCTCGCGCGGGAGCTTGAACCGCGCTGGGTCGTTTGCCGGCTCGCGCTGCGCCACGGGTGCATGACCGCGCGTGGCGAGCGAGCCCATGGAACGCTCGTCGAAACCATCGCGTCGCGCGGACTTGAAAACGAGCGCGACCGTTCGGAAGCATTTCGCATCGTACAAGCGAACCCGTGAACAACCTGGGGCGCATGCCATGCAGAAATACGCCGGCGTAGAAGCCGCCCTCGACGCCATCCCCATTTTCCCCCTTCCTCAGGTGGTCCTTTTTCCTGGGGGACTTCTGCCCCTCCACATTTTCGAGCCACGCTACCGAACGATGCTTGCGGACGCGCTCGCCACGCACGGGGCCATTGCGATGGTGCGCCTTCGCGACGGTGCCGAGCCGCACCCGGACGGAACGCCGGCCATCGAAACCATCGGCGGTGCGGGCGTGATTCTCGAGCATCAGGCTCTCGCGAGCGGTCGATCGAACGTCATCCTTCTTGGGCAAGCACGCGTGCATCTCGAAGAACTTCCCTTCGAAGGAACGTACCGTCGGGCTCGCGCAACGGTCTTGCCGAACGAAGGCCCCGGAGCTTCGGAAGAGGAGGCTTATGCGCTCCGTCACGCGATTCAACGCATCGTGGGCGCGGTGCAAATTCGCGACGCAGGCTTTCACTTCGAGGTCCCTAACGATCTCGATGCCGGGGCCGCCGCAGACCTCGCCGCTCATCACCTGATCGTCTCGGCGCGAACGCGTCAGGCGCTCCTTGTGGCGACGAAGCCGCGCGATCGCGTGCGCCTCGTCACCGCCGAACTGCTCGCACAAATGTCTGGGCTCCAGCACGCCACGCGCAGCGGGGTTCTCCATTGAAGTACGTCGGGGCGGTGTCGATGGCTTCGCTCGCCGATGGTGCGTTCGTGGTCCTCGCCTACCCTCCGCGCGACGTGCTCGTCGCCCTCGTCGACGGCGCGCCCGTGGCCATCGAGGACGCGTGCAACCATGCGGGCGCGAGCTTGGGCACGGGCCCGCGAGACGGTGACGTCGTCGCATGCCCACTCCACAAGTACCGATTCAGCCTTCGCTCCGGTGAACTCCTGAGTCCTCGCCGCGCCTGCGCCCACCAGCGATGCTTTCACGCCGTCGTTCTGGGCCCCGCGGTCCACGTCTACGACACGTTCTCCCTCGACGTCGCTCACTCCCCCTTGGGGAAAGCCTTCTGACGTTCACGTGATGGAAACGTGCGGGCAAGGCGTGACCCGGTCCATGCGTTCGTGGTAGCGCGCCTGTTCCCGGGTTTTTCCTCGCGATACCACCATGCTCGATGTTTTCCGCCAGAAGGGCGTTACCTCCGTCGTCTACGGCACGATCCTCGTCGCCACGATCGTTGTCTTCGTCGTGCAGTTCCGCCCGAACAGCGGACCGAAAGCCGCCACCTTGCGCCGCCAATGCGCGGCGATGGTGCGTGGAAACTGCATCGATCCAAAAGACCAACGCGCGACGTTCCGTCTGCTGATGCCCCGCGGTTCCGACGGCGAGTCGAGCATGAAGCAAGCGCGAAGCATGGGCCTCACGCGCCTTTCGCTCGACGCGCTCATCGACCGCGAACTCCTCATCGCGGAGGCCGAACGCTTGGGCCTCTCGGTGAGCGAAGACGAGCTGAACGACACGCTCATCTCCGGCTGGATTCACGTGAGCACGCCTCTCGAAAACGCTGAAGTTTCCCTGCGTATGCCGCCGGGAAAGGTGTACGCGGGCTTCCGCGACGCGAAGACGAAAGAGTTCGACTACAAGGTCTTCGAGCGCACGGTTCGCTCGGCCACGGGCCGCTCCGCGAGCGAGTTTCGCGAGTGGCAGAAGCGCGAGATCCTCGCCTCGAAGGTGCGCGACGCGCTCACGAAGAACATCTCGGTCGGCGAGGCCGAAGCGTTCCAGTTCTACGCCCACGATCAGCAGCGCGCGCGCGTGGCCTACGTGGCCGTGCCGCAGAGCTTTCTGCGTCGCTGGGCCGCGAAGGTCGACGACGCGGAGCTGAACGCGTGGCTCGCGAAGAAGGAAAACGCCGACAGCGTCGAGAGCACGTTCACGTCACGCAAAGAGCAGCTCGCGCCGCACGAAGGCCACCTTCGGCACATCCTCGTCACCGTGGCTCCCGAGGCGGACCCAAAGACCCGTGGCGAGGCACTCACGCGGATCAGCGAAGCGGTTGAACGCATTCGTCGTGGCGAGGCGTTCTCGGAAGTTGCACGCGAAGTCTCCGTCGACACGGGCTCAGGCTCGCGCGGCGGTGAACTCGGCACCAAGACCGATAACTTCGTCCCCGCGTTCAAGGCCGCAGCCGATGCACTCAAGGCGGGCGAAATGACCGTCGGTGCCATCGAAACGCAATTCGGGTTTCACGTCATCATGCGCGACGACGTCGCCAAGACCGACGCCGTTCTCGCCGCTGCGAAGAAGTCCATCGCGCGTGAGCTCTTCGTGGGAGCGAAGCTGCGCGCAAAGGCCGGCGAACTCGCTGCATTCGTTCAAGCGGAACTCGAAGCAGGCAAGGCCGC
>CAIQDA010000018.1 GCA_903870415.1 uncultured delta proteobacterium
CCCGACAGCATTGGAATCGCCGGTTCATTCTGAGGCATCCACCGGGAGGGCGGTGCGTGTGGCGCCCAGCATTTCTCCGGCGTAAGAGCCCATAGCCCCCACCGCGGCGCGTCCTCGGCCCGGACGATCTTCGCACCGGAACCGAAGCCGAGAGCGGTCGGAGCTTCGCACAAGGACCTCGATGGCCGGAGGTCGACCGAATGCCGGTCGGATAAAGCTAACGCTTGAAGACTTGCGGGACGGATCCGTGGTTTGTTGGGCATATGCGACCGAAAATGATGACGATGGGCAGTGCGGCTTGGATCTTATCGACGGTTTCCGTCGTTGGTTTTGGTGTGGTGGTTGCGGCGTGCAGCGATTCGGCCGCGGGAACGCAAACCGTGGTGCGCTACGCGAGCGAGGCGGAGCGTCCTGCGTGTGACGCGAGCCGAGAGCTCGAAGTCGCTTACGCCACGGCCGAGAAATCGGTTGCACTCTGCACGGAAGGCCAATGGGTCCCTGTCGGACCTGGCCTCGCGGGAGGCGCAACGGGAAGCACGGGCAGCGCGGGATCTACGGGCAGCGCGGGCGCAACGGGAGCCACGGGCAGCGCGGGAGCTACCGGAACCACGGGCGTCGCGGGAGCTACGGGAAGCGCGGGAGCGACTGGAAGCGCGGGAGCCACAGGAAGCGCGGGAGCCACGGGCGGCGCGGGAGCTACGGGCGGCACGGGCGTCGCGGGAAGCGCGGGAGCGACTGGAAGCGCGGGAGCTACTGGAGGCGCGGGCGCAACGGGAGCTACCGGAACCACGGGCTCTAACGGCGCCACAGGTTCGCCCGGTGTGGGTTCGCTCATTGTCGTCTCGTCGGAATCCGCCGGTTCGAACTGCACGAACGGCGGCTATAAGCTCATTTTCTATGTCGATGCGGACGGCAGCGGCACGCTGAACGGCAACGAGGCGGCGAGCGCGCAGACGGCGTACGCGTGCGACGGCGCAACAGGCGCTACGGGTGCAACGGGTGCAACAGGCGGGACCGATGCAGGCATCGGCGGGTCCACGGGGGCCGCGTGTACGGGCGGCACGATTGACACGACGTCGCGTCCGGGCATCACCATCCACACGTTCACGACCGACGGGTCCTTCAACTGCAGCGTCCCGAAGACCGTCGAGATGCTGGTCGTCGCGGGCGGCGGCGGATCCGGCTATTACGAGGGCGGCGGCGGCGGCGGCGGCGGCGTCGTGACGGTGGGCAGCTACAGTCTCGCGGCGGGCAGCAAGCTGATCGCCGTCGGTGTTGGCGGCGGACGAGCGGCCAACGGCACCGATTCGTCCTTCGGTACGCTTGTCACGGCGTACGGCGGCGGGTCCGGTGGTCAGAAGGACGCGGTCGGGGCCTCGGGCGGATCGGGCGGCGGCGCAGGACGCGACTCGAGCGCCCAGTCCACGCGCGTCGGCGGATCGGCTACGCAAGGAGTGAGCTCGATCGGCGGCACGGTTTACGGCAACGCCGGCGGACGAAACCCGTTCACCTATTGCTGCTGGACCGGAGCGGCGGGCGGTGGCGGAGCGGGCGCAGTCGGCGCGGACTCCAACGGCACGCCGAATGATCCGGCCACCGAGCGTGGCGGCGGAGGCGGCATCGGCATCGCGAGCAGCATCACCGGCGTGAGCGCGTACTACAGCGGTGGCGGCGGCGGCTCCAACTGCGGCAACTCGAACATCGGCGCGGGCGGACTGGGCGGCGGCGGAGCGGGCGACTCGACGGGTACCGCATCTGTCGCGGGAATTGCGGGCACAGGCGGCGGCGGCGGCGGCTCGTGCAGCGGCGGAAAGCCCGGCGGCTCCGGCATCGTCGTCATCGCGTACTGATAGAAACGGACGCGCGAGGGCCTCGGCGAGCGGCGCCTTGGGTCCTCGCGCGTTTTCGTTTCGTGAGCGGTCGCGAGGGACGCTTCCAGGTGGCGACCGGCGAGGCTCGTGCGAACACGTCGGCCTCGCCGCGCACGGCATCTTCGTTCGCGAGACTGGTCGTTCTTTGGCGAGAAGACGCCCTTCGACGGAACGAGTTTAATGGCGAAGTATAGTTACTAACTACGCGTCGCGCCGTGCGCGGCGTCGAGCTGGTGCTCAAGCATCGCGGCATCGACGGCGCGCAGTTCGTTGTCGGCGAATCCATGGAAGCGCACGGTGCGGTGCGGCCGTAGCTCCGCGAGCTCGTGGAGCGCTTCGTAAGCATGCAAGACGGCGGGCGTCGCAGCGATTTCGGCCAGCGCAGCTCCAATCGCCGCTGGGTATTGGGCCTTCGCATTGGCCTCGAGCTCGGCAACGCGCACGTCGGTGTCGGCCTCGAGCTTCGCAGCGGCGAGACGCCCGACCTCCTCGACGTCCGCCCGCGCCTTCTCGATGCGTGCGGCCACGGCGCCAAAGAGCTGCTGGCTGATCTCCGGCAGCAATCCGATGTTGCGAATCAACAGTTGCTCGACCTCGATGCCCCAACGCGACGTCTCCGCGGCGATGTCTCGGCGCACGGCCTCGCTCAATTCCGTGCGGTTTCCAAGTATTTCCCGGAATTCCCGGTTGCCGAGGATCGACGTGGTGGCGTGGGAAACGAGCGTGTGCAGAGCCGTGTCCCAGTCCGAAATGGCGAACAACGCACGCTTCGGGTCGACCACCCGAAACTCGAGCCAAAGGTCCACGGTGATCGTGGTGCCTTTCGCATCATTGACGTGAACAGCGCGAAAGTCGCGAAAGTCCAGGCGGCGCGACACGCGATGAGCTTCCACCCAGGGGAACGGCTTGGACGCGTAAAAGTGAAAGCCGGCGGCGTCGAGCACTGTGGCAAGACGACCGTGGGAAGTCACGAGAACCGACTCACCCTCGTGAACCTCGAACCCGAGGGTGCGAAAGAGCTTGTAAAGTGCAAACGGGATCAGCGCCCCGGCAAGCATCGCGACGACGAAGGCAGTATTCATCGGGTGGACTCCTTCACAAACGACAAGCGCGCCTCCGAGAGCACTTCGGCCCGGCGTCTCGAGACGTATGCCGCGAGAACTCCACGTCGGTCGAGCTCCGCAAGCGTGCGCGCAATGATTGAAATCTCCTTGGCTTCTGCCTCCGCACGCGCGCGTGCAATCGCCACGGACTCGTCGGCTGCGAGCAACCGTCGCGACGCGTCGGCCTCGGCGCGAAAGTAGTCGCGCTCGGCAGCGCTCTGCGCGTGGAGCACGGCGTTGAGCGCTTCGTCCAGTTCGTCGGGCGGCAAGATGTCCACGAGGTCGACGGCAACGAAGCGAAGGCCGTATCGGTCGCCGATGCGCTTGCGCACGAACTCGTCGATCTGCCGATTGAGACGGCGACGCTCGCTGCGGATCAGCGCGTAAGAACCGGCATCCACGGAGCGCGGCGGTATGGAGAGGCCCGCCGCGACTTCCGACGCACCTCCGAAGTTGGCGATCTCATTGCGAAGCAAGCAGGTGAACACGCCGGTCACGTGGTCGAGCGGCTCACGAAGGCCGAAGAGGAACCGCTCGACACCTTCTTCGTCGACAACGTAGCGCAATACCGAATCGAACCGGAGGACGGTGCCGTCGTTCGTCATCGCGTTGCGTCCGCGCTGCTCACCCGAGAGCTCGAGCGAGCGCTCAAGGGTCGCGACGACTACGGGCACCTCGAAGGGCCAGCGCACGTGCAAGCCCGGCCCGTAAAGACGCAACCGGTCCCCGACGCGCTCCGCACGTCCGAAACGCACCAGCACTGCGACGTGACCCTCGTCCACGCGGAACCACGCCCGCGAAGCGAGGGCGGCGAGCGCGAGGGCAAGTCCTAGGAAAAAGCCTGTGATCATTGTTGCTCCTCTCAAAAACGACTGCTGCGATTACGGCGAAGTCCGCCCGCCAGCCACGGTTCGTCGCGCGTGGCGCGGTGCTCGGAGCCGAGCGCTGTCGACGTGATGGCCTCGTCGTTCGGCTCCTCGATGCCGTAGGCGGCGGCGAGGCCGCGGTTGACCTCGACCACGTCTTCGTTGAAGTGCAGCTTCGCGGCATCGACGTTCGGCAACGCGTCGACCGCGTCGGCAGTGGTGACGATCGCGCCGTGCGGAACGAACTTTCCGTCGGGAATCTCCACGCCCACGACCACGGCGCCGATGCCAATGAAGCAGCGTGATCCGACGATGGAGTCGTGGACGACGGCCTTGAAACCGATGAACGTGTGGTCGCCAACGAAGCACGGCCCGTGCACGAGCGCGTCGTGGGCTATCGATACGCCGCGCCCCACGTACACCGACCATTTCTCGCCGCCGACGAGCACGTGCCGGTCCTTTAGGCCGTGAATGACGACGCCGTCTTGGACATTGGAGTCGTCACCGATGAAGAAGGGAGTGCCTTCGTCTGCTCGCACGGAACTCCCGGCTGCGACGTGGACCGAGCGCCCGAGGACTACGCGCCCCGCCACGTTCGCCTGACGGTGAACGTAGCTCGTCGAAGGCACCGTCGCGTCCGCTGCCACGTGACGACGCCACCGAGCGACTTCGGTGATGGGTGCATGATGCATGGGCTTTCGCGCACCGGCTCTCGCCCGCGCGACCACCGCTCGCACGTCACTCGGACGTGCTTCGGCCGGGTCTTTCGCAGCCGACTTCG
>CAIQDA010000019.1 GCA_903870415.1 uncultured delta proteobacterium
AGCTCACCGCGCCCTACGGCCACGCGCGCACGAAGACCCGCGGGCTCCTCGAGCGCTAGGCACGTGGACCGTCGATCAGAGCACCGGCGTGATGAATGTGAAGGCGCCGAGGCACATCTCGTCGAGGGTCTGCTCGCCCATGCGCACGTCGATGGGGCTCGCGAGGCGCTGGTCTTGGAGCGCGCGCACGAGCTTCGGGTTGCCCATCGAGTTGTCGTAGGTGCAGCGCATGCGAATCTTGTCGCCGCCCATGAGCGTGGGCAGCTTGTCGAGAGGCTCGTCGTAGCTGTAGCCGCGCTGCCAATTGAAGTCGTAGTGCGGCGTCGCCACGAGGCATTCGTGGAGCGGCTGGCCCCCGCGTTCGGTCGGGCGCGTGACCTCGATGGTCATGTTCGTGCCGAGCCAGTGCATGTGCGTGCCCATGTTGGCCAGCGGCAGCTCGGGCACCTGCGCGGGCATCGTGAACTCCATCGTCTCGGTGTGGTTCGTCACGCCGGCGGGAATCAGAAAGGTCGGCGTCGAGGTCGGGTCGTTCGGCCCTGATTGAAGCGTCGGCGCGTCCTCGAAGTTGCCAATGAGGCGCACGAGCGCGGCCCACGTGGGCGGCGTATTGCGGCGGCGCAGCACGAACGAGGTTGCGTCGTCGTGGGCGGCCTCCGCCGGGTGGTAATGCATCTGCAAAACGAGCAGCGCGCCCGCGGGCACCTTCACGCCCACGTCGGTGCCGTAGCGCGTGGGTGGCACGCCCGGAGCCCATGCCGTGAGCAGCGATACGTTCGTGAAGCCGGGTCCGCCGAAGCACGAGTAGTTGCCGCTCGCGCCGCCCTTGGCTCGCGACGCTCCGTTCGGGTCGAGGAAGACGAGCGCGTGGTGAACGACCGCCGTATCCCCAGCAACAACTGAGGTCGCATCGAACCAGGTGTCCTCGGTGAGGTGCGGGTCGAGCACGAAGCACCGCATGTCGTCGCGCGTGCTTGGCGCTACGGTATAACGAGGAATAGTCAGCGTATGTGTGCCGTCCGTGATCGCATCGCTCGCGAACGTCGGCTTGGCGGGCGACTTCGAAGGGTCGCCCTCGACCATGCCTTGGGTCACCCATTCGGAGAGCGTAGCGATCTCGGCGTCCGTCATGCGCAGGTCGCCCTTGAAGCCATGTTGCGGCGCACAATCGCTTGTGGGAGCCGCGCCCCAAGGTGGCATGCGGCGAGATTGCGTAGCGTCGACGAGCAGGGGCCCGCGTGCTTTCGTTTGAGCATACGTGTCGAGCGCGAACGGTGCCGTACCGCCCTCGCGGTGGCAGCTCTGGCAGCGCGCCTGCATGATGGCCTCGACGTGCTCGTGGTACGTGACCGCCGCGGTACGGCCGGCATCCTCGACGGGCGGCGCGGCGGCATCTTCGATCGGGGTGCTATTGCCCAGTGCGGCCGGTGGCGAGCTCGCCGAGGAGCACGCGACCGCAAAGGCTGCGGACGAGGCGATGAGGAGCGAGGCGTAAGCGCGCAGCATGGACACCATGATGACCCGACGCGCGCCGTTCGTCCGCATGGATTCTACATGTAAATGTGTCAGCGGACTTCGTCGTGTACGAAGAGCGCCTCCCGCCCGCAGAGTTCGATCGCCTCGCCGCGCAGACCATCGACGAACTCGATGGACCCGAGGGCGACGAGATTCAGCAGCAAATCGCCTGGTCTCGGCGCAAGTACCCCACCGCGCTCGATCGCCTCGCCTGCGTGCGCCGGAAGATGGCGGAGCTGGCGCTCGTCCGGTCGTACCCACCGACGCGCTCACCCCGCAGACCGGCGCTTCCACGTGCGTGCGGTCTGCGAGGCGTCGCTCAGGCATCAGGTGCGGGCGGCGAGCTGACGGAGCGCCGTGGCCCAATCCTCCACGTGGTCGGCGCGAACGAGCTTGCCGCCCTCGACCGTGTGGATGTCGATGGCGACGACGGAGAAGCTCCCGCCGCCGTGGGCCACGCCCATGAAGTCCGCGGCGGGCGTGCCGCTCGCTTCGCTACGAACGACGATGGTGTTCCCGTCGACGAAGACGTCCTTCACGTCCCAGGCGAGGTTTGGGATGAGCTTGCCGAAGCCCAGCACTTGCTTGATGAAATCTTCGCGGCCCTTGCTCGTGTTCGCGCTGCCGTAGGAGCGCCACTCGGGGCTGGCGACGCTCGAGACGAGGGCGGCGACGTCCTTCGAGGCCGGTGCGTTGAGCGCGGCGTAAAAGGGAGCGACGAGGGCGCGGGCGGATTCACGGGTCATCGAGGTCATGGCGTTTCTCTCTTTCGGGGAATC
>CAIQDA010000020.1 GCA_903870415.1 uncultured delta proteobacterium
ATCCGGACCGCCAACCTCTTTCCAGTTGGTGATCTTGCCCTGAAAGATCTGCTTGATCTGATCCAGAGTCAGTTCATCCACCGGGGCAGCCGAGTTGACGTAGACGGAGAGCCCGTCCTTGGCAACTGCGATTTCCACACCCGTCGTGGAGAAGCGCTCGCGCAGCTTGTCTTTCTCGGCGTCCTTGATCGGACGCGAGGACTGGCAGACGTCCGTGGTGCCATTGATGAGCGCGCTGATGCCCGTGCCAGAGCCACCGCCGGTGACCTGGATGGTCGCGCCGGGGTGCGAGCCCATGAACACTTCTGCCCACTTCTGGCCAAGAATGACCATGGTATCGGAGCCCTTGACGCTGATGGAACCGGCCATCGCCGGGACCGAGAAGAGCGACAGCACGATGGCCGCGCAGAGATTCTGAATCGTGAACTTCTTCATCTTGGATTCTCCTTGACTGTCAGTTTGCTTAGAACATGCCCTGAACTTGGAGCGTGAGCACGTCGTCACGCGGGTCGGCCAGCGCGGCGTTCTTGGACATCGGGTGCTCGTACACCGCGGAAATCTTCGCGTGGCCGTCCGGGTAGAAGTGCACGCCACCGCCAACGTTCGTGGTGTCGTCGTTGTCCTTGTTGGTGTTCGGATCCCACTGGTCGACGCGAACAAACGCACCCCAGTGGTCGCCGATATTCTGACGCAGCAGACCGTACCAGCCAGCGAAGTCCGCGCCGGCTTCACTGCCCTGAATGTACTCACCCTTCACCGCCAGACCACCGACGTGCGGGACGTCGTAGTAGAGCTGCAGGTCGGCGCCGTACCGCGTCTTATCAAAGAAGGTCAGCGGGAATGTGTCCGGCGTACCAACGACGGGCGGCGTCGCTTTCGGATCCGCGGTCACGCCCTTGAGCAGCGTCGCAGTGGCGGTCTTGCCGTTGTAGAACGAGACGCCCACGACGATCCACTCGAAATCAACGCCGACGCGCCCCAGGATGTCCTTGAACGCCGTGTTGTCGTTGGGGCTGTTGCTGACGCCGACCAGCGAGGAGCTGTCCTGCGTGCCGTTGCCGTTCACCACGGCCAACGCCAGATTCAGGAACTTCCACTTGCCGCTCAAGCGCGCGCCGCGATCGCGGTCACCCGGGAAGAGCTTGCGGATGGCCAGCGGCTTCTCCGGCAGTTCCGCCACAGAGTCGGACTGCGGCGTGCTGTAACCGAACGGGTACTTGAACTGACCCGCCGTAAGCTTGAGGCCGAGCCCCGTCCAAGGCTCGATGAGCGACGCTTCCGCGTCCTTCAACGAAACGCCTGAGGCGGAGGCGTCCGTTTCCAATACGAATTCAGTGTACTGGCCGCCGTAGGTCGCCTTCAGACGGCCGCGACGAACCTGAAACTGATTGGTGACGCCCGGCTTGCCCGAGGCGCTCTGACCGGCGTCGAGCGAGTCCTGGTGGTACTCGAAGCGACCCTGAATGTAGCCAGAGAACTTGATCTTGGTCAGCGGCTCAACGAGCCCCTTGAGCTCGGTGACAGATCGG
>CAIQDA010000021.1 GCA_903870415.1 uncultured delta proteobacterium
GGCTCTCGCGGCCCCTTCTCGTTGATGCTGCAGCAGCACGCACGTCGGCATGGGCGCACGGGGAGCGCCCGAGAAAAGGAGGTCACGTTGATTCCATCGCACAGTGTTTCCCGCGCGGAAGGAAAGCTCGCCGTCTTGTTGCCCGGCATGGGTGCCGTGGCGACGACCATGATCGCGGGCGTACTGCTCGCGCGCCGAGGGATGGGCTTGCCCGTGGGGTCGCTCACGCAGCTCGGAAGCGTACGCCTAGGGCGCGGCCTGGAAGAACGCGTCATGCCGATTGGGGAGCTCGTGCCCCTCGCCAAGCTCGATCAGCTCGAGTTCGGCGGCTGGGACATCTTCGAAGACGACGCCTACGAGGCCGCGCTCCACGCGGGCGTCCTGAAGCGCGATCACCTCGACCTCGTGCGGGACGAGCTCTCGGCCATCAAGCCGATGCGCGGAGTCTTCTACCGCGAGTTCGTGAAGCGCCTCGACGGACAGCACACCAAAACCGCGCACTCGAAGGCCGAGATGGTCGAAGCCGTGCGCGCGGATATTCGTGGTTTTTTGCGCGAACGCGGCTGCAACCGCGCCGTCTCGGTCTGGTGCGGATCGACCGAGATCTACACGACGCCTTCGGAGGTTCACGGGAGCATCGGCTCGTTCGAGGCCGGGCTTGAGCGCAACGATGGCAACATCACCAACGCGCAGATCTACGCGTGGGCGCTCCTCAAGGAGGGAGTTCCGTTCGCGAACGGATCACCCAACGTTGCGGTGGACTTCCCCGCGGCGCAAGAGCTCGCCCGCGAGCACGGTGTGGCGCTGGCGGGAAAAGACTTCAAGACAGGCCAAACGCTGATGAAAACCATCGTGGCACCGGGGCTCAAGAGCCGGCTCCTCGGCATGCGCGGCTGGTACTCGACGAACATTCTTGGAAACCGCGATGGCGAGGTTCTCGACGACCCGGACAACTTCCGCGCGAAGGAGGTCTCGAAGCTCGGTGTCCTCGAGTCTATCCTCGACGCGGAGCGACACCCGGCTCTCTACGGCGACTTCGTTCACAAAGTCCGTATCGATTACTACCCTCCGCGCGGCGACGACAAAGAGGGTTGGGACAACATCGATCTCTTCGGCTGGCTCGGCTACCCGATGCAGATGAAGATCAACTTTCTGTGCAAGGACTCGATTCTCGCCGCGCCGATTGTCCTCGATCTCGCTCTTCTGCTGGATTTGGCTTCGCGCTGTAAGCTTCGTGGCACGCAAGATTGGCTTGGATTTTATTTCAAAAGCCCGATGGCGATCGCGGGCGTCGAGACAGAACACGATCTCTTCAATCAGCTGATGACGCTGAAGAACTCGCTGCGACGAATGGGAGGCGAGATGCCTCTCACGCACGCTGGCCACGAACGCTACGACTGAGGGCCGCGAATCATGCCAACGCCACGCAAGGGGGCGATCATCGGCTTCGGCTTCATCGCTGAAGGCGGTCATCTCCCCGCGTATCAATCCTGCGAAGCGCTCGACATCGTCGCAGTCGCCGACACCTGCGCCGCGCGTCGCGAAGCTGCACATCGCGCGCTTCCCTCCGCGCGCATTTACGAAAACCACGAGATTCTCTTGGTCTCCGAGGCCTCGCGGCTCGACTTCGTCGACGTCACGACCCCGCCTTACGCGCATGCGTCCATCGCGCGCGCGTGCCTCTCCGCGAATCTGCACGTGCTTTGCGAGAAGCCCCTCGCGACGAATGCCTCGGATGCTCGTTCCATGATCTCCGCGGCGAAGCGAGCCGGGCGCGTGGTCTTTCCTGCGCACAACTACAAGCATGCGCCAGTGGTCCGAGCGGTGCGCGACGTGCTTTCGAGCGGCATCATCGGGCCCGTGCGGCAGGTCACGATGCACACCTTCCGAAGCACCCACGCCCGCGGCGTTGCGGAATGGAACGAAGGCTGGCGCCTGGAAAAACGCTACGCAGGCGGCGGCATCGCCATGGATCACGGTAGCCATACGTTCTACCTCGCGTTCGAATGGATGGGGTCTTTGCCCACCGCCGTCTCCGCCACGACCTGGAGCGAGGCGACCGAGGCCGACACGGAGGACACGTTCTCCGCGGCGCTGACGTTTCCCTCGGGCATCGCGAACGTTCAC
>CAIQDA010000022.1 GCA_903870415.1 uncultured delta proteobacterium
CCCATGGCTTCGCATGGAGAAGGCACGCATCGCCGCGCGCGCGGGCAAGCTCGCCGATGCGGTGGATCAACTTGAGTCGCTTGCCAAAGACGACCCGTATCCAAAAGGGGTGCTCTTCGACGACGCGATTGACGAAGGTTCGCTCCTCGCGCTTCGCCTTGGCGACGAACCGCGAGCCCTACGGCTTCTCGAGCGTGCCACGAGTGAGCGCGAGTCGTCGTGGATTGTTGGAAGCGCGAATCGCCCTCGATTTCCAGCCATTTTTCTCCGGCGCGCGCGCCTGCAACGAACTCCGGACGCGGCCATGGCGGCGTACCGCGAGATGCTCAATGCGCTCCCCGAGGCGCGCGAAACCGGCGAGGCACGTTTCGAACTCGGCGTTCTCGAAGCGGCGCAAGGACACGCGGCCGAGGCGTGCACGCTCGCGCGGGAGCTTCAGACTCACGACGAGAAGCGCCTTGTCGCGAAGTGCGCCGCCCGTTTTTGCAGCGTCCTCGACGTCGAAAAACCGTCCGCGGAAACGTGTGCAGTCCTCACGGAGCGCGCGAACGACGACCGCAAAGGCCTTCCTCGTCCTGGACTCGATCGTTGACGCCGAGCGGCGATCGGCAGGGTTGAGCGGCGCCGGCGGGCACGGCGTTGGCGTGTGGACGAAGCTTGGCCGTCTGCATGCGAACCGCGTTCCTTCCACGCGCGCGGCCGTAGTACATTCGCGCCATGGCGATGTTGCGTCCGCGGGACTTCGAAGACCTCCTCGCGCGCACGGGGCTCGAACTTCAAGTAGATGCAGAGCGCACGCATCTCGGCCCGCATGGCGCGCTTGATCGCAAAGGGCGTCCGGTCCTTTTGTTTTTCGTACCGAAGCCGCCCGCGTACGACGCGATTCTCGCGCGCTTCACGCGAGTCGCGAATGTGGCCAAGCGCATCGGGGCCGAAGTGGCGGTTCCGGAGGTCGTGCATGTGCTCGACGACTGGCTCGTGTTTGTCGAGCGCGCGTCCGGCGAAGAGCTTTGCCTTGGCGATTGGCTCATGCTCCGCCCAAGCCTCGCGCGCCGTCGTCAAGTTGCCGAACGCCTGCGATTGGCCGTGTCCGCGCTTCATGGGCAACGCCTGGCGCACGGCTCGCTTTCGCCGAAACACGTGCTTGTGGGCGAGGGCTCCGAGGTGGTGCTCACGGGCACGTCGTTGCGCGCGCTGGTCGACGATGACGAGCTTGATCTCGGCATCGACGCGGACGCTCTCGCGGTTGCGGAATTTCTCCGCACCCTCGTCGGAAGTGCCGCCGACGACTGGACCGATGGCGGGTTCGTGCCGCCGTCGCTCGCGGTAACGGGCACGCTCACGGTGGAGACGCCTCGACCCGTCGCCGCGGAGTCCGTGCCGAGGGAGGTGCCCGCGTTTGAGAGGCTGCAAGAAAAGCGAGGAAATCGTCTCGCCAAAACCCTCCTCGTGGTTGCGGCGCTTGGCGGAATTCTGCTCGCGGTCGTGCGCCTGCGTCACGCGGAGGCGCCGAGTGTGGAGGTGCCGAAACGCGCGAACGAGAGCGCCGAGACCCCGTTGCCTCGCGTTGACGTGGCACCGGTCGCGGTCGAAGGGCTCATCGTGGCGCCTTTGAAGTCGGCGCAGTCGGCGCAATCGGTGCAAGATGCATCTACCCCGGACGCCTCGCCGTCGGAGCGCACGGTTCGGTCGATGCCGAAGCGCGAGGCCGCGGGCATGAAGCCCCGTACCCGTTCGAAGGACCTCCTTGAGGACGCGCTTTCGGGGGCGGCCCCCTAACGATCGTTCGCATCGCGCCAACTTTGCGAGCGTTCGGCTTTGCCTGCGCGCGCTTAGGCCGCCATTTCCCAGGTCGACGAAACGCGATAGGCCGAAGGCCATGAGTCGCTCGTTCGAAAACGTCGTCGTCGTCGATCACCCGCTCGTGCAGCACAAGCTGTCGCTGATGCGAAAGAAGGACACGAGTACCTCGAGCTTTCGACGGCTCCTTGAGGAGATCAGCATGCTCCTCTGTTACGAGGTCACGCGCGATTTGCCTCTCGTCCATGAGCGCATCGAGACGCCGGTTGCGCCGATGGACGCGCCGTTTCTTGAGGGCAAGAAGGTCGTCATCGTGTCGATTCTTCGCGCGGGCAACGGCATTCTCGACGGCATGTTGCACATCCTTCCGTCGGCGCGCGTGGGCCACATTGGGCTTTACCGCGACCCGGAGACGAAGCAGCCCGTCGAGTATTTCTTCAAGGTTCCCGACATGGAGGGCCGCGACGCGCTCATCGTCGACCCGATGCTCGCCACGGGCCATTCGGCGGTGAAGGCCGTGTCGATGATCAAGGCGAAGAACCCGAAGAGCATCAAGCTCGTGTGCTTGCTCACGGCGCCCGAGGGCATCGCCGAACTCCACAAGCATCACCCGGACGTGCGCATCTTCACCGCGTCGGTCGACTCGCACCTGAACGAGCACGCGTACATTGGTCCGGGCCTCGGCGACGCGGGCGACAGGCTTTTCGGCACGAAGTAAACGCGGCGCTCAGTGACCGCGTGCGCTTGCGGGAGTAGCGGCGAGGACCGACGCGTAGCGTTCGAACGATGTGACCAGCAGGTCGAGGGCCGTGGCGATGGCTTCGGGCTCCGTCGTGTTGCCCGCAGCGAAGGGCACCATTTGCGCAACCAGGCGGTTCTCAGACGCTCCGGTCGTGCGGAACTCGCGGAGTGCGACGAGCAGCGACTCGACACGCGCCTGCACCGCGACCGAATCCGGGTCGACGTAATCGACCGCGACGGTCGGCCGTTTCACGTTCTCGCGCGCGATCGCATCGACGAGCGGCATCGCTGGCAAGTCGAGAATACCCGCGCCGGTTGCGTTGATGATCTCCGCGCCCATCGCGTGTTCGGATCGCGCGAAGTCCTCGAGCCACTTTGCATACGAGAGGAACAGCGTCGACGTGGGGATGAGAGCGTTGCCTCGTGGCACGAAGACGTCTGGACGCACGGGCACGGACCATCCGCGGCAGTGGGAGCGATTGCCGGTGTACGCGCAGTCGGCTCCGCAAATCACGATGCGCTTCGAGCCCATGCGCGCCGCAAGCGAGACTGCGCAGTTGAGCACCGACCCGTACGCGACGACGCCCTTCGCCACGGGCCCGAAGAGCTCGTTGTTGATCGCCAGCGAGAGCGAGAGCGACAGGTGGAACATGTTCGAGCGCGAGAAACGGTCGTAGAAGCCGGAGAAGCCCGAGGCCTCATGGAGCAGCACCGCTTGGCTCGGAACGTAGAAGCGATCGAGCGATTCGGCCGGGTCGCACGAGACGACAAAGTGCGGCTGCACGCCCGCGGCGACGACGTCCTTGAGCGCCGCATCGACGACGAAGATCCAAAAGCTCGAGAGGTCACGGCCTCGGAGTTGAGCCAGGTTTTCGTCGAGGGTCGGTCCTGCGGCGAAGACGAGGGCAGGCCCCGTGATGCGCAGGTTTGCTCCGTTGCGGCGAAACTCCCCGGCAACGGGACGCGGCGCGGCGAGGTCGGGCAGCTTTTGAAGGTAATTGCGCAGAAATCGCAGGTTCGAGATCATGGCCGAGCCTCGGGTTCGATTGCGCGTGCGGGTGACGCGAATCTCTCAGTCTGATGTTTCGCACACCGCGAGTCATCAAGCGAAGAAGAAAGCGGGGCCGCGGCGCTCAGTGCCCTCGCCGTTCGAACGAAGCGTCAGTGCAGCGCGCCGATGAGGAACGCGTGCCCGCCCACGAGCACTTGCTCCACGTTCGCGCCGCCTTGCGTGACCTTGCCCTCGCGGTCGAGGGAGAAGCCGTGGTCGCCGAAAATGTAGACGAGCGTTCGCGCCGGGAGCGGCTGCATGTGCCTTGCAAGGATTGTTGCGCACGCGTCGAGATGGCCTTCGAGCTCGTTTGTCGTCGTGACCTCGCGCTCGCGAAGACGCGCATCGAGGTAGTCGAGGCGATAGAGGTCTCGCGCGCCAATTTTCACGCGACGGATGATCTCGGAGGTGCGGCCGCGAACGGGCTCTTCTTCTTGTGGCGCGGGAGGTTCGCGAAGCGCTTCGGGGCCGCGCGCGAGGAGCTCAAGCTGCCGCGGGGTCGTCGTGGGGAGTGCCGACCAGAGGAGTTGCGTTTCCACGAGCGTCGCGGAGCCTGCAATCTTCGCGAGGAGGTGTTCTTTCAAACGCTCGCCGGTGTCCCAGCGAAGGCTGTCGACGAGCACCAGGTGAACGGTACGTGCACCATGCAAGCGGGCCACTTTGGTCGCGAGGTCGGGCACGTCGAAGACCATGCGCGGGCGCTTGCCCGTGTGGACGAAGGTTCCGAAAGACTCGCCGTACGCGTGCTCGAAACTCCTGCGAAATTCCGCGTGCGCGGCGATGGCGCGCGGGTCGTCGAGGCCGCTTGCGATGGCGGCGTCGAGGGGAACGAAGTGGTGAACGAAGAGTCGTTCGAAACTCGTCAGGCTTTGCGGCCCCTTCGCATCGCGAAGCGCTTGCACCCAAATGGGCCACGCATGGAGCAGTGAACCGCGCGCCTGCGCATCGTTGGCGATGCTTGTATTGTGCATGAGAGGTGCCGGCGGTACGGGCGTGTGCGGCGGAGCCACGCTTTCCGCAGCAGCGTGCAAGAGGCGCGAGAGCGGCGCGGGATCTTCGAACCCTGGCAACTCTTGATCGCGGGCGTCGAGCGCGACAATGAGCGGGTGATCGCGAAGCGCACGCGAGAAAAATCGCAGGGTGCGGCTATCGCGCGGGTCGAGGCATCCGTCTTCGTCGACGAGGGCGCCGAGCGAGGCGAGAACGATGCAGAGTCCACGTACTTTGACGGTGTCGGCGCGCTGAAATTGATCGTCGAGGGACGAGGCCGCGTCGGCGGAGGCGTCGATGCCAGGAGGCGGCGCGCCATGGGCCACGAGCTGCCCTTCGATGGCGGCATCGATGGTGTCACCGAGACGCGCGCGCACCGCGGCGGGAATGCGTGGAACTTCAATGAGGAGAAATCCGCGGCGCTTGGCCTCGGCGAGAAACGCAGCGCGTTCGTCTTCCGCAAGCCATCGGACGGAACGCGGCGCACGCGTTTCTTCGCGGGGCATTCGCGCGGCGTGGGCAGTCGGGGCCATGGTGAACACATGCCCGGCGCGTGGCCATTGGGCCAAAAAAACACCGCCCCCGGTTGTCCGAGGACGGTGAAGGAAACCTTCAAGCGCGAGGCTTAGTCGGTCAGTTCGCAGGTCGTGTACGCGGCGGGGGTGTTGTTTGCCGAAACCGAGTCGTCGCCGCGGGCGAGGCAAATGTCGTCGCCGGTGCCGCCGGTGATGGTGTTCAGCTCGCCGTTGCCGGCCGCGCCGCCGATGAGGGTGTCGTTGCCCGCGCCGCCGACGAGGGTATCGTCGCCGCCAAAGCCATAGATAATGTCGTTGGTGTCTGCGCCGGTGATGGTGTCGCCCTGCGTTCCGCCGTTGACGCGGGTGATGTTGATGACGTTGTCGCCTTCGCCCGATTCGCCGTCGAGAGCCGCCGTGCCCGACAGGCAAACGGTCGTGGTCGTGGTGCTCGTGGTTTCCGTGGCGCGGCAGAGCGTGATGGTGAGGGCTGCGGTGCGGCCCGTCGCGGTGACGAAGCTGTAGCCGCCGATGGTGATGTCTTCCGAACCGTAGTCCACGGTGTCTTCGGTGCCTGAGCCGCCGTTCATCTTGTCGGCGCCGTCGCCGTTGTTCGTCGCGGGCGGAACGGTTGCGCCCGCGGTTCCGGCCGCGCAGCCGAGGAGCGCGGCGACGAAGGCCGTTGGGGGATGGGTGTCGTCCGCGACGTAAAGGCTGCTCACGACCGCTCCATAAAAGTCCCCGGCGAACGTGGCCGCGATGGTGCCCTTTTCGATGAAGAGATCATCGCCCGCAGCGCCGTTCAAGAGGTCGTTGCCTTCGCCGCCCACGAGCTTGTCCTTGCCCGCGCCGCCGACGAGGCTGTCGTTGCCCGCGCAGCCGAACACCGAACCGCCCGCCGCTGGAGTCGTGAGGACGTCTGCGCCGCTTCCGCCAAAGATGGCTTCCACGTCTGTGGCGATGGTGTCGAATTCACTCGCGAGTCCGCTCGTCGCCGCTCCGTTGGCGCCGGCGGTGACCGCTGCGGTGCGCCACGTGTAGAGGACGAAGTCCGTGCCTGCGCCGCCATTGTACGTGTCGCGGCAATCGGTCGTCGTGCCGCCTCCGAGGAGCAGGGGCATGAAGACGTCGTTGCCCGCGCCGCCGTTGAGGACGTCGACGTCCACCGTCGCGGAGCACGAGCCGCCAGGGCCGCCCCAAATGTAGTCGTCACCGGCACCGCCGTTGATGACGTTGCTCGAGGTCGAACCGATGAGCACGTCCGTGACCGTGCCGCCGGTGAGGTTTTCGACCGTGCTGTCGATGTTGTCGCATTCGACTTGGCCGGAACTCGTGTACTTGCCGTCGTCGCCGGGCTTGCCGGAGCACGCGAGGCTGTTGGCGGAGACCGACTCCCAAACCGTGGCGCGACGGTCGCCGATCGAGAGGTACGTGTTCGTCGTTCGGGTCGAGTAGTCGGCGGTGTCCGTGCCGTCGCCGCCCGTGAAGGTGTCGTCGCCGTCGACGCCGCTCGTGCCCGAGGCGATGAGCGTGTCGTCGCCCTCCATGCCGTCGAGGGTGTCGTCGCCGTCACCGCCGCGAAGCGTGTCGTTGCCCGAGCCGCCGAAGAGCGTGAGCGGCGTCGTTGTGGCGCTCATCGCCCCGGCAGCAACCGCAGTCGTCGCGACGCTGGCCGTCGCCGTCATGTTCGCGGAGGCCGTCGGGACTTTCCCTTGACCCGAGATGATGTCGACGCCTGCTGCCGTGGACGCGCCGAGCGAACCGGCGCCGATGACGAGGATGTCGGCCTTATTGTCGCCGGTGAAATCGATGAAGTCGTTGGTGCCGTCTGTGCCGAAGACGATCGTGTCGGCGGACGCGGTTCCTCGCACCATCACTTTGTCCGTGCCCGACGAAGCGGTGGACAGGTCAACCTTGAAGCCCGCCGTGTCCGCCGCGCCCGAGCCCGCTGCGGTCATCGTGCTGCCGAAGCTTCCGTAAAGGAGGTCAACGATCACAAGGTCGGCGCTGGCCGTGCCGACGACTTCGATGCGGTTCACGTCGGCGACCTTGAGGGTCACGCCGGTGCTGGTCACGCACGCGTAGTTGTTCACGCGAACTTCGCCGTTCGTGGCGGAGATGATGACCTCGTTCGTGGTTCCCGTGTCGAGCGTGAGCACGAGCTTCTTCGATGCCGACGTGTAGCCCGTCGACGAGGCGGTCGAGCAGGCGGCCAGCGGCGTACCGAGGGCTCCGGCCGTGGCGCCGTAGAGAGCCGGGTCCGCCTCGGGGGCTTTCGTCGCTCCGCTGCAACCAACTGAGGCCATCGCTGCCGCCGCGAGAACGACCCCGCACGTGGTGAGCTTCAACGACCTATGCATGGGAATCTCTCTCTCCTTCAAACCGACGCGAGCAACGCAGTACGACACTACGCGTTCAAGAACGGCGTCGCGAGGGACTACTTGAGCGAAGGCGAGGAGAAACATCGCGCACGTGCGCTCCGCAATCCGTCGGACGGAACGCGAAGCGAACGAACTCGTGGCTTTTCAGCCAAAAAACCACCGCCCCGGTTTCCCGAGGACGGTGGTGAAGGGGACCTTCAAGCGCGAGGCTTAGTCGGTCAGTTCGCAGGTCGTGTACGCGGCCGGGGTGTTGTTCGTCGAAATCGTGTCGTCGCCGCGGGCGAGGCAGATGTCGTCGCCAACGCCGCCGGTGATGACGTTTCTCTCGCCGTTGCCGTTTTCGCCGCCGACGAGGGTGTCGTTGCCCGCGCCGCCGACGAGGGTGTCGTCGCCGCCGTAGCCGTAGAGCGTGTCGTTCGTGTCCGCGCCGGTGATGGTGTCGCCGAGCGTGCCGCCGTTGACGCGGGTGATGTTGATGACGTTGTCGCCTTCGCTCGCTTCACCGTCGAGAGCCGCCGTGCCCGACAGGCAAACGGTCGCGGCCGTGGTGCTCGTGGTTTCCGTGGCGCGGCAGAGCGTGACCGTGAGGGCTGCGGTGCGGCCCGCGGAGCTCGTGAGCGCGTAGGGTCCGACGGTGACGGCGTCCGAGCCGTAGTCGACGGTGTCTTCCACGCCGGTGCCGCCGTTCATTTTGTCAGCGCCGAGGCCGATGAACGTCGCCGCAGTCGACCCGGGCGTTCCGGCCGCGCAGCCGAGGAGGCCCGAGACGAAAGCCAATGGGGGAATGGTGTCGTCCGCCGGGTAGGCGCCGGCGTTGAACCCTCCGGCGTAGGTTGTGGCGAGCGTGCCCTTTTCGACGAAGAGGTCATCGCCCGCGCCGCCGTTCATGAGGTCGTTGCCTGCGCCGCCAAAGAACTTGTCGCTGCCCGCGCCGCCGGTGAGCGTGTCGATGCCCGCGCAACCGAAGAGGGCTGTGCCGGCCGCTCCCGCCGTGAGCACGTCCGCGCCGCTTCCGCCAAAGATGGCTTCCACGTCGGTGGCGATGGTGTCGAACTCACTGGCGAGTCCGCTCGTCGCGGCTCCGTTGGCGCCGGCGGTGACCGCTGCGGTGCGCCACGTGTAGAGGACGAAGTCCGTGCCTGCGCCGCCGTTGTACTTGTCGATGCAATCCGTCAACGTGCTGCCCGTTGCTCGAAGCGGCATGAAGACGTCGTTGCCCGCGCCGCCGTTGAGGACGTCGACGTCCACCGTCGCGGAGCACGTGCCGCCAGGGCCGCCCCAAATGTAGTCGTCGCCGTCGCCGCCGTTGATGACGTTGCTCGAGGTCGAACCGATGAGCACGTCCGTGACCGTGCCGCCGGTCAGGTTTTCGACCGTGCTGTCGATGTTGTCGCACTCGAGCTGTCCCGTCCCGTCGTAGTAGCCGTCGTCGCCGGGCTTGCCGAAGCAGGGGGCGCCGCTGCTCACGACCCCGCTGCGGGTATCGCCGATGGAGAGGAACGTATTGACGGTGCGGGCCGAGTAATCGACCGTGTCCGTGCCGTCGCCGCCGGTCAGCGTGTCATTGCCGTCGACGCCGGTGAAGGTTCCAGCCGCCGAAGTGAGGGTCTGGGTGGCGTAGAAGGTGTCATTGCCTTCCATGCCGTCGAGGGTGTCGGCGCCGGCGCCGCCCGTGAGCTTGTCGTCGCCTGCGCCGCCGAAGAATGTGAGAGCCGCCGTCGAGACCGTGGGACCGATCGCGGTCGTTGCGGTTGCGAGGCTCACCGGCGACGTCATCGCTGCGGTTCCAACTTTGCCCCAACCGGAAAGCGTGTCGTTGCCCGCGGCCGAGGACGCGCCAAGACTCTCGGTGTTCGCGATGACGACGTCGGCCTTGCCGTCGCCCGTGTAATCGGCGAAGTGGCTCGTCCCATCCGACCCAAACGTAATGGTGTCGGCGGACGCTGTGCCCCTAATCATGAACTTATCCGCGGTGCCGCCGGCGAGGTCGACCGAGAAGCCGGTTCCGGCCGTCGACGAGTCCGACGTGGTGCCCGTCGTGAGCGCGGTGCCGAAGCTCCCGTACATCAGGTCGAGAATGAAGAGGTCCGCGCTTGAGGTGCCGACCACTTCAACGCGGTTGACGTCGGCGACCTTGAGCGTCGCGCCCGTGCTCGACACGCAGGCGTAGTTGTTGACGCGCACCTCGCCGTTTGTCGCCGAGAGGATGACCTGGTTCGTCTTGCCGGTCGTGGTGCCGAGGGTCAGCACGAGGCGCTTGTTGCCCGCGGTGTAGCCGTTGCCGGAACCCGCCGTCGAACAGGAATCGAGGGGCGTTCCGAGGGCTCCGGCGGTGGCGCCGTAGAGAGCCGGGTCCGCCTCGGGGGCTTGCGCCGCTCCGCTGCAACCAAGAAGGGAACTCGCCGCGGCCGCGAGAACGACCCCACACGAGGTGAACTTGAATGATCGATTCATGGGTGACACTTACTTTCTGTGGCGCACGTCGCGGTCACGATGTTCACCCAAGAACGACGATACGGATGATTACTTGAGCGCGATCAGTACGAAAGTTGGCCATCGTGTGAAGAAAGTTCAAGGCGTCACGCCGAATGTCGAGTTTGTCATAACGTCATCGGATAGCCAAAAAAGATCGACATCACGAAGACCGTCTTCCGGCGTGCCGGCAATGCGTGTGACTTATAAGTCCAGGCTGGGCCGTTGGGCGTGGTGTGGTCATTTCGTACGGTCATATTGCCGAAAAGTCTTCATACGTTTGGGCCGGACCGAACGCCGCGTTGCCTCGTTCGAAGCGGCACGTGCGTCCGGGTCGACGTTGGCCGCACCACGAGCGCTCGCGCAGACCCCGATTGCCGCTTGACGAAGGGCGCGAGGTCCACGACGCTCCGCTCTCCCTCGCGGTCTGGTCCGGCAATTGAACCCCGTTTTCGAACCACGGGGGGCAACGCAGCAGTCCGTGTGCAAGCCGGGCTGCGTCGCTTGCGACCAACGGATCTCGGAAGCCTGACGACTGCTCGACGCCTCCCACCTAGCGAAGGCTAGGGGTTCATCAAATGCCGGGCGGGCCGCGGGGGACTTCGTTTGCGTGCGGCGGCTGTACACGGGAAGCCGTCGTGATACAGCGCGCATATGGCGTCATACGAAGGCTGCGTTTCGATGGTGCCGCCCTCGCGTGATCGCCTTTGGTGGTGCGTCGACGAAAAGAAAAAGGCGATGGGCTTTGAACCCACCGCCCGTCGCCGATGAGGGCTGACGCGAAGCGCTCGGAGCGCTTTTCAGTCGCATTGACCCTGCAAGGGGTGTGAGTCAGCGTAAACGCTGGTGGGGGTCGCTCCGACCGTAAACGGCTTAGAGGCCCGCGTCGCGCCTGCCGCCGCCGTTTTCAGCGCAGCCCCACGACTGCATCGTCATCTCGTAGTTCGCGCCGTTCTTGCCGCCGGTCACCGTCCACGACACGCCGTTCGTGAGGGCGATTTGCTTGTCCTCGGTGAGGGTCTGCTGCGCGTTGTAAACGGTGGCCACGTCTTGTTGCGCGGCGGCCACGGCGGCTGCCGCAACCTGGCCCACGACGGCCGCGGTGCCGAACACCCAGCCGTACGCGCCTGCAACGCCGGCAACCTGCGCCGAGGCATTGCCCGCTGCCGACAAGATGCTCGACCACGTCGTGTCGTTGTGTTGGCTCCAGCACCGGTAGGTGAGCATCAGGTCGCCATGGGGCGCGCGTGGAACTTCGTACGTGGTGCCTGCGCCCGCATCGCCGCCGGACCCGACGGGCAACGCGTCTTGGCCCCAGAACACGCCCTCGTAGAGCGAGTAGGAAAACGAGTCGCCCGCGCGCAAGTCGGGGGTGACCGGCGTGATTCGAATCTCGGCGCCCGCGTTGCTCTCGCTCGTGAGGATGCAGTAGACTTTGTCGCGGTCGGCCGAAAATGTGTAGTGATTCTCGGGCGAAAGCACCTTGATGCTCTGCATGCGAACGCGAAGTTTTGCGGCGCCGCACGGGATGTTGTCGCCGTCGGCCTCTTGGCGCACGGCACGGACCTGTGAGTAGGCGGCGAGGTAGCTTGCGGCGTTCGCGATGCCCGCACGTTGAACCACGCTGCGCATGGCGGCGAAGAGGCGAGGCTCTTGCTTGAGGATGCGGCGCACCTCGGCGAAGAATGGCTGCTCGGTCGCGGTCGGCTCCGCGAGCAGCGCCTGCACGACGGCACGAAACGCCGGGGAACCCGCGTCTTTAAGCGTGCGAATTTCCTCGACGCCTTGGTTCGTCGCGTCGACGGGCTGAAAGCGCGTGTTGAACTCGGGCATTGCGACGAAGGTGGCCGGAGGCGTCTTCGCTTTGTCGCACGCAGGTGCCTCCGCGCACTTGGGGCACTCGCCGCAGTCGAGCTTGCACGTGTTGCAGTCTTCGAGGTTCTGGCAAATGCCGTCGCCGCAACGCGCGGCGGGAACAGCGCATTGGCAAGGGCCGAAGCCGCTGTCGCCTTTGCACTGGAAACCCTGGGGTTTGCCGCCGTCGAGGAGCGTCGCGAGGTTCGTGCAGGTGCACTCGAGCTTCTCGCCGGTGCACGCCACGCCCGCGTCGGCACTTGCGCCGCCGTCGCCCCCGCCAACGCCGAAGTCGCTCGTGTCGGAGCCGCTGCTGCCACACGCGAAAATAGAGCCGAATGCCGAGCCCACGACGAAGATAGCGACTGCTTTGCGCATGAGAAAAGAGACCTCCGAAGTGTGCAAGCATCCCCGCCGTTTCGCTCTGCGTCAAGCTCGGCGGACGAAAAGAAAACGCCACCAACGCGTGGAAGCGTCGATGGCGTTGAGCCTGGAAATCCTGTGTTCCGCGGGTGCTGGAACTCAGACGCCTTTGAGGGCTTCGAAAAGCTCGAAGTCCGGGTACGCGACGTTGATCGACGCACGCTGAACGGCCACGTCGGTTTCTTCGAGGAGCTTCGCCATGCTGGCTCCGTCGTAGAGGGCCACGGGGCATGCACCGGAGGCCGTGGCCTCTTCGCGCGCGCCGGAGAGCACTTGTCCGCTCGTGAGCAGCCAGCCTGCCACCGCGTCGCCGTAGTGGTGCAGCGACCCGCGAAGGTCGATCACGCGCTCGCGGCCGATTTCGCGGCCGTCTTTGCGGATGACGATGGCGCAACGAACCGCGTCGCCGCCGGACTGATGAAGACCGGAGAAGTGCAGCTCGCCGCCGTTGGTGCCCGTGCGCTTGACCGTGCGGATGTCGGCCATGCCGCTGCGCTCAAGAGCGAGAAGCGCGAGTTCGACGAAGGCCGGGCCCGGAAGCTCGGACACGCGGCGCTGGATCGCCCGTCGCATGGCGTCGCGGTAACGCTCGACGGCCGTGAGCATTTCTTGCTCGAGGCGAATGACGTCGCCAGGCAAGCTCCACTCGACGAGCCCGAGACGACCGCCGATGCCGAGGCGGAAGCGCGGACGCTCGCCACGGGAGAGACGGCGTGCGTTGTCGGCACGAACCGCGGACTGCACCTGGATGGTGCTCATCATCGGATCGCCCGAGAGTCGGCCGCGACGAGCAAGGGCCTCGGCTACGTGGCGCGCCGTGGTGGGGCTGCCTGAACGATCGGTTGCCGCGAGCACGATAGATACCGCGTCGGCGAGTTCACGACCTGCGAGGTCTTCGCCATCACCGGCCGGAATGTCGATGCCGGTTGGGGCTCCGCCGCCCATGATCTGGTGGCGTTCGCGCACCATGGGGCGAGGGGCGAGGGACGGCGTGTCGCGCGAATCGCGTGAGTCGCGCGAGTCATTGTCGCCGTCGTTACGCCCAGGGCCGAAGCCTTCGAGCGGAGCGTTGGCAGGAGCCGTTGCCGACGGTGCTGGACCGGTGTCCCCGTCTTTGCCACCGCGACCACGGCGGCGACGGCGACGGCGGCGGCGACCTGCGTCTCCACCCTCGGCCGCGCCAGCTCCGGCACCCCCGAGAATAGGCTGATCGTCGTCGTCTTCGTCGTCGAACACTTCGGCTGCGCCCGCGGCAAGGTCGGCGCGCAAGGCATCGTCCGGTGCGAGAATGGGCTTGTCGTCGTCGTCATCGTCGTCGCCATCGTCGGACGCAGGCGTCGAGTCGGCGGCGCGCGCTGAGGGGGCGTCGACGGAGCGAACCGCGGCTTCGAGGTCGAGGGCGTTCACGGCATTGCCGTCGTCATCGTCGTCCGTGTTGAGGTCCGCCGGAGCAGCAGCTTCCGCGGCAGCGGGCTTCGTGTCGTAGCTCTTGAGCCCGAATACGCCGGGGCGCACGCGGACGAGGGAGGTGTCCGGATCGTCTTTCTTGAGGAGAGCGGCGAGGCGGGCACCCATGGTGACCTCGGGGCTCTTGCCGACGTGCGAGAGAAGACCCTTCTCTACAGCGATGTCGGTGATTTCTTTGTAGTGCAGCGGCTTTCCAGCGAGGCGAAGTACCTCAGCGGCGGCTTCAACGAACGTCATGCGTTTCCCAAATGTCTGAGCGGGAGTGATCGCGTGCTGACGCATCCCCAAACCTGAGACGGGGCGCAATCGCAACGCGATGTGGAGAAAGGGCAGCCACCTATGGCTACGAACACCTACTCCGAGTTGCCTGCCTAGCGTGCGAATCGGCGAGCGTCAAGCTGTCAAGCGACGCATTTTCGGGACCGCGAAAAAAGAGCACACGGTCGGGTGCACCAAAAGGCGATGCCCGCAGGCTGTGAACCCACGGGCATCGGCGATGACCTGCGTAAAATCAGGGTTTTGGGTTCGGGTCGTTGCCCGGAAGCGATGGGGCCGCCTGGGTTCCCTCCGCGAGGAGCTCCTTGAGCTTCTTCTCGCGGGTGGCGTCGTCGAGTCCGGACCCGAGCTTGCTCACGTCGAACGTGAGGAGCGGCAATTGGCCGCCGCCGTTAAACGTTGGGAGCTTGCCGTCCCAGCGCTCGAGTGCGCGGTACTGAAGCACCGTGGCGCTCGTTGAGAGACGGATGATCTCGTTCGCCTTCGCTTCGGAGTGCGCCTTGATCAGGATGGCGTCGGCTTCGCCCTGCGCCGTGCGACGACGGGCCTCGGCTTCGCCGTTTGCCTGGGTCACGGCCTGCTCGGCTTCGGCGCGCACTTGGCGAACGCGGTTCTCCGCTTGGATAGCGTTTTGCGTGGCTTCCATCGCGCGGTTGATGGCGTCGGCGACGTTCTGCGGGAGGCGAAGTGCGCCGTTGATCGTGAGCTGATCGATGACGAAGCCGTCGGCCCCGAGGCGGTCGGCCACGCGCTTGGTGACGTCGGAGAGGAGCTTCGATTTGCCCGAGCCGTAGATGTCGTGCACGGGCAGCGTCGAGGCGACTTCGCTGAAGGCCTCACGCACCGTGTTGCGCGCGTAGCTGTACGCGAGGGCGTTCAGATCGGTCTGGCGAAAGCGCGAATACAGGTGCGGCGCGAGGTTCGGTTCGATGTGAAACGAAAGAGACACGTCGGAGTTCACGTTCACGCCTTCGCTCGAGGAAAACGTGATCGATTCGTCGATGGGGCGCCCCTCGTGTGGCGTCGCCGTCCAGATCACATTTTGCACGCTCGTCGGGAACGTCACGAGTTGCTCGGTGATGGGATTCACGAAGACCCAGCCGGTGACGACGGGCATGTCTTGAATGCCGCGCGAGCTTCCGGCGAGGCTGACTTTGATGCCCACGTGGCCGGCGTCGACGCGATGCACGGTGCTGCAACCGACGAAGAAAAGAAGGGCGAATGCACCGATCGCCGCGATGAATCGGCGTGCGGATTGAAGGGCGTCTTCGGGATCAATGCGGTTCATGAGGTTCTCGAGTTTCAGCGCACGGCGCGAACAGCCGTGATGACAGTGACGGAGGCAACGAAAAGAATCCATACGGCTGCGCCGATGACGCGTGCGTCGCTCGTGCTGTTGAGCAGCGGGCGAAGCACGACGATGGATGCGAAGAACGCAAGGACGAGCGCGGGCACGTGCCACGGCCTCGGGCGCCAAGGCGGACGAGCGTGAGGGTGCGACGAGCGGGTCATGGGGCCGCCACCATGCGACGCATCGCGAATCTTGTCGAGAGCCTCGGCCGCGCATTTCGTGTCGGTGCGCGCGATGCGAACGCCCCGTCGAGCCTCGTCGTCCCGATGCGCCACGGATCGAGAACGGGCGGCTTGGTGGTACGGTGCGCGCCCAAACCACATGATGCTTCGACGTCTCTTTCCTCTCGCCGCTGTGGCGCTCGTCGCGTCGGCCTCGGCATGGGCCTTCGCCATCGATCGCGCTGCATCGCCGGCCATCTTCGCGGCCCTTGGGTCTGCGGAGCTCGCCGCCGCGGCACTCGGAATCTACGTGTTGAAGGCCGACGCTCGCTTGGCTGACGCGTGGGCACCGCGTTGGGGCGACCTGCGCAACGGCTTTCTTGCCGCGGTTTTTGCCTGGGCAGCGACGACTGGGTTGGCACGTCTGCTTGCGGGCGCGGGGGACTTCGATGCGCACCTTCTTCGCCTCTATCTTCAGGCGGGACCTGTGGGCGCGACACCGGGTGTGCCGTTTGTTTTGGGCGTGGCCGCGATGGCGGCGCTTGAGGAGACCGTGTGGCGATGCCTTGTGCCGCGTGCGCTGGAAGCCTTCGTCCCGCCGCGCTTGGCGTGGATGCTCGCGGCGGTGCTCTTTGCCATCGCGCACATGCCGTCGGTCTCCGCGATGGCCGTCATGGGCTCGCCGAACGTGCTCTTTCCCGCAGCCTCGCTCGGACTAGGTATTTTCCTAGGTGCGCTCGCCGCGGCAACGGGTCGCGTGGTGCCCGGATTCTTCGCCCATCTGTTTTTCAACCTCGCGATCTTCGGCCCCTTCGCCCTCGTTCATCTGTCACCTTGAGGGCCGCCATGCGCGCGACGAGTCTCGCCCCCGAATCCGTACGACGACGTGCTCAACGCATCGACGCAGCCCGTTTCGCCCGCTGGCGTGAGCGCATTGCGTTGGCCCAGCGTGAGGCGGGGCGCGATGCCGCTCCGGTGACCATTGACCTCGCGGCCGCGTTGGCCACGTCGTTCGAAGCGGCGGGTGTTGGGCTCGAAGGTCATCCGCACGACCTGGAAATTCTCGAAGATGAGAGTCTTTGGAGTGACGCGCTTCCCTTGTGGCGCGCGGAGCTAGCGACGACGCGCGACGGTTGCTTGTCGGAGCTTCGCCGTTTCGTGAGGCAGGGGCGTCTCAAAGCCGCGGCGTGGGACTGGTTCGCGAGGCCAAGTTTCTCCATCGACGCATCGGCGCGCTTCATCTCCATGGTCGCTCGCCAGGCGATTGCGGAGGCTCATCGCTTTGCCGCCAGCGAGGTCGAAGCTCGCTACGGAACGCCGCTCACGAGCGCCGGAAACCCATGCGGTTTCGTCGTGTTTGGCATGGGCAAACTCGGCGGCGATGAGCTGAACCCGTTGTCGGACGTTGACCTGGTTTTTCTCTACGCAACGGACGATGGCGTCGTGCGCAGCGACGAGCCAAAGTCCATGACGCTTCATGCATTCTACATGAAGGTGGCGCGCATCATCACAGCGCTCCTCGACGAAGTGACTGGTGACGGTTGCGCGTGGCCCGTGGACTTGCGTTTGCGTCCGAACGGCTCGCAGGCGTCGGTGGTCATTTCGTTCGCGGCCTTCGAGCGGTACTTCGAAGCGGCGGCGCAGCCTTGGGAGCGGGCGGTGTGGCTTCGCGCAAGTCCAGTGGCGGGAGACTTCGCGCTTGGCAACGAGGCCCTGCAGGCCATTGCACCCTTCATCTACTCGCGCGCCGTGCAACCGCGCATCCTCGACGATTTGCAGAACATGCTTACGCGTGCGCGCCGCGAGCTCGACGGCGACGAACGCAACGTGAAGCTTGCGGTCGGGGGCATTCGCGAAGCGGAGTTCTTCGTTCAAGGGCTCTGCCTCGTGTGGGGTGGTCGCCATCGCGAGCTTCGCGTCAAGCCCACTCTTGAGGCGCTTCGTATGCTTGAGCGCTGCGGCTTTGCCACAAGTCGCGAGGTGCGGCGTGTTGGGGACGGCTACGCGCTTCTCCGTCGTGTGGAGCATGCGGTGCAGTACGATCTCGGGCGTCCGGTGCAGCATTGGCCCGACGAGCCCGAGCGTGCGGATCGAATCGCGCGAACGTTGGGTTTTTCCGATGGAACGGAAGGTCGTCGGCGCGTCGATGAAGCGCGGGCACGGGTGGCCAAGCGCTTTGCGGCGTTGCGTCCTTGGGCGCAGGCGACCCCTCCGTCGCGGGGCGGCGAACTTGTGGACGCGCTCCTCGACGGAAGCGAAGCAGGTGCGACCGCCGCGTGGGAGGCGATGATCGGTCGGGCCCCACCGGGCGACACGCTTCGATTGCTGGAGCGCTTGGCCAAACGCGGCGGAGCGTTTGGAGCTCGTGAACGGCGTGAGAAACCGGACCGCATCGAGGTGATTGTTCGCGCAGTGGCAGACTCGGCAGACCCGGAGCGCGCCCTGTGTTTTCTGGGAGATTTGTCGCTTCGCCCGGGCTTCGTCGACGCGTACCTGCCGACGCTCGCGGACGATCGCCCCGCGCTTCAGGTGTTCGTCGGGCTCCTTGGTGCGAGCGCGTATTTGGGGCAGGCGCTCGTGGCCCATCCGATGCTTCTCGATCGCTTGCTTGCGACCGATGAAGACCGGCGCCCCACGGCGGCAGAGGCGGTGGTTGACGAGGAGCTGCGTGCGGCGGCACTGCGCGGAGAAGACACGGCGGACCTCGAGGTCTTCGTGGGCGCGTTGCGACGATCGGCCCTTCGGGTGACCTTCGCGGTGGCCCGTGCGGACTTGGCCGAACGCGTGGATAAACGCTCGGTGGGGCTCGCTCTCAGCGCCATCGCCGAGGCCATTGTGCGACGTACCACCGACCGGGTTCTCGACACGCTTCGCGGTGGGCGAGACGGCAAGTTGGCGGTCATCGCGGTCGGAAAATTCGGAGGCAGCGAAATTGGCTACGGCTCCGATCTCGATCTGTTCTTTCTCCACGAGGGTCTCGACCCGGACGTGGCGTCGCGGGCGGCGCAGCGTGTCGTTCGTCTTCTTGGCTCACCGCACGGCGATGGACCTGGGTACGAACTCGACACACGTCTGCGACCTTCGGGCAGCCAAGGGTTGCTCGTCGTCTCTGTAGATGCATTCTGCAAGTATCATGGAATGGTCGAGGAAACGCAGGGTCTTGCGCAAGCATGGGAGAGGCAAGCGCTCATCAAGGCCCGCGCTGTGGCCGGTGACCGCGACCTCGGACTGCGGGTCGAAGCGCTGTGCGAGACGCTGGCGTACGAACGAACGCCGCCAGAGCCGCAGCGTGTTCATGAGCTCCGCATGCGAATGGAGCGCGAGCTTGCGCGCGAGCGTCGAACCCCCGGGCAACGGCGTTTCGATCTGAAGCTAGGGCGCGGCGCGCTCGTGGACATCGAGTTCGCGGTGCAGTGGTTGCAAATGGTCAACGGCGCCGACCGCCGCATGCGTGTGCGCGGGACGGTGGATGCGCTCGAAGCGCTTGAGGCCGCAGCGATATTGCCTGAAGAAACCCTGACAACATTTCGTGAGGGCTGGACGCAGCTTCGCGCGGTCGAAGGTCGCTTGCGGCTCGTGCATGGGCGAGGGGCGAACCTCATTGAAGAGGGCGCACCCGGTCTTGATTCGCTCGCGCGGGCTCTCGGATTTCGCGGCGACGATTCGCGAGGCCCAGGAGGCGTTCTCATCGAGCGACTCGAAGAGGTCACGAGCGCGGTGCGGCGCGCCTACGGGGGCGTTTTCGGCGTCACCGGAAGCGACGTCGAGGTTGGAGCGTAGGGCTACCCCAGCGTCGTTACCGGGCGCTGCCGCCGGTTCGCAGATGCCGACCGCGCGCCACGATGGACTTATGGGTTTCAGCGGAAATGCCGCGGCCTCGCAGGCGTTCGAGCGGGTCGTTCGCGTAGGACATCGACGGTGAGCGCGGGGCCGACTCGACGACGTCGGCGGACGCGATGTCGAGGGCAAAAGGGGGCTCGCTTTTGATCGAGTCCGCCATGCCTTCGAGGTCGATGACCGATGGCTCCGGCGCTTGCATGAAGACGCGCGCGGACGAGAGCGGAGGCAACATGAGGTCGCTCGGCGGGGCGGCCCCGTTGAAGTCCACGCGCAAGAGCGAGTGAAGCGTCTCGATGGCCCCGGCGTCGAGTTCGAGCCAGCGCACCGAGAGCAGCGGCTGGCCGTTGAAGTCGCCCGCGATGCCGTCGACGATGACCATCGCTTCGATCAGCGGATCGTCGCCTTTGAGGCCAATCGTCAGGTGAGCTGTCGTTCCCGGAGGAGCGTCAACGCCCACGAGCCACGCGCGCTCGGCGCTAAAAAGGTGAGCTTCTTCGCGAAGCCACGCATCGATCGAGGGGTAGGGGCGACGTACGACGAGGTCCACAACGCGAGCGTACCCGCGTGGCGCTGCGTTGTCGCGGTTCCGTGCGCATCCTGGGGAGAGTCCGTCGACCGATTCGGTTCGTCGTGGTAACCGCTCGCGCCCGTGTCCGAGCCCTCTCTCCCTCCCGCATCTGCGTCTCGGGTTCTCATCGTGGGCGGAGGCAGCCGTGAGCATGCCCTCGCGCACACGCTTCATCGTGAGGGCGCGGCGGTGTTCGTTGCTCCTGGAAATGCAGGCACCGGCGCCTTCGCCAGGAACCTGCCTATCGCGGTGAGTGACGCGTCGGCTCTCGTTGCCGCCGCGCGCGAGCACGCGATTGACCTGGTCGTCGTGGGTCCAGAAGGTCCTCTCGTGGCCGGCCTCGCCGACGTGCTTCGCGAGGCGGGCATCGCGACCTTCGGGCCGAGTGGCGCGGCCGCACGCCTCGAAGCGTCGAAGATTTTTATGAAGGAGTTCTTGGCGCGTCACGCGATTCCCACCGCCGGATTCGCCGCGTTTGACGACGCCGAGGCCGCCGTTGCGCACCTGCGTTTGGTCGGTCGCCCGCTCGTCGTGAAGGCGGACGGCCTCGCGGCGGGCAAGGGCGTCGTCGTTCCAAAAAGTGTCGACGAAGCGTGCGAAGCCGTCGTGAGCTTCATGCGCGATCGCCTTCACGGCGAGGCCGGTGCGCGCATCGTTCTGGAGGAATTTCTCCCCGGCGAAGAGGCGAGCTTTCACGTGCTTTGCGACGGCTCGCGGTACGTGGCGTTGCCCGCCGCGCAAGATCACAAGCGGGTGCGCGACAACGACGAAGGGCCGAACACGGGAGGCATGGGCGCGTACGCTCCGGCTCCTGTCATCACCGAGGCCGTGAAGGCGAAGGTGCTCGCGAACGTGGTCGAACCCACGCTGCGCGGCATGGCCGCCGAGGGAAATCCCTTCCGGGGCGTGCTGTTCGTGGGCCTGATGATCGAAGACGGAGAGCCGCGCGTCCTTGAGTTCAACGTGCGCTTCGGCGACCCGGAGACCTGCGTGCTCATGCCGATCTACGAAGGGCATTGGCGAACGCTTCTGATGGGCGCGGCCACCGGTTCGCTTCCGGCCGAGCTGCCCGAGCCTCGTGCGGTTCACGCGCTCGGTGTGGTGCTGGCGGCCGACGGTTACCCCGAGAAGGTGATCACGGGAGATGCGATCGACGGCCTCGACGCGAACGTCGATCACGTGATCGTGCATCATGCAGGTACCCGCGAAGAGGCTGGAAAAGTCCTCACGAGCGGGGGTCGCGTGTTGTGCGTTGCGGCGGAGGGCGCGACGCTAGAAGAGGCTCGCGACCGGGCGTATGCGCGCGTTGAAACCGTTCGTTTTCGCGGAGAGCATCACCGCACGGACATCGGGGCTCGCGCGCTCGGGACCTTGCCGCAGGCGTGACTCTGGCGCGCCAAAGAGCCGACGCTCCAACGCGCCAACGCGCCAACGCGCCAACGCGATCGTGCGAGCGTCGCACGGAACTTCTGGTCGAGTCGGTTCCCCTCGCGGCTCGGACGCTCTATTTTGGGGAGCACCCCCTGGCGCGGGCCGCGGGATGCCTTACGTCATCTTCATTGCCCCGGATTGCCGTGGTCTAAGGCCATCCAAAGCAGGGCGCGCACCGCGGTCTCAACTCCCCGTTGATGAAAAGCTTTCCATCCCTCGCTGCACCTGTAGTCTCGCGGTGCAGCACGACTCCTTGAAGCACTCGGCGAAGCCGATGCGAGGTGACCATGTCGGACAAAAAAGGTTTTGGTTCCCGAGACGAAGAAATCGCCCCATTCGGCGACGAGCTCTGTGTGTTGCCCATTCGCAACGCCGTGCTCTTCCCTGGAGCGGTGGCGCCCTTCGACGTTGGGCGTGAAAAGAGCGTTGCCCTTGTCGAATCCGTGGATTCGCTCCCGCAACCCATCATCGCGATCTTCGCCCAGCGCGACCCGTCGACGGACGAGCCGGGGAAGGACGATCTCTACACGATCGGTTGCGCAGCCCGGGTTCTCAAGGCGCTGAAGCACTCGTCGGGAAACTACTCGCTCATCCTTCAGGGGCTCGTTCGCATTCGCCTCGAAGAGGTCACGCAGACCGCGCCGTTCCTCAAAGCGAAGATCGTCCGCGTGGACGAAGATCCGATTCAGGACGAAGAGTCCGAGGCGCTTCTCCTCAGCCTGCGCGACACGGCCAAGCAGGTCATGAGCCTGATGCCGGAGCTTCCGCGCGAAGCGGGTTCGCTCA
>CAIQDA010000023.1 GCA_903870415.1 uncultured delta proteobacterium
CACGCGACAACAGTGCACCGCGAAGCGCATCGACGGTCGCATCGTCCACGAATCGCACGCCGTGGCGCGAGACCATCACAGGGTCGAGAACAACTGCGATTTCCCGATGCGCAACGAGCCAGCGCTGAACCGCGTGAACGACGTCCGCGCGACCGAGGAGCCCGCACTTCACGGCGTCGAGGCGCAAGTCGTGGTGCACCGCATCGAGCTGCGCGACGACGAAGCTCGCGTCGATCGGATAGACCTCCGAGACAGTGCATGTATCCTGCACGGTTAGCGCGGTGACCGCACACGCGCCATGCACTTGGTGAAACGCAAAGGTCCGAAGGTCGGCTTGGAGGCCCGCGCCGCCTCCGCTGTCCGAACCGGCGACCGTGCACGCGATAGGAATTCGAGCGTTCATTCGTGACCTTGAATACCCTGTGCCGGCAGTTGTTGGAACGATCGACTCGGTCGCTCGGCGCGATGCATGCGGAACGTGGACTTGCGGGCGCGACCTCCACAAGCGACGATGCCCGCATGATCGTTCTCGCGGAACTCCGCTACACGCGTCCCCTCGACGAGGTTCTCGCGCACGTCGACGCACATCGAGCCTACCTGCGCTCGCTTCAGGAACAGGCGTTGCTCGTCCTTTCGGGGCCGCTCGAACCGCGCACGGGCGGCGTGCTGATTCTCTCGGTGGACAACCTCGCGCATGCGGAGAAGCTCTCGTTTGACGACCCGTTCTTTCGCGCAGCAGTTGCAGAGTACACCTTTCGCGAGTGGCGCCCGGTCGTGGGAGCAGAGCTCGCGGTCGCTTGGGAAAATGCTCGGATGGCGAAGGAACGCTGAACGGCTGCGCTCGATAAAGCGCAAAGAAAAACGGCAACCGGTTTCCCGATTGCCGCTCGATTCGTCAGGCGTGAAGGTCACGCCCGGCTGAAATCAGTTGCTGCCGCAGTACATCATGCCGAGGCGCGTGAAGTAGGCCGTGATGCCGGCTTCCGTCGACGTGTCTTCGCTGGCCGCTGCGAAGCAGGATTCGCCCGTGAGCGCCGCGCCGGCGTCCTGAGGAAAGACGCCCTTGCATGCGCCGTTGGTGCCGCGAGCAGCGATTGCCGCATCTCCGCAAACGCCCTGGCCGCCGCCGATGGCGTCGTCCGAGCAGGTGCTCTGGTCAGCCGCCGACGCGTTCTTGCAGTTGGTCTTGTCGTCGCACGCTGCGTTGAGGCAGTTCGCGAAACCGAAGTACTTCTCGCCGCAGCCGGCCTTGAAGTGGTTGAGGCAGCCCTGGATCGAACCGCCAAAGCCGTCTTGCACGAGGCCTGGTGGGTTCGTGTCGTCCGCGGTGATGCTCGGGTCCACGAGGAAGGGACCGACGGCCGAGGCGTTGTTCGCCGTGAGGAGGCAGCTCGAGCAGCTCGCGTTCGCCGACTTCCAGCTGTCGCAAAGCGCCTTGGTTGAGGTGGAGCCGAGGCACGCGGTGACGAAGCCGCCGACCGTGGCGGTCTGGCAAGCGCCCGTGGCCCAAGCCGCCGTCGCTGGCAAAGCCGAAGGCGTCGAGAACGTAGGCGTCGTGTCAGGAGGCGCGCAGGTCGCTGCGGCAACGCCGGCGTCGGCCGTTGGGGTCGTGGTGCCGCTGTCCGCGCGAACAACACCGCTGTCTGCCTTGCCTGCGTCGGTCGTCGTTGCGGTCGTCGACGTCGAGCTGCTCGACGAGCAACCAACCGAGAGAAGAGCTGCAACCGCCGCGGCGCCGAGAATGTGCTTGAACATGAATTTCTCTCCTGGTGGCGAAATCGCCAATAGAAACAAAACAAAAAACAGGGCCCCGCGAAGGGAGGCCACGTCATCTGCGCTCGGCCATCATGGCTTAACGCTTGGGACCTTCGGTCAGCTGCAAAGGAAGCGCCAACGAGTAAGTGGAAGCTCGGTAACGGGCGCGGGTTAGCGGTCTGCCACGCATCCGTCAAGAAAGAGTGCTTCCCACGATGGTGGTTCCTCCGGGCGATCAAGTGGCGAGCAAAAGCTACGCCCCGCTTGAACGAACCTTTCGACTCGAAGGGATCGTTTCCCCCCGGAACCCTGGCAACGGTGACGCAACCGTGAAAAGAATGCGGCATGCCATTCGAGCGCCTCGTGCCCCAAAAGACCGCGCTTCTCGTGATCGATCTCCAGGAAAAACTCGTCCCCGCCATGCCTACGGCGCGCATTGACGGTGTGATTCGTTCCACCAAGTTGCTCCTCGAGGCCGCCGTGACGCTCGGGGTTCCCGTCATCGTGACGGAACAATACCCCCGTGGCCTTGGATCCACGTGCGCGGTCATCGACGAGACACTTCAACACGTGCGGCATACACGTATTTCGAAAATCGCTTTCGACGCGTGCGCGGAACCCACGTTCGCCGATGCGCTCATGGCGGCAGAGGTCGATTCGGTCGTCGTCGTCGGCGTCGAGACACACATTTGTGTCCTTCAAACCACGCGCTCGCTCGCGGAACGTGGCTACGCGGCCCACGTGGTCGCCGACGCGGTCGCTTCACGCCGTGAGGAACATCGCACCATCGGACTCGACTTGGTTCGGTCCGCAGGCGGCTTCGTGACAACCGCCGAGACGGTGGTCTTCGACTGGCTTGGCCGAGCGGGCACCGAAGCGTTCAAGGCACTGGCGCCCTTGCTTCGCTGACGATGCGCTCGCGCGAAACGCGTCAGTCGTCTCGCGTGTGCTTGTCCCGAAAGTCGTCGACCGCCGTCATCGTCGCGAGGAGCGTACGCACTTCAAGCTGCGCTTCGAGTTCCGGATTCGTTTCAAGGAACGCGTCGAGGTAGCGCCGTGCGGACGTCATGTCGCCGCGTGAGTGGTACGCAAGGCCAACCGCGTGAAGCGCGTCGCCATCGCCAGGAGCCTGGGAAAGAGCTGCCAGGCCTACTTTCAGCGCATCGCGATGGGAGCCAAGCTGCCGTAGTACATGGGAATACGCAATACGTGCTCCGAGATGTTTCGGCATGCGTGCCAAACATGCACGGTATGCGTCACGAGAGGCATCGAGTTCGCCGATCTCGTAGAAGGCCGACCCGGTGTAAAAGTACGCGTACCCGTTGTCGCTCGTCTCTGTGATCACACGACGAAGTTCGACGAGAGCGTCCTTGAAGCGTTCTTCGTTGAGCAGCTCTCGGGCCTCATCGGTCGCGTCCCAAAAGCTCGCTTCGCGGGCGTCGAGCGGCTCGACGTAAGGTTTATCGCTCACGGTCACGAGGCGGACTTCCTGGTCATGGGCACTTATTTCTTGTCCGTCGCGCGCGGACCTTCAGCGGTCTTGCGCTTGTCTTCGCTGCCAATTGAGTAACGCACGAGGGCTTTGAGCACGGCGCTGCGCTCGACGTTTCCAACGACGCTTTTCAGGTCGTCGTAGAGGCTCGGGTCGACAAGCATCGCGCCAACGGTGCCCTTGCCCGAACGCATGTCGGCGACAACGCGGCGAAGGTCTTC
>CAIQDA010000024.1 GCA_903870415.1 uncultured delta proteobacterium
GTGAACGTGCTCGTCGCGTTTCTCGTGCTGCGCGAGACGCGGGTGATGCGCCGCGGCCCGCGTGCGGCGGCCGAGCCGCTCGCGTCGCGCACCTGACCCCGCGCGATCGCCGGGATCGTGGCGCCATGTCCGGACGCGCGCGTTTTGGTAGCGTCGGGGCGTGAACTCCCTCCCTCGCCGGCCGCTGACCGGAGGGGCAAGCGGTGCGCGGTCGCTCCGTGGCGGGACGCAATAAAGAACTGCGACAGGCGGGCGGCGAAGGCGGTCTCGGGCTCGTAGGGCGTGCCCAGCCGGGGCCCCCGCTCTTCGATGGCGAGCCGAGCCCCTCGCTCGGTGGCGGCGAGGCGCTGCTCCGCCGGCGGAGTTCCGCCAGCTCCGCCAGCCGGAGGGGGGAATTCTCCATGATGTTCGGCTGGAGAATCCGGCACGCGGTGTTCGCTCTTCGGCGCGGTGGGGGAGCTCTCTCAGCGCGGTCGCCGGGGCTGCCCGGATCTGTCGCCGCGGGACCCGTCGGGCTCGGCGCTGCACGCGGTCTTGCGCGATCACCTCGCGACGTTCCTCGCCGAGCGTGAGCGGGCCGCGCTCTCAGGGTATCTTCGCCGTGGGCGGCACCATCGGAACGCTTGCCGCGCGCCGAGCAACGGACCCGCGCATGGCGGCCATCGACCCGACCTCGGTGAACCGCACCTATGCGAGCACGGCGCTGGAAACGGCCTGGCTTCATGCACTCACCGCGACGACGCGCATCGGCACCGGCCTGTCGACGACAGCTCTCTTCACCGTGGACGATCAAGACCAGTCGCTTGCGGGCGATCAGAGCTTGCGGCACCGTGGCCTCGATCAGCTTCTCGTGAACGCGGAGTTTGGCGTCGAGCATGACCTGACCTTGCGTCTTCGCGCCGAAGGCCTCGTGCGGCTGCTTCATGCGGAGCAACCGTTTGTGCTCGATCTCAGCACCGGAACGCCGCGCAACGTGGGTCCATTTCGCACGGACGCCGCCACGGTGCTGGCGGGCGCCGCGTACGACATCACCGAGCATTTTCAGGCGGATGCGCGCGCGGGGGCGTCGGTATCGAGGGCGCTTCCGGATGACCCGGACCAAACGCCAAATCTTGACCCGGCAGCTCTCGTGCGTGCGTCCTACGACGACGAGCGACGACGCGTTTCGATGGCTGCATCCTACCAGTATGCGGCGGCGGTTCCTCGCCTCGGTGCCGGGCCGACCGCGGGCCTTCTTTTGTCTGCGTACGGACTTCCCTACGACCAAGGCGGGTGGCGGCAACTGAACCTCCTCGCGATGGCGGCGGTCGATCAATCAGACAGCCGCACCACGGCGTCATCGTCGCTCCGCGTGCGAAATGCCTCGGCAACGGCCGCACTGCGCTGGAGCATCGATCGCCGTTTCGGTGTGATCGGCGGCGTCGACGTGCGGGCGTCTCGCTTCGCGGGCACGGGTCTTGTTCCGGCGGACTTCGACCGAACGCTCGTCTTCGTCGGCCTCTCGTATGTGGAAACAAATGCGCGCGACGAGCGGACGCTCATCCCGTTCGGCGACCTTCCGCTGTGATGGGGCCCTCGCGCTCGTTATCAGGCGTCCGTGAACCTGCCGCGCCAATGAACGGTATCGCCGGCGTCACGCGCTAGCGGCGCGCCTTGCGCAGCTCTCGAAGCGGAAATACGTCGAACATATAGCGGTAATACCCAAGGTCATCCTGGGTCTCGAGCTCGATATGGATCCCCTCGGCCACACGTTCGATCGCGACGTGCTTGCGTCGCTGGACCCAGGTCGCGAGCACGCGGAGAATCCAGGGAAAAAGCTCGTCGTTCCAGCGCGCATCGCGCTGCTCGGTGCTGAAGCGCGAGCGCGAAGCGGCCAGCGGTGTGGACGCGTGCGGCCTGCGTTTGGGAAAGCGACGCTCAAGCAAGGAAGACGCTCGTGGAAACGATGCGCAGCGCGTTTGGAGCTTTAACCAAGGA
>CAIQDA010000025.1 GCA_903870415.1 uncultured delta proteobacterium
GCTGAGCGTATCGCGCTCCGTGCGCTTTCGCGCGAATCTTCGGATGGATGACGAAAGGCCAGCGGACCGTCGGAGGGGTCGCCACTTCGGGAAACGCTTCGTGGTACGAGGCGGCTCATGCGTCTATTGACCGTGACCGCCCTCGGATGCACCACCCTTCTCGCCACCGTGTCGGCGTGTCAGTGGTTCCCTCCGGCCCGAAGCCAGGCGACGGCGGACGCGGGGGAACCCGTTTACGTGACGCGCTCAGGCCCGCCGTTCGAGGCCGCTCCGACGCTGGACGATGCCCGTGCATTCTTCAACAAAGTGGACGGAGACTTGCGCCGCCTTTGGGTGGCCCGGGATCGCGCTTCGTGGGCGAACCAAACCAATCTCACGGACGACACCGACGCGATCGCCGCGGATGCCGAATCGGCGACAGCGGCCTACGTGCTTGAGGCTGCGCGGGATTCGCGCCGGTTCGACACGCTCCAGTTGCCGCCGGACCTCGCGCGCATGAAGCAGCTCTTGCGCTTGGCTCAAACGGTGCCGGCACCCGACGACGAAGCGGCGCGACGAGAGCTTGCGCAAGTGGGTGCGTCCATGGCGAGCGCCTACGGGAAGGCGCGTGCGTGCGATGCGCGCGATCCTCAGAACGCCGCCAAGTGCCGGACCATTGAAGAGGTTGAGCACACGCTGGCGTCGAGCCGCGATTACGACGTGCAGCTCGAAGCGTGGAAGAGCTGGCACGACACGGGTGCGGCAACGCGTGCATCTTACACGCGATGGGTCACCCTTGCGAATCAGGGAGCTCACGCGCTCGGATTCGCCGACGTGGGAGAGCTGTGGCGCAGCGGGTACGACATGACCCCCGGCGAGCTCGTGGGCGAAGTTCACCGCCTTTGGAGCGAGGTGAAGCCGCTCTACGACGAGCTGCATTGCTACACGCGCACGAGGCTTGAGGCGCGCTACGGCAAAGAAAAAATGGGCGCCCATGGCCGCATCCCGGCGCACCTTCTCGGCAACATTTGGGCGCAAGAGTGGACGAGCCTTTACCCGATGCTTGAGCCGTATCCCGGTGCCGGTTCGCTCGACGTGACCAAGCGTCTCGTGGAGAAGAAGACCTCACCGACTGAAATGGTGAAGTACGGCGAGCGCTTCTTCACGTCGCTCGGGTTCGACCCGCTGCCGAGCACGTTCTGGGAGCGATCGATGTTTGCGCGTCCTCGAGACCGCGAAGTCGTGTGCCATGCGAGCGCGTGGGACGTCACCTGGAGCAACGATCTGCGCATCAAGATGTGCATCGAGCCGAAGGAAGACGACTTCGTGACGATTCACCACGAGCTCGGCCACAACTATTACTTCCACCAGTATTTCAACCAGCCGATGCTCTTTCAGAGCGGCGCGAACGATGGCTTTCACGAAGGCATCGGCGACACGCTCGCGCTCTCGATTACGCCCGCGTACCTCAAGAAGCTCGGGCTCCTCGGTGACGCGCGCGACGTGCGCGACGCCTCGATGGGCGAAAAGATGGTCATCAACCAGCAGCTCAAGACGGCGCTGCAACGGGTCGCGTTCCTTCCGTTTGGCCTCCTCATCGACGAGTGGCGCTGGAAGGTCTTCAGCGGCGAGGTGCCGCCCGAGAAGATGAACGAGGCGTGGTGGGACTTGCGACGCTCGATTCAAGGCGTCGAGCCGCCTGTCGCGCGTGGGGAAGACCAGTTCGATCCCGGCGCGAAATACCACGTGCCGGGTGCCACCCCATACCTTCGCTATTTCCTGTCGCACATTTACCAGTTTCAGTTTTACCGAGCGCTTTGCCGCGCGGCGGGCCACAAAGGGCCGCTCCACGAGTGCTCGTTCGAGGGCAGCAAAGCCGCGGGCGACAAGCTGAAGGCGATGCTCGCGCTCGGCGCATCGAAGCCATGGCAGGAGGCGATGGCGCAACTTGGGGAGAAGGGGGCCGATGCCACCGCGATCCTCGACTACTTCGCGCCTCTTCGGGCTCACTTGCAGAAGGCAAACGCCGGAAAGTCCTGCGCGACGCCTTCAGGTGTCCGCTGAACCCCTGCAACTTGCCTGGTCAAATATGCTTTTCATCAACCGTCGAAAGACCGTCGACGTGGCCGCAAGACGGTGCGATTCTCGGGCAAATGGTGTGTGAGGACGCGACTCCCGCAGAGGTTACGCTCGCATGAGCGACGAACGAATCGGTTCGCGCGTCTTCGTGTTGTGCCTCGAAGAACGCCAAGCGATGTACAGGCCCCACTGCGAAAAGTGGGGCGAGCGCATTCGCTTTGTCGACAACATCGACGACCTCTTCATGGAGGCTTCCGACACGCCGCCTCAGGGCGTGCTCGTCGACATCATGACGAGCGTGAGGGTCGGAGCTGCGGTGATGAACCCGCTCCTCAACCTCGAGATGGCGTGGCCCGTGGCGCGCTGCCGCACCGCTCCCGACGGAAGCGTCTCGGTCATTTGCTCGGAGCCGCGGCACAACGAATCGCTCGCGGTGGCTCTCGACGGCATGATGTCCGACGACTCGAGCTGGCGTCATCCGCGCTACAAGCGCCGCTTCATCCGCGTGAACTACGAGTGCCGCGTGCGCATTCATTGCGACGGCGAGAGCGACTGGCGTGTCGGCAACGCGCTGAACATCAGCATGGCCGGCGCCTTCGTGTTCATGCAGAGCCCGCCTCCTGGCAAGGTTCACATCGACCTCGAATTCCGCGACATTCTCCCGGCCCCCACGTCGCATCGTGCGGTGACCGTTTGGTCGCGCAGCTGGGATGTGAGCCCGGCGCTTCCTGGCCTCGCCATCCAGTTCGATCCGACCGTGATCGACGACGAGCTCCGGAAGAAGATTCGTCAGCTTTCGCGACCTTCAAACTGGCGCTGACCGCGCCTCGCGCCGCTTAGGCGTTGCAACCGGACGAGCGAGCCGCTACACCTTCGGGGCTCTTAGGAGAGGTGACCGAGTGGCCGATGGTACTCGCTTGCTAAGCGAGCGTAGGGGAAACCCTACCGCGGGTTCGATTCCCGCCCTCTCCGCAGGTGACGTTCACGCGTAGGTTTCGAGCCTGCGCGTTTTCGTTTGTCGTGAATCGCCGAAGTCCGACGATCGACGCCGGGCCGCCCCCGTGGCACGCTAGCGGACAACGTCTCACGAAGATCGCCATGAATATCGCCGCGAAAATCGCCCCCACCTCGTGCGCTCCGTTGCTCCTCGTCCTTGCCGCATGCGGCTCCTCCGGTGAGTCGTCGATCGAGGTCGCTCCTCCCGCGGTGGTTCGCGATGCGGCAGCGACCGATGCAGGCGCCGTGTCCGATGCCTCGGTGGTGAGCGACAACGATGCGGCGCTCGCGTTCGACGCGTCGTCGCCAGACGGATCGCCCACGGATGCGTCGTTGCCCGATGCGGGATCCCTCGCCGATGCAAACGCCGCGTCGACGTGCGGCGGAGGTTCGGGCGCGTGCACGCTCCTCGATCCGTGCGCGGTCGGCGCTTTCCGCTGCAACGATGCCGGACTGCCGCAATGCACCGCGGTGGCGACGAAAGCCGATGGAGCCTTCTGCGGTTACGGCCTCGCGTGCCGCAGTGGTCAGTGCCAAGCGGGCGTTTCGAGCGACGAGGTTCTCCTCATCTCGCGCCTCGTCGAGGCCGCGTATTTCAAAGCCGTTTCGGTGTGGAACCCGAGCAGCCGCACGATCGATCTGTCGCGTTATGGCGTGTGCCTCGAGAGCAACGGAAACGCCTACTGCAACGGTCAGGTGATGCTGACGGGAACGCTTGCACCGAACGCCGTCCTCACGCTGTGCAACGGCACCGCGACGTCGCCTTCGCTCTGCGACCAGCAACTCCCGGGCATCGTGAACTTCAACGGCGACGACCGTTTTGGCCTCTACGTCGACGCGAATCAAAACGGCCGCGTCGATCGCGATGCGGACTTGCGTGTCGATCATTTCGGCGAACCTGGGGTTCAGCCTTCAAGCCTCGTGTGGGCGGGCAAGAGCTACGCCCGTTTCAAATGCACGCCGTACCTTGGCGGCGGGCCCTTCGTGACGAGCGAATGGTTCGACGAAGTGACGCCATCGCCCGATCGCACGAACCTCCGGGCGGTTCCTGTTTGCCGGTGACATGCCGTTCACTCCTCTGCGTCCGGCGCGCGTTCCGCTGACGGTGTGTTTCGGAGAAAATGTCCGCGATACGCAGACGCGACCTTGAGCCTTCGCCGCATCGCGCCTAATACCGGAAACCATGGCAACGCCGTGGAACCGAGCCGCTGACCGTTACGTCACCGAATGGATGCCGCGTTTTCGCCCGTACCACCTCGACTTGGTGCGGGAACTCGCTCTCGAAGAGGGGCAGCGTGCGCTTGTTGTAACGAGCGGTCCGGGGGCAGAAGTTCTCGCCGTTGCGAACGCCGTGGGCCC
>CAIQDA010000026.1 GCA_903870415.1 uncultured delta proteobacterium
GAGCGACAGCGCGTGCGTGCTCTCGTGCGACGCGTCCGATCGCCTTCTCAACTCACGAGCCCTCGAAGTTCCGCGCCCCGCCGCGGGCACGAGCGTCGCCGCCCCAAACCGTCGAAGCCCCTTGGCGTACCGCAACCCGTCGTTCGCGTTCGTGCTCTGGGCCGGGGAAAACCCAAGTCAACGCGGCTGGCTATGGCAGTTCTCTACACGCGGGCAATTCATTCCCTACGTCTGGGACATGACCTCTGCGGGCCTCAGTTCGGGAACGGTCAACGTGCTCCTGTCGGAGATCGTTTCGCTCGACGCGTTCGGTCAGCTCGCCATTGTCGACTCGGGCGCGCGCGGAATCGTGGTCTTCGATCTCTCGACGATGGCCTTCGCGGCGACCCCGTACCTCTGAGTTTCGCCCATGGCGTTTGCGATCGATCGTTCCGGGCTCACGCCCGTCATGAAGCAGTACGTTGCAGCGAAGGACGCGCACCCGGAAGCCCTGATTTTCTTCAGGCTCGGTGACTTCTACGAGCTCTTTTGGGACGACGCAGTCACCGCCGCGCGCGAGCTCGACCTCACGCTCACGAGCCGCAATAAGGGCGCCGCAGACGAAGTCCCGATGGCGGGCATTCCGCATCATGCGGCGAGCGCGTACGTGCAGAAGCTCGTCGAGCGCGGCTTCTCCGTGGCGCTTTGCGAGCAGATGGCGGACCCGGCGCTTTGCAAGGGAATCGTTCCGCGCGAAGTCGTGCGCGTCGTGTCGCCCGCGATGCCGTTTGACGATGCGGGCATCGCCGCGCGTGAAGATCTGCTCCTTGCGGGCCTCGTGAAGTCCGACGCTGGTTTTGCCCTCGTGACCCTCGACGCCACCACGGGGGAGCTGCGCACGACGAGCTCCCGCGATGAAGCGACGATGCTTGCAGAGCTCACGCGTCTTGAACCGCGGGAACTCATCGCGAACAGCGACGCGCAAGACCTCGCCGCAGTCGTCAAAAGCCTGCGACCTCGACTCGTGGTGCGAGAGCCCATCGCGCTCACCGTTGGGGACCGTGCGGAACTCTTTCGAGCGCTTCCGGACGTGGCCGACGTGGCGGGCGACGCCTTGCGCGAGGAGGCCGCGGCGTACGTTCTCGCGCAGGCCCGCAAGGCCGAAGGCGGGCGTTTGCCTCACATCGGACGCGTGGTCGCTTACGCGCTCACCGACACGCTCGTTCTCGACGAAACGACCCAGGGCCACTTGGAGCTCGTGCGCACGCTCTCCGGCGGCACCGATGCGACCCTGCTTTCGCGCCTCGATCGGACCGCGACCGCGCCCGGTGCGAGACTCCTTCGGCGCCGATTGCTTGCACCTTCCACGGACCTCGCCACCGTGCGCCGTCGCCACGACGCGGTCGAATTCTTTCTGACGAACGGACCCGTGCGGCGACAGGTTCGCCTGCGTCTCGACGACGTCGCCGACCTCGAACGCCTCGCAACGAAGTGCCAGCTCGGACGGGCCAATCCGCGCGACTTGCTTCAACTGGCGCGTTCGCTTGCGGCGCTTCCTCACCTGGCAACGGCGTTCGACGGCTCCGCCAATCTCGACGTGCATCGCATTCTCGCGGAGGGCGACGAACGCTACGAGCGCGAGGGACTTGAAACGTTTCCTGTTCTTGCGGACGCTCTCGGACGCGCCATTCGCGCTGAGGCTCCGGCGCGTCTCGGCGATGCGCCCGCGATCCTCGAAGGCTTCGACGCGGACCTCGATCGCGCGCGCCTTGTGATGAACGACGGCACGCGCATGCTGGCCGAGCTCGAGTCACGCCTGCGAGAGGAGACCGGAATCGGCAGCCTCAAGGTTCGCTACACGAGGGTTTTCGGCTGGTACATCGAGGCCACGAAGTCGAATCTCGATCGCGTTCCGAAAGAGTGGCGACGCAAGCAAACGGTCGCGAGCGGTGAACGGTTCATCACCGAGGAACTCGAGAAGCTCGCCGACGACGTCGCGCACGCCGAAGAAGACTCGGCCAAACGCGAAGAGGAAATCTTCAAAGGTCTCGTCGAGCTCGTGGCACGGGCGGGCAATGAGCTCCGGCGCGTGGCCTCGGTGCTGGCGCGTTGGGACGTGGCCTCGACCCTCGCCGAGGTTGCCGTCGACGAAAACTGGGTGCGCCCGGTGGTGGACGAATCCTTGGTTATTTCCTTGGAATCTGCGCGCCATCCGGTCGTTGAAGCGCTCGCCGCGCGGGGCCGCTTCGTGCCGAACGACGTGAGCCTTGATGCCGCCGCCCGCGATGCCGAGGCCGCGCGCCTCTGGCTCGTGACGGGCCCCAACATGGCGGGCAAGAGCACGTTCTTGCGACAGGTTGCACTCTGCACACTTTTGGCGCAGATGGGGTCGTATGTCCCCGCGACGAAGGCGCACATTGGTCTCGTCGATCGCATCCTGACGCGCGTGGGTGCGAGCGACAATTTGGCTCGTGGCGAGTCGACGTTCATGGTCGAAATGAAAGAGACCGCCCAAGTGTTGAAGCGCGCCACGCGCCGATCGCTTGTGGTCCTCGATGAGATCGGCCGCGGCACGAGCACCTACGACGGACTCTCCATCGCCTGGGCTGTCGCCGAGCACTTGGAGGGCGCCATCGGGTGCAGGGCGCTCTTCGCCACACATTACCACGAGCTCACGGAGCTCGGAAAAGGTGGCTCGGCGGTCGCGAACTTCAGCGTGCAAGCGCGCGAGCAAGAGGGCTCGATCGTCTTTCTGCACAGGCTTCAGCAAGGGGCCGCGTCGCGCAGCTACGGCGTTGCGTGTGCGCGCTTGGCCGGTCTTCCGGAGCCCGTCCTCGCGCGCGCCCAAGCCATTCTCGCGGAGCTCGAAGCGGGTCCGTCCGCCGCAGCACCCGCGCCGTTGAGCGCTGGGAAAAAGGGCGCCAAGCCCGCTGCGCCGCAGCTCGATCTCTTCGCCGTGCCGTCTGTATCGTCTGGTCAACGTTCCGCCCTCGACACGCTCAGCGCCGTCGACGTCGATCGACTCACGCCGATGGAGGCGCTTCAGCTCGTCGCGCGCCTTCGTGAGCTCGCCCGTTCGTGAAGCCATCGATTGCCGGATACGCGCTCGTCCTCGGTGCCGCGGCCAGCTGGGGTCTTTGGCCGTTCTTGTTGCGCGTGGCCGAACGATTCGGACCCGTCGATGCGGCCGTCTGGTCCGCTGCGCTCATGGGCCTCACGACGCTGGCCACCGTGCCGAGTCTTCGTGGGTGCAATCTACAAGCAGCTCCTCGTGGCGCGGTCGTTGCGCTTGTTTTTCTCGGCATCACCGATGCGGCGAACGCGTGGTTCTTCTTTCAGGCCTACCGCACGACGACCGTGGCGCTTGCGGTGTCGACCCACTACCTCGCGCCAATTCTCGTCGCGCTCTTCGCGCCGATCGTCAACCGTGAGCCCCGTCACCCGCGCGCAGTGGTCGCGGCGATCGCAGCCTTCATCGGGCTCCTCTTCATTCTGAACCCCTGGGCCGCCACGCTCGATCACCATGCGGTCGTCGGGTCGCTCTTCGGCGTCGCGAGCGCCTTCGCGTATGCAGGGAACGTGTTCCTGAACCGTCGCATCGGCCATGCGTTCACGGGCGCGCAAGTGATGGCGCTGCACGGCTTCGTGGCGACACCCCTGCTCATCGCATTCACGAGCGCCAGCGCGTGGGAGCGAACGAGCAGCGGAACTTTTGCCGTGCTCGCGGTTGCGGCCCTGACCATCGGAGCGGCGAGCGGCATCGCGTTCATCACAGGTTTGCGCCTCATTCCCACGGCGCACAGCGCGGTGCTCACCTTCGCGGAGCCCATCGTCGCGTTGCTGCTCGGCGTGCTCGTGCTCGGAGAATCCCTCGCGCCCCGAGCGGTGGCGGGGGCGCTTGCCATCGTCGGAGCGGGAGTATTTGTGGTACTACCCACCAAAGCCGTTGCGCAGCCGGCAAAAGGAAAACGGCTACCCGTTTAAAGGCAGCCGTTTCATCCATCACCCACTTGCTCGTCAGTGCTGCGCGTCGCAATGCGCGGCGTATGCGGCGCGGTCGAGGAGCGCGTTCGCGGCGTCGGGGCTGTCCGGGGTGATCGCGATCATCCAAGCGGCGTTGTAGCAGTCGTCGTTCACGAGCTCGGGCTTGTCGTTGAGCGCGCCGTTGACCTTCGTGATCGTGCCGGACACGGGCGCGTAAAGATCGCTCAGGGTCTTCACGGACTCGATGGTTCCGAACGCCTTGCCCTCGTCGATGTGCGCGCCAACCTTCACGTCGAGGGACACGAGGGTGATGTCACCGAGCTGCTCGACGGCGAAGCGCGTGATGCCGACGACGAGATCGGCGCCCTCGGTGCGGGCCCACTCGTGGTCCTTGGTGAATTGGCAATCGGCGGGGAGGTCGTTCGTGCTCATGAGGAAATTCCGTCGTCAAACGCTGGTGGAAGAGGGGCGCTTCTTGGTGATGAACGGGGTCTTCGCGACCACCGCCTCGATATGTTTGCCTCGGCAGTTCACGAGGAACGGCGTTCCGATGCCGGCGAGTTCGACAGGCAGGTAGCCGATGCCGATGTTCTTGCCCGTGGTCGGTGATGGGCTGCCGCTCGTGCAGAGGCCCACCACGTTTCCCGACGTGTCGAGGAGCTCGTAGCCGTGGCGCGCAATGCCTCGGCCCGTCATCTCGAAGCCGACGAGCTTGCGCGGAGAGCCTTTTTCTTTGGCGGCAACGAGGGCGCTACGGCCAACGAACTCGCCCTTGTCGAGCTTCACGACCCAGCCAAGACCGGCCTCGAGCGGATGAATCGTGTCGTCGATCTCCTGGCCGTAAAGCGGGAGTTTCGCTTCCATGCGGAGCGTGTCGCGAGCGCCGAGACCCACCGGCTTCAGGCCGAGGTCCGCTCCGAGCGCGAGCAGTTGGCTCCACAGCGCAGGCGCGTCGTCCCACCCGACGAAGATCTCGACGCCGTCTTCGCCCGTGTATCCCGTGCGCGCGACGGTTGTCTGCAGATTGCACACAACCGCGTCACGGAAACCGAAGGGCCTGAGTTCGCGAAGTTTCGCGGCGTCTGCGCCCGCACGGTCGAGAATGTCGAAGGCCTTTGGACCTTGCAGTGCGATGAGTGCGGTGGCGTCGCTTCGGTCACGAAACTCGCAGCGCCCCTTCGATGCGGCTTCGAAGACGCCCACGATCTTGTCCCGGTTCGACGCGTTGCACACGACCATCCACGCTTCGGCGCCTGCGCGGTAGATGATGAGGTCGTCGAGGACGGTGCCGCTCTCTTGGCAGCAGCACGTGTAGAGCGCCTGCCCCGGTTGCAGCTTGCTCGCGTCGTTCGTGATGCGCTCGTTGATGACGTCGCCTGCGAGAGGACCGGAGAGCTCAAGCTCGCCCATGTGGCTCACGTCGAAGAGACCCGCGGCGTTGCGGCACGCGTTGTGTTCGTCGACGATGCCTGAATACTGAATGGGCATTTCCCATCCGGCAAAGGGGACCATGCGGGCGCCAAGGCGCACGTGCTCGGCATGGAGGGAGGTGCGGCGAACGGGCGTGTCGCTCATGGGGCCGGGACCTTACCCCGCGGCGTCGCTGGGTGCCATCGGGCGCTTCACCTCGGCGCGTTTTCCAAGTGAATCCCTCCGTTTGCCGAGTGACTCGACGCGTTATGCTGCTTGCTCCGCGGCGCGACTCGGGGCACAGTCGCGGCCCTTGGAGGTTCCCATGCGTCCGTTTGCCGAGCGTCTTTCCGTCGTTGCCCCCAGCATTACCCTTGCGATGAACGCGCGTGCCGCGGACCTGAAAGCCAAAGGGGTCGACGTGTTCTCCTTCGGTGTCGGCGAGCCCGACTTCGATCCGCCGAAGTTCGTCCTTGATGCGGCGAAGGCTGCGATCGACGCGGGCTGCTCCAAGTACACGGCCGTGTCCGGTATCGCTCCGCTGAAGGAAGCTATCGCTGCATTCTGCAAGGAACGCCGCGGCTTCGAGGTCACGCCTGCGAACATCATCGTCGGCGTTGGTGCCAAGCACGTGCTCTTCAACCTCGCGCTCGCGCTCTACGAGGCAGGCGATGAGGTCATCATTCCTGCGCCATACTGGGTGTCGTATCCCGAGCAAGTTCGCATGGTCGGCGCGACGCCCGTCGTCGTCGTGACCACCGAAGAATCGGGATTCCGTCTCTCGCCTGCGCAGCTTGAAGCCGCGCTCACGCCGAAGACAAAAGCCATTGTACTCTGCACGCCTTCGAACCCCACCGGGTCGGCCTATTCGCGCGCGGAACTCGAAGGACTCGCGGCCGTTCTCCGCAAGCACGACTGCTACATCATCGTAGACGAGATCTACGCCGAGCTCGTCTACGACGGCTTTGAGCACGTGTCGTTTGCGGCCCTCGCGCCCGATATGAAAGACCGCATCATCGTCGTCGACGGCGTGTCGAAGACGTGGGCAATGACGGGCTGGCGCATTGGATGGGCCATCGCTCACCCCAAGCTCATCAAGGCCATCGACACCATCCAAGGGCAGTCGACGACGAACCCCACCGCCGTGGCTCAACATGCGGCGAAGGCTGCGCTTGCGGGCCCTATCGGCGTCGTCACCGAGATGCGCGACGCGTTTCAGAAGCGCCGCAACGTCATGGTCGACGGGCTCAACGCGCTTCCGGGCGTGACCTGCCGCATGCCGGAGGGTGCCTTTTACGCCTTCGCCGACGTGCGCGGCCTCTATGGCATCAAGGGGCCGAAAGGCGTCCTCGCGAACGACGAAGACGTCGCAGGGTGGCTCCTCGACGTCGCTCACGTTTCCGGCGTGCCGGGCTCAGGCTTCGGTGCACCGGGCTACCTGCGCCTCAGCTACGCCTCGAGCGAAGAGCGCATTCGCGGCGCGCTCTCGAGCATCGCGACGTGCATCGCCCAAGCCGAACGCGTTTGAGCCGCTGACGATTCGCAACAGCTGCCATCGAAACGTCACGATGGCAGGCTAGCGAAACCACCGTGCGCCTTCAGACACGCTTCTTCGTTCTCTCCCTCGGGCTCTCGCTCATCGTCCTCGCGGTGGTTGCGCTGCAAACCTCACGCGGGGTTGGCCATCGCATCGACGCGCACGCCGAAGCGGACCTTCACCGATTGGTGGAGGTTGCACGCTTCGCCGTGTTGCGCGCGCCCGTCACCGACGACGCATTCGCGGACGAGCTTGCGGAGGCGATGAACGTTCGCGTCTCGGTCATCGACACGGACGGCGCTCTTCTTGGCGATTCGTGGCTCGACGAAGAAGCGCTCTCGAAGGCGGAAAACCACGGTCGCCGCCCGGAGGTTGTGGCCGCGTTTCGCGACGGAATGGGCACGGACAAGAGGTCGAGCTCCACGGTCGGACAGCCGTTCACCTACGTCGCCAGGCGCGTCGATCGCCCGGGCAAGAAGCCGATTGTCGTGCGCTGCGCGCTTCCCTCGAACGAAGTGCAACTCGAATCCGATGCGGTCACGCGGCTCGTTTTCGTGACGGCCCTTGTGGCGATCGGACTCGCCGTCGCGCTCTCCGCTTCCGCAGCTTCGTCCATCGCGCGGGTCGTGCGCTCGCTCACCGTCACGGCCAATCGCATGGCCTCCGGCGACCTCTCCGTTCGCTCCGGTCTGCGCGGCACCGACGAGCTCTCGGAACTCGGACGCGCCCTCGACAAACTCGCCACCGAACTCTCCGCCGCGATGGAAGGATTGCGCGCCGAAACAGACCTCCTCAGCGGCCTACTCGAAGGGATGCAAGAGGGCGTTCTCGTGACCGATCGGGACGGCAATTTGCAGCTCTTCAATCGCGCGATTCGCGAGATGCTTCTCATCGGAAGCGACGCCATCGGGCGACCCATTTCACAAGCCGTGGACAAGGCGGAGCTCCGCCCGCTCTTCGATGACGCGCGAAAGAAAGGCTCCTCGGTCGCGGAGCTCGATCTGCCGGGCATCAAGCCGCGGCGTGTCCTCGTCCACGCGTCGAAACTCCTCGGCACGCGAGGCGGCGAAGTTGCGGTGTTCTTCGACGTGACCGAGGTGCGGCGACTCGAAAGTCTTCGTCGGGACTTCGTGGCGAACGTGTCTCACGAATTGCGCACACCCGTGACCGCCGTTCGCTCGGCCGCCGAAACCTTGCGAGGCGCGGTCGAGAGCGATCCGACGTCGGCCCTTCGCTTCATCGACATGATCGAGCGCAACGCGGCCCGCCTTCAGGCGTGCATCGACGACCTGCTTTTTCTCTCGCGGATCGAAGCGAAGCAATACAACTTCAACCAAGAGCCCGTCGAGGCGTCGACGGTGGCTGCACCCGTGATCGCGCTCTTCCGCGAACGCGCCGCCGCTCGAAATGTTCGCTTGATGAACGAGGCGAACGCCATGCATCCGCGCGTATGGTGCGACCCCCGTGCGCTCGAACAAATTCTCACGAACCTCATCGAGAACGCGATCAAGTACTGCCCCGACAGCACCGTGAGCGTGCGCTCGCGCATCGTCGACGGAAGGACACGCCTCGAGGTCGCCGACACGGGCCCCGGCATTTCCGCGAAGCAGTTGCCTCGCATCTTCGAGCGTTTCTACCGCGTCGATCCAGGTCGGTCGCGGGACCAAGGCGGCACAGGCCTCGGTCTCGCCATCGTGAAACACCTCGTCGAAGCCCTTGGCGGACAGATCTCCGTCGAGAGCGAACTCGGACGTGGAACAACGTTCCTCATCGACTTGCCGCCGGTGCCCGCGGTGCTGCCAAGCGCTGCTGCCAGCGTGCGGCCCGCCGACGTGGACGCGTCACCCGCGTCTTAGCGAGATAGGCTCGCGCCCGGCGTGCGTCAGGCCGCGTCAGCCTGCGTCGCCCGTACGCTTGACCGCGATCTCCGCGAGGATCTCGTCCACGCGGGTCTGCGCGTCGCCGCCTGCGTCGTAGTGAAAACGTAGCTCCGGCGCGAACCGAAGCTGCGCACGCGTGGTGAGTTCACGACGAATCACACCAAGGGCCTTTTCGAGACCCTTGATGATTTCCTTGCGTCTCGCCTCGGGCACGGTCGCTTCGATCGTGCGCACGCCGACGCGAACCATGCGCAGGTCGTCGGTGATCTCCATGCTGGTCACGGAGAGTCCTCGCAACCGCGGGTCGTTGACCACACGGGCGAGAACCTCCGCAAGCACATCACGAATTCGCTCGGCGACCCGTGCAGGCCGACGTCCATCGGTGGCAACCATCGACTTGCGTTCCTTCGATAAGGGCGATCAGAGCGACTGCTTGACCTCTTCGATCTCGTAGCACTCGATGAAGTCGCCTTCGCGAAAGTCGATGAACGAGTCGATGGAGATGCCGCACTCGAAGCCTTCGGCGACCTCTTTGACGTCGTCCTTGAAGCGCTTGAGAGCGCCCATTTTTCCGTCTTGGACAACGGCGCCATCGCGAACGACACGGACTTTGCCCGCGCGTTTCATGGTGCCCTGGACAACGTAGGAACCGGCGATGGTTCCGACCTTGAGCTTGAACACCGCGCGAACCTCGGCCTTGCCGCAATTGCGTTCGACGAGCGTTGGCGGGAGGAGGCCTTCCATCGCGGACTTCACGTCGTCGACGGCGTTGTAGATGATCGAGTAAAGGCGAATCTCGATGCGGCTTTCGTCGGCGAGCGCCGCGGCTTTGCCAGCCGGACGAACGTTGAACCCGACGAGAATGGCGCGTGCGGCGCTGGCGAGATTCACGTCGCCTTCGGTGATGGCACCGACCGCCGAGTGGACGATCGTGAGCTTGACCTTTTCGCCGGAGAGACGACCGAGAGCCTCGGCCACCGCTTCGACAGAGCCCTGCACGTCACCCTTGATGATGATGCGAAGTTCGCACTGCGCCTGCTCGCTGATGCGCTTCGAGAGCTCTTCGAGAGACACCTTTGCGCTGGCCGGAATGAGACTGCGCGAAGCCTTCGCCTTGCGCTGCTCCGCAATTTCCTGAGCCTTCTTGTTGTCGCGAACGACGTCGATGGGATCGCCTGCGTTCGGAACGTCGGAGAGGCCAAGGACTTCGACAGGCGTTGACGGGCCGGCCTCTTGCACTTGCTTGCCGTGCTCGTTCGTCATGGCTCGGACTTTGCCGAAACCCATGCCCGCGAGGACGAAGTCGCCGACTTTGAGCGTGCCTTCTTGCACGAGGACGCGGGCCACAGGGCCACGACCGCGGTCGAGGAGAGCTTCGATGACGGTGCCTGTCGCAGGCCTCGTCGGGCTCGCACGAAGTTCGAGAATTTCGGACTGAACGCCGATGCTCTCGAGGAGCGTGTCCACGCCGTCGCCGGTTTGAGCCGACACGTTGACGAAGATGGTTTCTCCGCCCCACTCTTCGGACATGAGTCCGAGTTCGAGCAGCTCGCGGCGAACGCGCTCCGGGTCGGCGCCAGGCTTGTCGCACTTGTTGACAGCGACGATGATTGGAACCTTCGCGGCCTTCGCGTGGTTCACGGCTTCGCGAGTTTGCGGCATCACGCCGTCGTCGGCCGCTACGACCAAGACGACGATGTCGGTGACCGAAGCGCCGCGGGCGCGCATCGCGGAGAAGGCTTCGTGGCCCGGCGTATCGAGGAACACGAGGGTCCCTTGCGACGTCAGCACCTTGTAGGCGCCGATGTGCTGCGTGATGCCGCCGGCTTCACCGGAGGCCACGTTCGAACGACGGATGCGGTCGAGGAGCGACGTCTTGCCATGGTCGACGTGACCCATGACGGTGACGACCGGAGCGCGCGGCTCGAGGTCGGTGGAGTCGTCTTTGACCTTCTCGCCACGGGCTGCGGCCAGCGACTCTTCGTCGCTCACAGCCACGTCTTCAACTTCCCAACCGAACTCGGACGCGAGGATTTTCGCAGTGTCCGCGTCGAGGCGCGAGTTGATGTGGACGCCGGTCATGCCCATCGAGAGGAGCTTCATCAGCACCTCGGTGGACTTCAGCGACATGCTCGCCGCAAGGCTTTGCAGCGTGACGTTCTCTTCGATGCGAATGACGCGCTTGTGCGCGGCCATGTCGAGCGGGTTCGGTGCGCGCTTCGAGGAAGCGAGCATGCTCGGAGGACTGTTGCGGCCTTTGCCGCCACCAGGTCCGCCGAAGCGACCACCCTGCGGCCCGCGACCGTAAGGCATTTGCCCCGGTCGCATGCCTGGACGGAGTCCTTGACCCGGCGAGCCGATGGGCGCTCCACCAGGACCGCGCGTCTCGAACTGAACGCGGCGCGGCCCCATGGCCGAACCGGCACCGGGACGACCGGCAGCCGTTGGCGCAGGCATCGGGACACCGGGGCGCCCCGTCCAATATTCAACGCCCGTTTTTGGCGCGTTCGACGGACGCATCGACGACGACCCGGGGCCGTGCTGCTCACGACGCACAGGCGATGGAGCGGCAGGCATGACGACCGGCCCGGTGCGCGGCGGCATCGGACGCTGGGGCGCTGGCGCTGCGGCGACCGGAACAGGAGCGGGGGCAGGAACGGGAGCCTGGACAGCGACAGGCGCTGGCGGTGCGGCGACTTCGGACGTCGCGGCGATGGGTGTATTCTGCATGTCGTGCGACGGCCCGGGGGCGATGTCGTGCTTGCTCGGAGGTGCGGCCGGGGCCACGTCGCGAACGCTGGGTGCTGCGATCGGTGCGACCGCGGCTGCGACCTCACGAACGCTTGGCTTTGGTGCGGGCGCTTCCGCGTAAGCCGCCATGTCTTGTGCGCTCGGCGGTGCCGAGGGAAGTTGGCCGTAACTCGGCGCGGATTCCGCGACGTGCCCACCCCCAGACGCGTCCGCGAGGCTCGCCGACGACGCAGATGCCGTAGGCACCAGTCCTTCGGTTGGGCGCGCCTTGCGCTTCACGACCGTGGGGCGGATGCGCTGTTCGTCACCGGCTGCGGCAGGTTCAGCAGAGGCCTTCGGCTTCTCCAAATGGCGCTTGACGCGCTCGACGGAATCGTTGTCGACGGAGCTCATGTGGTTTTTCACATCACTCACGCCGAGCTGCTGGAACAAGGCGACGACAGCCTTTGGATCGAGGCCCAACTGCTTGGCAACCTCGTAGACGCGAACCTTGTTCATCGAACCTCCAGCCTGCATTTTTCCTCACCGAGATGCCGCGACGTACGCGGGAGCGAAAGCGGACACGACCGCATGGGCGTGCCTCAGAGCTTGTGCGAGCGAGGGAGACGTGACCGCTAGCACGGCCAACGATTCCCGCCGGGTGAAAGAACCGAGTTGAGCACGGTCCCCCCAGAATATAAGTCGACCACTCTCGCGAGCGCCACGGAACGGCTGGTGGTCCACCAAGCGTCCCGCATCTTTCGCCGCAACGACGAGCGCTCCGTGCGACAGCGCTTCGGCTGAAGCGTCCGCACCGAACGCCACCTTGCGCGTACGAATCGCCGTGAGGATCAGTCCCTCGATGCGTCGAGCCTCGCGCTGGCCAATGGCTTCGCCGAGCTCCGCCGCCGACACGCGAACTTCGCGTCGAAACGCCTTCGAAAGACGTCCCTCGACCGCGCGATCGAGGCACTCCACGCGCGGGTGCACATGGGCTCCACGCCCCGTCGATCCGGCTTGCGTGCCGACGAGCACCACGACACCGCCGTCCGGCGTCGGCGCCAAGCGCAACGTTACGAGATCACTTGGAGCACCAGGCTCCGAGCAACCCACGCACGTGCGTTTCGGGGCCGACGACGAACGAGCAGCACTCACGATGTGATCAGCCCTGACCTTCTCCGTCGACGATCGCGATGGCTGCATCACGCAGCTTTTCGGCGGTTGCGTCGTCGAGTTCGGCGGCGCCGGTGATCTCGTCGATGGACGCGTCCGCGATCTCTTCGATCGTGCGGAAGCCCATGCGGAAGAAGTTGCGAGCGAGAGGCTCCTTGACGCCCGGAATCTTTTGGAGATTCGAGACCGAGGTCTCCTCGAGCTCGCGGAACTTGGTCTCGCTGATGATGTCGAGCTTCCAGCCCGTGAGCTGCGAAGCGAGACGAACGTTTTGGCCTTGGCGACCGATGGCGAGGGACTGCTTGTCGTCGCTCACCACGAGCTCCATGCGACCGCCGGCCTCGTCGACGATGACCTTGTTGACTTCGGCGGGCTGAATGGCCGCGCAAACGAAACGAGCCGGATCGCGATCGTAGGGAACGATGTCGATCTTTTCGCCGCGAAGCTCTTGCATCACTTCGTTGAGGCGGCTGCGCTTCATGCCGATGCATGCGCCGACCGGGTCGACGTCCGTGTCGCGGCTCATGACGGCGATCTTGGTGCGTGAGCCAGCCTGTCGCGCCACGGCGACGATCTTGACGATGCCATCGTAGATTTCAGGAACGACTTGCTCGAAGAGTTTCTCGACGAGGCCTGCGTCCTGGCGGGAGAGGAGAACCTGCGGACCCTTCGACTCTTTGTCGAGGCTCTTGAGCAGCGCCGTGATCGACTCGCCGGCGTTGTACTTCTCGCGCGGGGTCTGCTCCTTGAGGGGCATGATCGCTTCGGTCTTGCCGAGGTCGATGACCAACGCGTTTCCGCGCTCGATGCGGCGGACGATGCCCTTGATGAGCTCGCCCTTCTTGTCTTTGTACTCGTTGAAAATGATGTCGCGCTCTTCGTCGCGAACGCGCTGAATGAGCACCTGCTTCGCGGTCTGCGCCGCGATGCGACCGAAGGCCGCGCGGGCCTGCTTCACTTGAAGAAGATCGCCGTACTCCGCGTCTTGCTTCATCGCGTCGCGCGCGTCTTTGGGGTGCCAGAAGATCTGGAAACCGAGTTCTTCGCCGAGCTCGGCGTCGAGGCCGTATTTCTTGGCGTCTTCCAGGGAAATTTCACGCTCGTCGTCGTCGAGTTCTTCGACCACGAGCATGTACTGGAAGAGGTCAATCTGACCGGTGACCTCGTTGAACTTTGCCTCGAGCTCACGGTTTGCACCGAAGACGCTCTGCGCCGCCTTGAGGATCGCCTCTTCGACGGTCGCCACAAGACGTCCTCGGTCGAGGCCCTTCTCTTTCGCCACCACGTCGATGGCTTGAATGAGATTGAGCGTCGTGTCGGAAGCGTTGGTCGACTGCGCGGTAGCCATGGTTCCTCTTTAGGACTGCTTCTTCTGCTTCTTGGGGTTCGCGGTCTTGCCCGGTTTGGGCGCTGGACCGAAGGAAAAAACCAGACGAGCGCTTTCGATGGCGCTGAGTGGTAGCTCGTGGGTGCGCGGGCCTTCTTCAATGCGCACCAGGTCACCGGCGACGCCGAGCAACTTGGCCTGCACCATCTTCTGGCCGGCGAGCGTGCCGCGAAGTTTCACTTTGGCTTCTTTGCCTGTGAAACGGTCGTAGTCGGCGAGCGTTCGGAGGGCGCGCTCGATGCCGGGCGACCCGACCTCGAGGTGGTACCGAAACGCGAAGAGTTCGTTCACGTCGAGGGCTGGGCTCAAGTCGCGGGACACCTTCGCGCACGCGTCGAGGTCGAGCGCCGCTTCCTCGGTCGTCCACTTGCCGGCAGCCGCGCCCTTCTTTTCGAGCGCGATGCGGAGCACGACGCCTGATCGGTCGCTCGACAACTCCACGTCCACGAGCTCGGCTCCGTGCGCGTCCGCGATGGGATGCACAAGTTCGTCGAGGCGCTTTCGTTCGTCGGGCGAGATGGCTTTCAAGTGCTGGTTGAACCTTGAGCGGATTGAGTCGCTTGAGCGGATTGAGAAGGAGCGGAGGGGCAAAAAAAAACGCGAACCCAGGGGACTCGCGCGAGAACACCCACAACCTAACGCGCTCGGGCCTAGCGCACGCCGCCGACGGATGCAAGGCACCTTGGAAAGAGCGCGCAGCTCGTTTGAATCGTTCGCGTTGAAACCGTTTGGCCGACGCCCCTAGCCGCACGTTTCGATGCGGTTCAGGAGCGTCGGCCAAGGACGAACAAGCCAATGCCGCGACGTGCGGCGAGCGCGTTCAGCGAGCCTGCGGGCCTTCGAGAATGATGAACTGCACGCGGCGGTTCTTCGACTTCATCGTTGGCGTGAGGTTCGGCACGAGCGGCTTCGATTCGCCGTAACCCTTCGCCACGAGGCGCGTCGAGTCGATGCCGTGATCGACGAGCCACTGGCGCACGGCGTTCGAACGTCCGTCGCTCAGCTTCTGGTTGTAGTCGGGCGACCCGGCGTTGTCCGTGTGACCCTGAACTTCAAGACGCTTGATCGTCGAGGTGCGGGCAATGAGGTCGGCGATTTCCGCGAGGAGCGCGAAGGACTCGGGAAGAATCTTCGCGGTGTCGACGCCGAACTGGACCTGTTGCTTGATGGTGATTTCGTTCTTCGACAGCGTCACGAGCGTCTGCTTCGGCTTCGCGCGCAAGTAGATGTCCACGGTCTTTTCGGTGCGGGCTTTGCCCTCCGCTGAAATGCCCGCGAAGAGGTAGCCATCGGGCTCCGCGTCGACTTTGAACGCGCCCGCCATCACGCCGTCGACCTTGTAGTCGCCGGTCGCGTTCGTGGTCGCCGCGAGGGTCTTGCCGGTCGCATCTTTCACATGAACGGCGACGTCGGCCATTGGCCCGCCGGTCTCCATGTCGCGCACGGTGCCTTCGACGAGAAGGACTGCGGGCAGCGGCTCAAGAGGACAGTCGGCGGCGACTTCAAGGGCCGGCGCCTGGCCTTCCGGCATGACGGGGAACGTGATCGCGCAATGGGCGGCCTTGTAACCGTCCGCTTCGAGCAACAGCTCGATTTGGCCCGCCTCGATCGGGTCGGTGCGGAAGGCGCCGTCGGCCCCCGCAAGAAGACCGGCGTCGCGCTCGTGCGAGAGCACGTGAACACGCGTGAAGCCAACGGGCTTTCCCCCGACCGCATCCACGCTTCGACCGAGAACCCTCGTCCCTACAACGGACGCGACTTTCTCCACTTCCTTCATCACGACCACGGGCGGTCGCGCACGCGCGTCGAAGATCCAGCTTGCTCCAACGCCCACCGACCACGGGGCGATCGGGAGTGCCTCTTCGATGAAATCCGACGACCCGGCGACCGCCACGTCCACCGCTGCGAGGAGCGAGAACGCGCGCGTGTCGAGGGGCTGCGCGCGAAAGCCGAAGGTCACGCGAGCGGGCACGAGCATCGAGTCGGCCAAGCACTTGTCGCTGCTTGGATTGGAGCGCAGGCACTTGTAACCCTGGCGATTGACGAGCGCGGAGAGCGAGCCTTCGACGAAGGGGCGAAGGCGGTCGTTGACCATCAGCGCTTCAATGGCGAGCGCGACGTCGACGTGATCGGTGCGGTTGACGCCGAGGCCAAGGCGCTCGAAGCGCGAAACCGGAGTACCGCGCGCGGCCTCCGTGCCTTCGATCACGTGACCGCGATTGTCAAACGTGTATCCTGCATTGAACAGCACGCGCACCGGGGCGGGACTCTCGAGGTCACGACCGTCGAAGGTCGCAAGCGCGGTGATGTGTCCGCCCGTTGACCCGCCGTCGAGACCCACCGACCCGGAGCCGTTGACGAGGTCGAGGCCACCAAGAATGCCGAGTGCGAACGCCGGCGTGGCGCGAGCGCCGAACTTCAGACCGAGGGTCGAGTCACCGAGGGCTTGAAGCAGCGAGGGCTTGCCCGTCGTGTCACTCGTGGCCGTTGCGCTCGTCACGGCGAAACCTTCAAGGGTTCCGGAGCCAAGTTGGGCGAGCCCGAGGGAGAGCGCGAAGCTCGTGCCGAAATGCCCCGTCGTCGAATCGGTGCTCTTCGCGCCGCCGGTGGCCGAAGGACAGGGCTGCGCGGACGTGCAAAGGAACGACGCGCTGTAGCCGTCGGCGAAAACGCCCAAACGGAACTGCCCAGGCGCGCCAGGCATGGCGTCCGTCGCGCGGTACGTGCCCGGAAGGCCGCTCAGCGCAGGAGCCTCTGCGAGCAGGCGATCGCGAACCGACCAGTCGTCCGTCGAGTAGCTCGACGCGGCCGGAGCGGCCCCAATCGAAGCCGAGGGGGCCGCCGCTACGCCTTGTGGGGCGTGGGCCGGCGCGGCAACCGGCGATTCGACAACCGGTGCCGACGCGGGGAGCGCGGACGGAATCGAATCATCGGCGGAGGCCCGAACAGCGACAAGACCACAGGAAACGCTAACGAGCACGAGGGTCGGGGAGACACGGAGCAGCATAAAGCCTCCAAAGGTGAGAGCCGCGTCCTTAACGGACGGCGCACGCGCTCCATAGGGCGATCGGCAAAGAACGCGACCTTCATGGCACTCGGGCATCGACCGAATCCGCTCGTGATGGCAGATTCCACGTCCATGAAGAGTCGTGGTCGGGTTCTCGTCGTCGACGACGAGGCACATGCTCGCAGTGCTTTTGGCGAGCTTCTCAAGGACGAAGGCTATGCGGTCGAGACCGCAGCCGACGCATTCAAGGCTCTTGGAAAGCTTGAAGACTTCGTGCCGGACGTCATCGTCACGGACCTCAAGATGCCGGGACTCGATGGGCTATCGTTTCTCGAGAAGGCGAAGACCGCGGTACCGCACGCTTCCGTGGTCGTCATGACCGCCTTCGGAACGATTCGCGGCGCCGTCGAGGCGATGAAGCGGGGCGCTGACAATTACCTCACGAAGCCCCTCGACTTCGACGCGGCGCTGGCGGTCATCGACCGTGCGCTCGAAAACTCAAAGCTGGTCCAAGAAACGATGAAGCTTCGTGAGCGACTCCGTGAGCGCAACGCGTTTGCGCACATCGTGACCCAAGACGCGCGCATGAAGGAGATGCTCGAACTCGCCACACAAGTGGGCCAGTCGAAGGCCTCGGCCCTCGTGGTCGGCGAAACGGGAACGGGCAAGGAACTCATCGCGGAGACCATCCATCAGGCCTCCCCGCGTGCGGCTCACCCGTTCGTTCGCGTGCATTGTGCATCCCTCGACGACAGCCTCCTCGAGGCTGAACTTTTTGGTCACGAAAAGGGTGCCTTTGCCGGAGCCGTGGCCCGTCGCGAAGGACGCTTCGTTCAGGCCGAAGGCGGCACGCTCTTCCTCGACGAAATCGACGAGATGAGCCTCGCCAACCAGTCACGCCTCTTGCGCGTTCTCGAAGAGAAAACGTTCGAACGCGTCGGCGGAACGGAGCCCGTCAAGGTGGACGTTCGCGTGGTCGCGGCGACGGACAAAGACCTTCGAACGGCGGTGGCCAATGGCACCTTCCGCGAGGACCTCTTCTACCGACTCAACGTGATGACCATCGAGCTCCCGCCGCTGCGCGAACGTCGCGACGACGTGGTGGCGCTCGCGGGCTTCTTCCTCAAGCGTTACTCGCGCGAAAACGGAAAGCCGATCGACGGCCTCGCGGAAGACGCGCTCGCGGCCTTCAACGCATACTCGTGGCCCGGCAACGTCCGCGAACTCGAGAACGTGATCGAACACGCGGTCGTGCTTTGCGACGGACCGCGCGTGCGCAAGGCCCACCTGCCTCCGAGCATCGCGCCCCACGACGACCCGCGCCGCGTCCCGCCGATTCCGGGTTCCACCATCCACGACCTCGAACGCTACGCCATCTTGCGCACGCTCGAACACTGCGGCGGTTCGACCTCGAAGGCCGCGATGGTCCTCGGCATCTCCGCTCGCAAGATTCAGTACAAGCTTCACGAGTACGATGGTGTGCCCGGCCCCGGCCCTATGCCTCCGCCGAATGAGTGATTCGCGCGACGCTCTGGTCGTCGCAAGCGACCTCACGAAGGTCTTCCGCACGCCGTTTCTTCGGCGACGTGTGGAGGCCCTGCGCGGCGTTTCGTTCTCCGTGTCGCCCGGGTCGGTCACGGGGTTTCTTGGTGCGAACGGCGCGGGAAAAACCACCACGTTGAAGGTTCTCCTCGGCCTGCTTTCGCCGACGTCGGGAACCGCTACGCTGTTCGGACTGCCGGTTCCAAGCCGACGTGCGCGCGAGCGAATCGGCTTCATGCCCGAGTCGCCATCATTTCCGCCGAATCAAACCGCGCGTGAGATCGTCGCCTTCGCGGCAACCGTGCAAGGTACATCCTTCGTGGAGCGTGCGACCGCCGAGTCGCTCTCGCGCGCGGGGCTCGAATCGACCGCCTGGGACCGTCCAACGGCCTCGCTCTCCAAGGGTCAAGCGCAGCGCGTGGGCCTCGCTGCCGCCATCGTTGCAACGCCCGATCTGCTCATCCTCGACGAGCCGATGAGTGGCCTCGACCCGGTGGGCCGCGCGGAGGTTCGTGCCCTCATCGCCGACGAACACCGACTCGGGCGAACGGTGCTCTTCTCCACGCACGTCCTCGCCGACGCGGAAGACCTGTGCACCCACGTGTGCATGATCGACAAGGGCTGCGTCGTGGTCGACTCGCCGCTTCGAACACTCCTCGAGCGCGATGACGCGGCGTACGACGTTCGCTTCGACGATGGTTCTCACGAGATGTTTTCGAGCGAAGCGGACCTCGACGCGGGGCTGCGAATTGCCTTGGAAGCGGGCCGCCACGTGCGCGACCTTCGACGACGGCGCATGCGCCTTCAAGAGGTCTTCGATGCGCACGTGAGCGCGACGCACCCCGCGCCCATCCCGTAACGAGCTCTCGAAACGAGCCTTCGTTTTGCGTCGCTAGAAAGCACCGGAGACGCCGATCGCATACGACAGCTCGTCGGTATTTCGATCGCGCTGCACGCGAACTTCCGGCACGAAATTCACCTGCGACTCGACGAGTCCCGCTGCGCCCAGCGCAAGCCCCGTGATCGCGGAAACCAGATTGAGGGTCTTCGCCGTGGTCGCCCGCGAGAGGTATTGGCGCGACACGCCAGGCTGATCGCGCGTCGCATACGCATCGTCGATCGCCTGATCGTAGACGACCACTGTCGTTGCGCAGGTCACGAGCGCCAGGCCCTCGCCCACGAGAAGCATCCACGCGAGGGCCGTGTGGCCATTTTGAAACTGCCCAACGCCAAAAGGCACGGCCGCAAGCCAACGGCTGTGGGGCTCACGAATCGTCTCGGTGCGCGCAAGGGACTCAAGCTTTGCGATGCGCGCGGCGAGCAGCGTTTTCTCACGTATTCGAGACTCTGCTGCCTCACGTTGAATGCGCTCGCGCTCCTTCTGCTGCTCGGCCACGCGCTCGCGAATGCGGCCCTTCGCATCCGCGAAACCATCGACGACTTCGGGCGGAAGGAGAAGCGGGTCAGGCTCGGCGTCTGGGCGTTTCGCGGCCATGGCGTCCAGGAGCGCACGCGCTTCCTCGTCGCGCCCCAAGCGAAAGTACGCAGCCGCGAGAAGGAAGTACGCGTCCGGCAACACGGCCGCATCACGCGCGACCTCCGGCGAGCTGTCTCGATACGCGCCAAGTCGCCGCTCGACCTCCGCGTACTCTTTGCGAAGGAACGCCGATCGGGCCTTGTCGACCTCCGCGCGATCATCGGCGAATGCGGGCCGCGCCAACGCGACGAACGCGACGAATGCCGCAAGCTTCATGAGGCGGTACGCACTCATCCCGCGCGGTCCCCAGGGCTCACCACGGCGTCGCGCTCGGGCTTGCGCATCGATGCGCCCTGTCCATTTTCGCCACGCGCGGCCAATTGCCCGCACGCCGCGGCGATGTCACCGGAGCCGCTGTAGCGCTCGTGCGGATGGAGGCCTCGCGCGCGCAAGGCATCAAGAAACGAGAGTCGACGCTCGGGCGTCTGACGCCGATACGGGTCCGCGTCGTTCTCGCGATTGTAGGGAATCACGCTGAGTCGCGCGCTCGTGCCTGCGACGACAGCGAAGCGTTGAAGAGCCTCCGCGAGCGCGTCCGCATCCTCGTCCGAGTCGTTCACGCCGTCGAGGGGCGTGTAGGCCACCATCGGCTTGAGTCCGGTCGTTTTGGCGTGGAAGGCGACGGCTTCAAGCGTGTCGTCGAGGGAATGCAAGCGCTCGACGGGCATGAGCAACGAGCGCTTCTCACGGCGGGCACTTCCTATCGACACGCCGAGGCGCACCCGAGGAACCTCCAAAGCCATACGACGTATGCCGTCCGGAATACCGCTCGTGCACACGGTCATGGCCTTCATGTCGATGGCGAGGCCCGAGGGCTGACTCATGACGCGTATCGCAGCGATGACCCTGTCGAGGTTGAGCAGCGGCTCTCCCATGCCCTGAAACACCACTCCGTGAATCCGGCGAGGCAGCCCGAGACCCTCGCTGTGCCGAAGCAAGCGCACCTGCTCAACGATTTCCCAAGTCTCGAGGTTCCTGAAAAAACCCATGCGCCCCGTCGCGCAGAACGAACACGCCAGCGCGCATCCGACCTGGCTCGACACGCACGCGCTCGCCCGCGTCGGATCCTCCAGCGGAATGCGCACAGCCTCGATGACTCGATCATCATGCGTGAGGAGTGCAAGCTTCGCGAATGCATCCACGGCGCTGGCCTCGACCGCCTTGATCGCAAGCGTCGGCACATGGCCCGCAGCACGCACCGCCGTGATCATGAGCTTGCGCACTTGATCGAACGGCACGTCCACAGGCAGCCCGCGGTTGACGGCGGACACAATTCTCCGAGCTTCGTCCGGACGCAACCCCTCGACGGAGCGGACCAACTCTTCGGCGGTGAGCGCCTGCAACGCGAGCACCGACCTTTCGTAGCGCAAGCGCCGCGCCGTTGCAGGAAATGACGGCCGTGCCCGTTGACGTGCATTTCCTCGGGCATGCGCCACCCGAGTTCGCTAGGGCGAAGCCATGTTTGGCATGGGCCTCGGCGAGCTCGTCGTCGTCGCGATGGTCGCTCTGGTCGTCATCGGCCCGAAGGACCTCCCCGTGTACCTTCGCAAAGCCGGTGCGTTTGCCCGCAAACTTCGCGTGATGGCCGGTGAGATGCGCGAGCAGAGCGGCATCGACGAGGTGTTGCGCGAAACCAATCTTCACGCCGAGCTCGCCGAACTTCGCAAGCTTGCCAGCGGTGAGCTCGAACACGTCAAGCGCGGAGCCTCGCTCGACAGCGTCGCGTCCACGCCAGCGCGCGGAATCACGCGATGGGGCGATTCGGAAGCGATCGTTTTCCCCAATGAATTTCCAGCGCTCGGCGCCGACGCCGCCCACGCGGTGCCAGAAGCGCTTGAGTCCTACGGTGAACCGGAGAAGGCATCTTGAGCCCCGAGACCGCGACCCCGAGCGAACCCTCGCTTGGCCCTGCCATGTCCATCTGGGCGCACCTCGACGAGCTGCGACGCCGCGTGATGGGCGCCGGCCTCGCGGTCCTCATCGGCACCGCCGTCGGGTGGGTCCAGCGCGAACGAATCCTCGGGTGGCTTCTTCGGCCATATGAGCGGGCGTGGATCGAGCGCGGCCTTCCGGGGTCCCCCGAGCTCCAGACGCTTTCGCCCACCGACGTGTTCGTCAGCTACCTGCAACTCGCGTTTTCTTCCGGGGTCGTCCTCGCGGCTCCCATCGTCTTTTACCAGCTTTGGGCGTTCATCAGCCCGGGTCTCTACTCGCGCGAGAAGCGCTTCATCGTGCCCTTCGTTGTGGCGAGTTCGTCTCTGTTTGCATCCGGCGTATTGTTCGCGTTTTACGTGATGCTGCCGATGTCTTACAGTTACTTCTTCTCGCTCCTCGGCCCGATCAACGCGGGCGGCACCGTGCTCACGCAGCGGCCGACGTTTGAGTATTACCTCGACTTCTCGACGCGCCTCATCGTGTCGACGGGCGTCGTGTTCGAGCTGCCGCTCTTTCTTTCCTTCCTCGTGCTCGCCAACAGGGTGACGCCGAAGCAGCTCCTTGAGTTTTCGCGTTGGGCCATCCTCCTCGCATTCATCATTGGCGCCATTGCCACGCCA
>CAIQDA010000027.1 GCA_903870415.1 uncultured delta proteobacterium
CGGTACGGTCGGCGCATAGGACATTCAAACCACGAATCCGCGCCCGACGTCTTCGAGCGAGGTCAGGGACTTCCATCGACCTCCTCCTGTCCCACGGACATCGACAAGGGTGCGGTTGCTTCGATTCGAAAGTGGTTTGAGCTACACGGAGGATGCCATACAGGTTTCTTCCACTGCGGAGCCCTGCGACCTGTCGACGGCGTGCAATGAGCGTCCAATCATGGACTCATCGACAGCAACGACTACCCGGTGCCTGCGGACCGCGTGCGGCGCGTCGAAACGACCGAGACGCGCGTCCGCGTCTTCGACGAGATGGCGGCGATCGCCGAGCCAATCGTTACCGCAGCACGTCGTAGGCGCGCCACTCGGAGGCGAAGCTCACCCAGACCTTGTGGTTGGCCACGGAGATGCCGAAGCTCAAGCTGCCGTGGTCCGAGAGCACGACGCTCTCCGTGAGCGCGCCGGTGCGGGAATACGCGTCGAGGCTGTTCGTCGCGTGGTTGTAGACAATGAAGCGGCCCTGGTACATCGCGGCACCCATGTTCCACGACGATCCGGGAATCGCTGGCTGGGCGCTGATGGTGGGCAACTCGGCGCCGTTCGCACTCCAGTGCACGAAAGTATTGTTGTCACGCCCCACGTACTCGGAGCTCACGTCGTCCCAGCACAGCTGGAAGTTACCGGCGCCGTTCTGGAGGGAGCCGCCCGTGGCCGAAAAGCCGGATGGATTGACGTCGTAGAGGGTCGCGTCGCCATTGAGCCACAAATAGACCGACGAGGTCCCATCGCCCACGGTGAACACCGAGCGCGGGCTTGGGCTCCCGGCCAGCGGAACCGAGGTCTGCACGAACGTCTGCGGGTCCATCGTCCAGACGCCGTTATGCGATGCAAGCCAGTAATTCGCGCCGTCCCAGGCGACGTTCATGGCGAGTCCGCCGCCCACGTGCACGGTCGTCGAAGAAGACACGGCGCTCGCGTTGAAGATAGGCGCGTCGGCGTTGCACACGTACCGCGTCTGGTCGATCTCCCCGGATTGAAGGACGAGGTCACCGGCCGTACCGCCGCCGTCGCCGTTGTCGAGACCGACATCGATGCGAACGCCACCGGAGGTGCAGTTGCCACCGCGAGGCTCATTCGACAGCGCCATCAGCGCGGAGGAGCCCGTCGCACCCGTTGCGCCCCTGGCACCGGTTGCGCCCGTGGCACCGATTGCGCCCGTGGCGCCCGTGGCACCGATTGCGCCCGTGGCACCGGTATCGCCCGTTGCGCCCGTTGCGCCCGTGGCACCCGTTGCGCCGATATCGCCCGTCGCACCCGTTGCGCCCGTTGCGCCCGTTGCGCCGATATCGCCCGTCGCACCCGTTGCGCCCGTTGCGCCCGTTGCGCCCGTCGCACCCGTTGCGCCCGTCGCACCCGTTGCGCCGATATCGCCCGTCGACCCCGTTGCACCCGCGCCCGTCGCGCCGACGCTCGTGCAAATGTAGCTCGACCCGGTGACTTCGTTCGCGTCGAGCACACCGTTCGCATTCAGGTCCGGTCCGTAATTGACTTTGGACCCGCCGTTCGCGCAGTGCTCGCCCGCAGGCTCATCGACGATGGCGAGCAGCGCGTTTACACCCGACGTGCCGTCCGAGCCCGCGCAGCCCGCGAGAACGAATCCACATGCCGAAAAACCGATGAGGGTGAGAGCTTGCAATGGGACCGTGAACGTCTGCATCCGAACACGCTGCGTCATGCGTAAGTCGGCCTTGCGATTGACTGGAAAGGACATGCGTGTGCTCCACGTGTGAACCCGGCGGGATGCCAGATCCACATCATAGTAAACATCATGTCATGATGACAAGATGTTTATCCTGACCGCCCTTGGCGCGCGGTCTCAGGGATCGGGCGGCGCGGCCCCCCGCGCGATCGCCCGGGCGACAATCCCCTCGTGGGGAAGCACGCGGTTGGGGAGTCGGGTCGCGCTCAGGCGGGCGGCCTCCGCCGCGCTCACCCCGAGCCCCCGAAGTAGCCGCACCGTCGCCTGCTCCGGGTAGTTCTCGGCAGCGCCGACGACGATCGACTGCATGCCGCCCAACAACACCCCGGCCACCATGCTGACGGCCAGATCGAGCGGCATCGGCTCGAACCGCTCGAGCTGCATGCCCAACGCGATGTCACGCCGGACAACCTCGAAGAACAGATGCGAATCGTCGACATCGGGCCACCCGCTCTTGACGATCAAGCGGCCAAGCACCGGATGCTGCCGGACAAAGTGCAGCATCATCCGGCAACCGACGGCCACGCGCAGTGCCGGATCGGGCTGTTCGGTGACCAGCGGGTCCAACACGAGGCCGATTTCTTGGGCGAGGTCGTGCGCCAGATGGGCGGCGAGACCGGTCACCGAATCGAAGTACTTGTAGAACGTGCCCCGGGATACCTGCGCGGTCGAGATGACCTCGTCGATCGAGGTGCCGGCCACGCCGCGCGCCACGATGGTGGCCAGCCCGGCATCCAGCAGACGCGCACGCATTGCTTCGCGCCGCTGGGCCGCAACTCGCGTTCGGTGATCGGGACTGGCCGCCATGGGATGTCCGAGCGACGGGGAATTCGATTCGGAACGGCTGAGTATACGGCATGACCGCATGCCACGCGAGCACCGCCATCGGGCCGAACGCGAGCAGATCGAGCCAGCCGCGATTGACGCCGCGCGCCAGACAGTAGGCGTAGATCGCCGTCGCCGACGTCTCGAGGTACGAGTCC
>CAIQDA010000028.1 GCA_903870415.1 uncultured delta proteobacterium
ACGGCCCAGGGGCCCCGAAGTTCGAAGCTAAGTATATCCATGATCACGTTGCTTTACGGAGGAACTAAAGCGCCGGTATAATGGTTCGAGAGCGAGAAACGCGTTTGTCATCTACGCGTTGACTTGACATGTTCAGCCAGATGTGAGCCAATTTTCCGGCGCCATCATGAGGCGATGACCTGGTGCGCTCCGGCGCGCGCGGACCGCTACCCGATCACCCTCACGCCAATCCCGCCCGGTCTCGCGGCGACCGCGTTCCGCTCCTTTTGACACGCCAGGGCCACGGCCCAGAACTTGTCGGCGTGACCTCGCGCGTTGCGCTCGGCATCGAAGCTCACGTTGCCGGAAGGCAGCACGCGGCGCTTGATCGCGTGGATCTGCCCGACGAGCTCGCGGTCGCGTGGCAGCGTGATGTCGCGGCGCTGGAGCAGGATCTTGAAGTCCGTGGCCCAACGCTCCTTCGTGTCGCTCGTGAAGTTCTCGCCGACGACCTGCGGGAAATCGCGCGCTAGGTTCTCGGCGAGGTTCATGCCGATGCCGCTGCGGTCGATCGAGAGCCGCGCCACGGGGAGCGTTCCGAGAAGGCGCCGTAGCTCGGCTTCCTGCTCGGCGAAGGGCGTGCCCTCGAAGCTCCGAAGCATGCGGCACGTGAAGCGCCCCTCGATCTCCTCGAACACCGCGAGCTCCGATCGGTCGCGGGTGCGGCCGACGTCGAAGCCCGCGACGATGCGCCCCTCGGGCGCGCGCACGCTCGTCGGGTCCGTGTACACGGTGAGGTCATCGGTCGTGCATGGGAGAATGAGCTCGTACGGGTAGAAGCTGTAGGTCTCGTCGACGAAGCGCCCCTCGAACTCTTGCTGGAAATCGTCGAGCGGTAGCGAGTCGAACTGCTCGATGAGGTCAGGCCGGCCGAAGCGCATCACGCGCTCCTCGGTCGAGAGGTGCTCGGACTGCGCCGCGGCGGCCCGGGTGTCGACGCAGAAGAAGCGACAGAGCCACCAGGGCACGAACTGCCGCGCGTGGTGCGGGTACTTGCGCAGCTCCTCGTTCGCGATCTCCCAGAAGATGCCGCGACGCCCGAGCGGCGTGCTGCACCCGGTGAGCTGACCCGCCGAGCGCAGGATGAGCGCCGTCGAGCCGCGGTAGACCTCGCGGTCATTCACGTAGTGCGCGAGCTCGTCGAGGTAGACGTCGCCTTTCTTGCCGCGGGGCGCCTTCGACGGATGCGACAGAATGCGCGAGATGCGCTTCACCGCACCGTTCGACTCGAACGCGAGCTCGGTCTTCGAGTCGACGATGAGGCGCTTCTGGTACGCGAGCGGCAGCTCCTCGTGCATTTGGCGCGCGATGAGGATCTTCTCCTTGGCGTCGTCGAGGTTGTAGCTGACGAACACCGCGGTGTGCTTCTCGCGCAGGTGGCAGCGCGCGAGGGCCTCGAGCGCGAAGAGGAACGAGAAGCCGACCTGGCGGCTCTTGGTCACCCAGCGAAATCGCGAGCGGTCTGCGAGGAACTGCCGCTGGTAGGTGTCGAGCGCCACGGGGTCGCCGTCGAAGGACATGAGTGCCTCGGCGAAGCCGCGCTCGTTGCTCGCCCAGGCGAGGAACTCCGCCTCGGTGCGCTTGACGATGCCGAGGGTCACGCGGCCCTCCATTCCGTCAACCGGCCGCTTGCCTTGTCCTGGAGAAGAAGCGTGTATGGGAAAAACCCAGGACAAACAACGTCATGCCCGACTTCGCCAACACCATCACTCGCGCCGCACGCACCCTCACCGAGCAGGAGCAGCGCAAGCTCCTCGCCGTCACGGGCCAGCGCCGCGACGGCTGGCGCGACCACGTCATCTTCTCGGTCGCCCTCGGCGCGGGCCTTCGGGAGCACGAGATCCTCGCGCTCAACGTGGGCGACGTCTTCGACGACCTCGGTCGCGCGCGAAGGCGCCTGGCGCTCCGGGTCTTCAAGCGCGCCAGCCAAGAGCCCGCGGCGCAGGAGGTGCTCTTGCCTGACACCGTGCGCGCCAAGCTCGAGAAGCTCCTCGCCATGCGCAAGGCCCGCGCTGCACGCGTAACTTCCAACCACGACGACAGCCGCCGTTTCAAGTACCCGCGCCTGCACCGCCGCCACATCTTTTCGCTCCGCCGCCGTGTAATCGGCGAGCTCTCGCTGCCGCGCGCGAAGTTCCACGCCGTCGTTGCCCGTCGGGTCCGTCGCCGCGGTCACCCGCCCGTCAACATACCCGTACACATCGAGCTCCGCGCCGCCGAGCTCCCTTACCGCGAGCGGATCCGGAGCTGTCCAACGCCCTAGCCGCGTGTCCAGGAAGCGAGCACCGTGGTCCGCGAGGCCCGTGGCCCCATCGCGCGCTTTCCCTGTGAATCCCCG
>CAIQDA010000029.1 GCA_903870415.1 uncultured delta proteobacterium
ACCGATACCTCGCTTCGCCGAGTATCGACGCCCATCGGCGGGGCCTCGCTCGCGCTTCGGCGAGCGGGGGCAAAACTTTGCGATGCGCTCCTCGCCGCTTCGGAGACCACGAACGGATCGACGCCCGCGGTGCTTCCCCATGCGTCGTCGGTACTCTGCACGCCTCCGCTACGAGGAGATACGGGCCCCGACGGGGCGAGCGAAAATGAGCGAACCCCACTGATTCCGGACGAACTCGGCGCAGGAAGTACGTGAAGCGCCAATGCCTCGACGACGGCGCTCATTGATGGAAATCGTTCTTCACGGTTCTTCGAGAGCGCGCGAAGGACGATGTCACCCAGCGCGATCCATGCAAGTTCATCAATGTCGACGGCCCCGACCGACGTACAGACCGGATCCGGCGTTTTCATGAGAATTTCAGTGATCAGCTGAATGCTTGACGCGTCGATGCTCCAAGGCGGGGAACCCGAGATGACTTCGTAGGCGACGACGGCCCACGCAAATTGGTCGCAACGACCGTCGAGGACTTCTCCGCGCATCTGCTCGGGTGCCATGTAGAACGGTGTACCGACGATCAACCCTTCTGTGCCGTTCGCCGCGCGTGATGGCGCCAAAGGAGCGGCCGTTGCCATGCTCGGGTCGGTACCCGCAAGTCGCTTCGCGATTCCGAAGTCGAGCACTTTGACGATTCCGTCGTCGCGCACCATGATATTTTCTGGCTTGATGTCACGATGTACCAGGCCAACACGATGCGCTGCCCCGAGAGCGCGGGCGACGTCGGTTAGCCACCGAACGCGCTCTCGAACCGATACGTTTTGGTCTGCGAGCCGCTCTCGTAGGGAGGCGCCACGAATCAGCTCCATCGCAAGATAAGCGATCGGCGTCGACGCGCCCGCGACGGCGCTTTGGCCAACGTCAAATATCGAGACCACGTTCGGATGGTCGAGGGCAGCGGCAGCACGCGCCTCTTTGACCATTTGGGCGGCACCTTCGGTCCCGAGGACGACGCCATCCGGGCCGTCCATATGCAGAATTTTTAGTGCGACCTGTCGATGGAGCACCACGTCGAGCGCTCGATACACCTCCCCCATCCCGCCGGCGCCAAGAACGGACAGGATCTCGTATTTCTCGATTCTTTCGCCTATCTGCAGCGACACTCTTCAGCTCGGCTGGCCCTACGAATCGGGCGATCGTGTGAAAACGACGCAGAAACAGGACGGCGGATTGCTTGTGCTGTCCGCTCCGGTATTCGAAGCCTTGATTGGTGAGACTGAGCGCGCATTAACGCCCCGAACGCAGTGGCAGCCGCGCGGTATCGCCGGCCTGGGGCACGTCGCATTCAGCAGCCTCAAGGGCTCCATGCACCTCGACGCGAGGGCGTGGGAGTCCGTAGCGTTCAATCCAATTGATCATCGTCCGTCGCGAAACACCCGCAAGATTCGCAGCACGAGACTGATTGCGACCGGCGCGTTGAATCAAGGCCACCACCCACTCGCGATGCGACGGGTCGTTGGGTTGTGGTCTCTCGTTCGCCGACTCCGGATCGCGAAGGTGCCCTGAAGAAACAGGCTCACTTTCTTCGCTGACTTCGGGAGCGTGATGACTTGCCTCACTCGCACGAGCGCCCGCGGCTCGCACGAGGTCCTGCACCAGAATGTTGTGGGCACCTTCGCGTTCGCACCCCAACCATCGAACGGCGGCGAGTTCGAACGCAACTTCAATCGCCCCCTTGAGCTGCCGCACATTTCCAGGCCACGACTGACACGCAGCCCAACCCAGAGCGCCTTTGTCGATTGTCACGTCGACTTTACCCGCTGCTGCGCGGGCGCAAACGAACGCCTCCGCCAAAACCGGAATTGCACCACGTCGCTCACGAAGCGGGCGGACCCTCACGGGCTCTACGGTCGTCAACCGGTAGTAAAGATCTTCGCGCATTGAGCCTTGGCGCATGGCCCGCTCAACATCGAGATTCGTCGCCGCGATAATCCGGACATTCGCAGCACGTTCGGTGGAGTCGCCCACCGTCCGAAACACCTTCGCTTCGATAAGTCGCAGCAGCTTGGTTTGGGAAGCTGGAGGCAAGTTGCCGATTTCGTCGAGAAAGAGCGTCCCCCCCTCCGCGCGGGTCACGAGGCCATCGCTTGAATGCACCGCCCCGGTAAACGCCCCTTTTCGATGACCGAAGAGCTCGGCCTCGAAGAGCGACTCGGTCATCACCCCGCAGTCCGCCACGACAAACGGCGCAGCGCGCCTCGACGACCCTTCGTGAATCAGCCGCGCAAGATGCGACTTGCCGACGCCCGTCTCACCGAGGATCAAGAGCGGGAAGTCCGTGTAGTAGCCGAGCGTGAACAGCAGCTGGTCGTCGTCCGTCAACGCGGACGGTCCGCCCTCAACATCGAAGGCGCTAAGATTGGCAGGCTTTGCCCTTGGATTCATCACGTCACCGCCATGCCATGCGACCCACTCGAACCGACCAACGTGAACTGTACGGCGTAGCGAAAGCGCTTCGCAATCATAAACGACTGCTAATCTCGGAACTGAAAGCACCGAGCACGACATATTACAGTGCTACGAACTTTTTGCCACCTTCCGTTCCGCCCCCATTGTGCTGACGGTGGAGTTCGGTCGCAAGGGCGCAAGCGAGCGGCCTTTGGACCACTGCGCCTACGCAATCCGCGTTCAATTATCGCTGGATCTCTTCTTGTGGAGCGCGCTGCGTCGAGTCATCGCGAATCGCCAAACCACTGTACTCATAAGGACTATTTGTGAACTCCGTCACACGATTAAGTTTCGCTGGCATACGGAAGTTCGTCGCTTGCGGAACCCATTGGCGCACTTGATTCATTGCGGCGGCGGCCAATTCTCGCAGCGATGACGCTGGCGCAATCCGCACACACAACAGCCGCGAGGCTGGGCGATGACCTGCGAGTCGCTTCGTCCGGGGCGAGCATCTCGCTGGTGCGGAAACGTTGCCCGCGCAACTGGCTCTCTCGAAGAGGCGACCAGCGGCGCCGCGCCTCACGGGGGGAATCCCACTCCTCGAGTCGGCGGCCCTTACAAAAGCTCGTGAGTGTCCAGCGAGCTTGCCGAACGTGGCACGAACCCCTCACGGCGCGGCAGGAACCACGCCTTTGCGCCTGACGTGCTTCGGCTTCAATCGATCACGCGGCTCCTCCCGTATCGTCGCCTTCGTCTGACTTGGCACGGACTTCGCTTCGGCAGGCACATCGCGCAGCGTCGTCGTGTCGACGATGACCGCGGACGCCGTTGACTTGGACCCCGAATCATTTGGGACTGGAGGATTGGTCGTTATTGGCTCGACCGCCGCCGCCGCAGCTGCGGTTTCTATAGCCGCCGGCAATTTCGCTCTCCCCGACTCGGTCCGCGACGAGTCCATAAACCAGGGGCTTCGCAGCAGAGCCACCGTGATGAATACTGATGTAATGGTCGAGCCCAGCATCGCGAGAACCATCGTCGTCACTCTCGGCGGCTCCCGATAGGTGCGCAGGGGTTCCGCTGGCGTTTCCAACGTGCGCGGGGCGACGTGCCCAGAGTGCGCCGTCGTCGAGAGCACTTCGTGACTCGCCCGCCCTTCGTGCACGGGCGCCGCGACCTCGGGGGCGAGCGAGTTGCGTTTTTGGTAACTGGCTTGAGAGTCGCCACGCCAGGCGGAAGACGGCGGGGGCGGCAGCGACATGCCTCCTCGAACCGCGGACTGGAAGTCGGAGTTCATTCCAGGTGAACTGTCGAACCGCGAGCCCGTTGTCGATTGCGTCGAGTGCGTCGCGTGCGCCGAGGCAACTTGCTCGAGCGCTGCTTGCAATTCCGCCATGTCAGAAAAGCGGTTTTCCGCGTTTTTCTCGAGGCAACGTCTGACGATGACGTCGAGGTCGATGAAACAATCCGTTCGAATGCTCGCCGGGGGCGCCGGCTCGAAAGCAAGCACCTTCATGTGGAGCTCCGGAAGCGACTCCGCTGGAAACGCGACGACCCCAGTAATGGCTTCGTAAAACGAGGCACCAAGGGACCAGATGTCCGTACGCCGGTCAACCGCCCGAGGATCACACAGTTGTTCGGGAGACATGTACTGCGGCGACCCAATGAGGGTGTTCGTCCGCGTGAGCGAATGCGCGACGTGCTCGTCGTCTGACTTCGCTATTCCGAAGTCGAGCACTTTGAGGACAGTTCGTCCCGAGCGCCGCTTGGTGAGAAAAAGGTTCGACGGCTTCACATCTCGATGCACGATGCCGTGCTCGTGCGCATCTCCAAGCCCGATGCATGCCTGAATGAAAAGCCTCAACACCTCGCCCAGGTCGAGCAGGCCCTCGCGGTAAATACGCGCCGCCAAGTCTTCACCTTCAAGGTACTCCATCACCATAAAAGGCGACCCGTCGTCGAACGTGCCCACGTCCGTCACCCGCGCGACGTGCTCGCTCGCAAGCTCGGCCACCGCACGTGATTCGCGCTCGAAACGGGACAACACCTCAGGGTCTTCTCGCCCAGATGCTTGAATCATCTTGATGGCCACACGCTGACCAAGCTCGCGATGCTTCGCAGCGACAACGACTCCCATACCGCCCTGGCCGAGAATGCGTTCCACGACGTAGCGGTTGCCAAGTACGGTGCCGGCCTTTAACATTCGCTCACCGTTCGTTGATTCCACGTGTTCGACCCGAGCGCGAGAAGTCGCTTCGTTCGAAAGTGCTGGCCTGAGAAGGCGCACCGGATTGTCACTTTTGATTGAACCGCAACGCGCTCCAACAATCGCTGCCCCGTCACGAGCGCATCCTTGCGACGAAAAGTGGATCAACTTCGCGCGGCACGGCAAGCGCCTCGATCACCGCCGAGCGACGGTCGAATGCGATGACCCATCGGCCGTCAGGGGTTTCATGGCAGTTCGCCCGGTCAATGTTTGCAAAAAGACGCCACCGCCCGTCGGGTGCCACTACCTCAACGTGCACGGCGCGCGTCACATCCTCCGCGCACGTCAGGACGTGCGGGACTGTGCCTCGGTGCAGAACCGCATCGAGGCGTTCGGGGGAACAAATGACCAAGGTTGGGCTCATGCTTCGCTGCACACTTCAAATGCTGCGTGAACCATGCGTGCACAAATCGAGCCACCCGCGCTGGTGGCCTAAGACTCAGAGTTTATGGCAGCCGCTCTACGTGCGCCGGGGCGGAGCGTTGCGCATGTGTAAACGCATGTGTGATCCTCGAGGGACCGTCGCGCGTGTCACGGGCTTCGCGTGTCGTCAATCGCACCGCTTCCCTGCCCCGCCGTCGACGCGGTGCTCGCCCATCGCAGCTGCGTGGCCCACCTCACTCGGCGCACGCCGTTTCCCCTTCGCGCGGAAGCTTCCCCGCTCCTTAAGGCAGCGTTCGGCGGCAAGCTTGCCTGCCCACCCCCGCAAATCAAAAAAGCCCCACGCTCCGCGCGCGAGGCCTTTCATCCCATCGTTTCAGCTTGCGCCCCCGGCAGGAGTCGAACCTGCGGCCAACGCTTTAGGAAAGCGCTGCTCTATCCACTGAGCTACGGAGGCTTGGCGCTGCGTCTAGCCGGTCGGCGGGACCCTTGGCTAGATGCGGCGGTCGATTACGCGGCCTGTTCGTGAGTGCTCGAGGGCTCTTCGTGCATCTTGGCGCTGATGGCCTTGCCGAGCGCGAAAAGCACGAGGCCCGCTAGGGTCGTTGCCGCGACGATGGCGCTGAAGAGCTGCACTTCGCCGAGCTTTTCGGATGCTCCACCAATGAGCCCCGCGAGGTAATTCGCGACGAAGCTCGAAAGGAACCACACGCCCATCATCAGGCTCGTGAGGCTCGCGGGAGCAAGGCGCGACACCATTGAAAGGCCGACCGGCGAGAGACAAAGCTCCCCGACCGTGTGGAGGAAGTAGGCGCCGATAATCCAGAGCATGTTCGCCTTCCCGGCTCCGGCCGTCTGCTGAGCCGCGCCGATCATGAGCACGAAGCCCGAGGCGAGGAAAAGCAGGCCGAACGCCATCTTGACCGGGGTCGACGGGTCCTTCTTGAGCTCGCCAAGCTTCTGCCAAAGGGCCGAGAAGAAAGGCGCGAGCGCCAGAATGAACAGCGGGTTGAGCGCCTGAAACCACGTCGTCGGAATCGTGAACGACCCGACCACGCGATCGACCTTCTCGTCCGTGTAAAGGTTCATGAGGCCGCCCGCTTGCTCGAAGGCCGCCCAAAAGAAGATGTTGAAAAAGGTCAGCGTGAGGATGACGCCGATGCGGTCCTTCTCAAGGGGCGATAGCGCCGCCGCTGCCTTTTCGGCTGCAGTCTGCACGGGTTTCGCGCCGGGCTTGAGCCCCACATTGCCGAGGAGTTTCTTGTTGAGCGCGAGGAACGTCAAGAGGCCAAACCCCATGCCCACGCCCGCCGAGCCGAAGCCCCAATGCCAACCCAGCTTTTCGCCAAGGGTTCCGCACACGAGCGGCGAGAGGAACGCGCCGAGGTTGATGCCCATGTAGAAGATCGTGAACGCGCCGTCGCGGCGGGCGTCGCTCGCCTCGTACAGGCCTCCGACCATGGTGCTGATGTTCGGCTTGAAGAGGCCGTTGCCAATGATCAGCGCCGAAAGGGCTGCGAAAAACGCCACCTGACCGGGCACCGCCATGAGGAAGTGGCCGAGCATCATGATGAAGCCGCCGATGAGCACCGCGCGACGCTGACCGAGCACGTTGTCGGCAAGCCAGCCGCCGGCCACCGGCGTGAGGTACACGAGCGCCGTGTAAGCCCCGTAAATTTTCAGCGCAAACGCGCGATCCCAGCCGAAGCCGCCACGCTCGGTCGCCGCGACCATGTAAAGCGTGAGGAGTGCACGCATGCCGTAGTAAGACATGCGCTCCCACATCTCCGTCGCGAAGAGCAGGTAGAGGCCTTTCGGGTGACCCGAAATGCGAGCGGAAGAGGCAGAAACAACGGCAGACATGGGCTGTTGCGTGCATAGCGAATCCTTTGCGGCTTGTCGCGGCTTGCAACGCGAGCATTCGGCGCGGGGATTCCTTGCGCGGATTCGGCCACGAAGCTCTGATGGCGCCATGTGCCGATCCTCCGCAGCCTCGATTGCGCTTTCGCTGCTCGGCCTCCTCGGGCCGCGCTCAGCCGTTGCCGCGGATCGCACGAGCCCTGACGTTTGGCCCGGCGCCGACGATGCAGCACGTACGCCTCTCGCCGCCACAACCGCCGGACCTTGTGAAACGCGCTGGTCGCTCAGCGGCGCGTCTCGAACGGAAAGCTCGAAGGTCGACAAGCTTCAGCTCCACCTCGACCTGCCTCGCGTGAACGCGGAGTGCCGCGAATTGCTCGAGAAACAGTTTTCGAGCGAGGTCGTTCGCATCTACGTCGAAGACGCCGGTCCGTCCGCGGCCGGAAGCGTCGCTTGCCATATGGGGTATGCGCATAGTCGTACGCTATCGTGGCGCTGTGTGTTTCACTGGCGAGACTCGGGTCCCGGCACCGAGGCCTCGGAGATCGTCGGCTTCACCGCAGTCGGCGGGCCGTCGGGGTTCACCTTTCAGCCCGCATTCCCCGGGTGCAACGCGGCGGCGCGCAGCGAACTTGTCGCCACAGCGACGGGCTCTTTGCCCTCGAGGTTGCGTGAATCTGCTGGAGAAACGGCCGCAAAGAAGGGCCATCTCATCTCGACCTTCCGCGATGGCCACGGGTTCTTCGTGTCGTTCGGGCGCGCGCATCCTCGCGAGGGAGCCGAAAGCACCGTCGCCAAACTCACCGCCGATCGCTACCAAAACCAATGCGACGTGAAGGACTGACGCACGCACGTCTCACGGTGCCGCCGGCCCAAGCTGACGCGCAAGCAAGCGCTCGAACGCCCACGCGGGAACCTTGTCCGCTTCGTCGAAGTCGTACCCCTCGGTCCACGCCGCCCACGCTTGCGACGATCCGCGCGGCGCACCGATAGGCAGGTGTTCTCCTGCATTTAGAGCCGGAAGCGGCAACTTCGTTCCGCGAAGAACCTCGGGCACGACCGCCCGGAAACGCGGAGCGGTGCGCGCCGTATCGAACGCCTCCACAATGGGCGGAGCCACGGCGTCCGGAAGCGCGAGAGGCCCGAGACCCAGCAAGAGCTCGACGGTTCGAAGCACGCTTGGCGTCGTGTAACGCGTGGACGAACGAACCCCCTGCGCGACAGCTCCGCCCGCAAAGAGCACGAAGCTGCGGTGACTGTGCACGTGGTCCGACCCATTTTGCGCATCGTCCTCGGTCACGACAATGACCGTATCGTCCCAATATTCGCTGGCGGCCACGCGTTCGACGAGGCGACCTATCGCGTAGTCATGGTCCGCCATTTGCGTGTCGGGCGTGTCGACGCCGTCGATGGCTTTGTCGAAGTTTCCAAAGTGATCGTGCGAGAGGCGCACGAGCGACAGCGACGGCAAATCATGGGCCGCCACGTAGGCGTCAAACTCACGCTCCCATGAACGCATACGCAACACGTCCGGAAACTTCTGATCGTAACACCTGAAATAGGGGTCGGTGCGTTCGACCAGAGACGCTCGCGCCGGGAAGGCCACGCGCGTCGAGGTTTTCCAGGGTTCGCGCAGTTCGGGCGAAAGGTAGGTTGGGTCGTCGGGCTTCGTGAAGTAGCGCGAGTCGTCGCAGAAGAAGCCGTAGTTGCGCACCGTGAGGCCACGCCGCAAGGCCTCGTCCCACAAGAAACCTGCGCCGCCGTCTTCAGCCGCTTCGACCGCTCCAAAGTCGTGAACGCCAGGCAAGAGGTCGTCGTCGTCGGGAGTCGCCGGGTTCCACGCTTGACGCTCGGCCTTCGTTGCAAGGCCCACGTTGATGCCGCGGTTCGTTCCCTCCCACGCGTAGGCGTACTTTCCGCGCAACGCATATTCCGCAGGAATCGCACGCTCAAGCCAGTCGTTCGTGCGTGCGCTCGTCGACCACGGCCACCCCTGCCCCGACACGTCGCCGCTCACAAAAAAGCGATCAAACGCAACGGCGTCTGCGAGCTGATGCTGATTCGGCGAAAGGCCACGCCCCCACAAGAGAAGGTTCTTGTCGCCGTCGACCCCGTCCACATCGGCAAAGAGCTGATCGAACGTTCGGTTTTCGCCAATCACATAAATGACGTGACGCACCTTCTTGCGAAGCTCCGTGTAGAGTGCAGGTTCCGGTTCCGTGAGCACGTCGAGACGCGCATTGTCGCGAACAACTTCGGTGAGGCTTTTCTCAACCGATTCGTCCGCAGGCAACGGGTGCGTGAACACGGCCGCCTCTTCTTGCTGAAGCGCAAATCCGACGCCCTTGCCGAGCGTGTACGGGTTCTTGATCGCCACGTTCGGCAGCGACCATGGTCCCAGCGGGTTCGGCCCTCCGTCGGTCTTCCCCGTCCCCACCACGAGCGCCGTGCCGTCGTGAAGAAGCGTCGTCGGGTAGAAACCCGTCGGAACGAAACCTCGCACGCGAGCGGTCTCCACACCGCCCGAAAGGTCAATGCGAGCGACCGCGTTGGCCCCACCAAGGCTCACGGCGAGTTCACGTTCGTCCGTGGAAAAACTCAGAGCGTTCGGGCTCGAAAGACGCAGCGACGGGTGCAGGCCAACGGGCACGCGCGCACGCAACGCGAGGGTGTTCGCATCAAGGAGGCTCACCGCATCGGCGTTCGCTTCGGCGACGGCCAACGTGCGGCAGTCCTTCGTGATGGCAAGCGCCACAGGCAACGCTCCCACATGCCCGCGAGCCACCACGCGCTCCGTCGTCGTGTCGACGGTGACGATCTCGTTGTCACGGAGCGAGGCCACATACGCACGCTCCGCGCACGTCACGAGGGCGTAAGGAGCTTCGCCGCCGGCCACGCCTCGCCCGGGCCGCAAGTCCACACGACGCACCGCAAATGATGAGCCTTTTGCCGCTCCGCTCACGCCACGAGGCGGAAGCGTCACGAACGCGAGCGCATCGTTTCCATGAAGCACGGCGACCGCTTTCGAGCCGTCGGCGGAGAGCCCCACCTCACCGACAAACGGACCCGACCCGCGACCAAGGCCGCCTGTTCCGAGCGCCGCCTTGAGCCCCATCTCGATACGTGCGGTCTGCGCGAAGCCTCCGGGGCCTTCGTCATAGATGTAGAGTGCATCATCTCCGCCACCGCCCACGACGAGGCGATGTCCATCGGACGAGGCCGCAAGCCCGCCAAGCGACGCGGGAATCGGAAAGGCACGCTCGACCGCATGTGGCGACGCGCCCGCAAGGATGAACAGCCAATTTCCATTCGTTTCCGCGTGATGCGCGCCAAGCCCGTTGCTGGCGCGATCGTAACCCGTGGTCACGACCGCGAGATGCGACCCCACGCGAAGGAGCGACGCCGGGTTGCTCGGTCGAAAGTCCGGCGCGATGGGAACCTTCGGATCGAGCTCTTCACGGCGTGTGCCCGGTGCGGCGTCGGGCGTCATTGTGAGCCCCGTTGGCAGGCCGATGACGTCGGAGCCCGTGAGCGACGCGTGCATCATGCGCTCGCCAGGCCCAAGAATCGGCCGTGTGATCGTGGTGCCCAGCATCAGCGTCGACGACGATTTAATCGCGGTTTCTGGGCGAACCGCGGGCATGCACGCGCCAAGCAGTCCGGCACCCGAGCATGCGAGAATCCCGCCGCCCAAGGTGACAGCCGCCGCACTCGCCCGTTTCGGACCCTTCAGAACTCGCTTTGGGCAACAATCCATGCGGCGCACGGTACACGGCTCGTCGCAGTGAGTCGCCTCCAGGGTTGACCCGCCGCATCATCTGCGATTTTCCTTACGGAATCATCGAACGCGCCCCCCTTACGTTCGGTCGCGAGCGTGCCGTTTACCTCGACAGGAGACCCATGCCCGAATCCATCGAACGGCTCTTCGCCGAAGGTACGCTACGTTATTCGCAGGTCTGGGAAGACCACCTCCTCGTCGAAGAAGGCCTGAAGGCTGGACCCGGTGACGACGTGCTGTCGATTGCGAGCGCGGGGTGCAACGTCCTTGGCCTGCTCTTGCGCGACGTGAAGCGCGTGGTCGCCATCGACTTGAACCCGAGTCAGCTCAGCGTCGTTGAGCTCAAGTTGCGCGCCATCGAAACGCTGACGCACGACGAGTTCGTCAACTTGATGGGCATCCGCGACGGCGGCCTCGACCGGTTGGAGCTCTACAACAAGGTGCGTCCGCATCTCTCCGAACGAGCCCGCACTTGGTGCGACGTGCGCGAGGGTGACATCAAGGCCGGCCTTCATTGGAGCGGTCGCCTCGAAGCGTTTTTCCGCGCTTGGCGCGTCGGCGGACTCGAACGCGTGCACACGCCGGAGACCATCGCGAAGATGCTCTCGTTCGACGTGGGCGAGCTTGAGGCGCAGAAGGCGTTCTTCACCGAACACTTCGGCACCGAGGGCGTAAAGCGGGAAATCGCAGAGTATTTCACCGTCGAGCGCATCGGCGGCGAGGGTCGTGACGAACGGCAAATGCGTTACGTCGCCGGCGCCGACGACAAGAAGGAGAAGAACGCTCGACTCTCGTCGTACTTCTTCAAGCGCTTCGCAACCATCTGCACGGCCACGCCGTCGATGCGAAACAACTACCTCGAGTCGCTCCTCACAGGTCGCTACCGAAGCCTCGAACACGTTCAGACTTACTTGCATCCTGCAAACTACGAGCGCCTCAAGGGCCTCGTGAACCGCGTCGAGCTCGTGAACGAAGAACTCGGTTCGTACGTCAAAACGCAGCCCGTCGGCGCGTTGAACAAG
>CAIQDA010000030.1 GCA_903870415.1 uncultured delta proteobacterium
AGGCGTGGAAGAAGCTGCCGCAGAAGGCGACGCGGAAGCGGCACCGGCGCAAGACGCATGGGGCGGCGAGTTCGACGCGGAAGGGTTCGCGGCGGAGTTGACGGCTGACGATCCGGAAGCGGAAGACGCCGCGGCTCATGGCGTTCCGGAAGCGGGCGCGTCGGGGTCCGAACTTCGTACCCTCGCGGAGGAACTCGACAAGCTTGGCTTGACGGCGACCCAGGCGGCGGCGGTGCTTTCGCTCACCAGGGAAGTCGTGGAGCGCGCGGTTTGGGACGTCGTGCCGCGCCTCGCGGAGCAAATCATCCGGGAAGAGCTCGACAGGCTGACGCGCCCCTAAACCCTCGGGCGTGACGTGCGGAAGCTGTCACGGCGAAAAAAGGAACGAGGGACAAGGTCATCGACCTGCCCCTCGCTTCTACGCGAACGTTGTGTGCAATCTACATGGTTGCAACGAGTCGGCACAGCGCGTCGGTGAACTGGGCCGTCGTCGCCGATCCACCAAGGTCGCCCGTGCGGACTTCGGCGCGGCGATAGATTTCCGTGACCGCGCGTTCGATGCGATCGGCTGGGCCCGATTCGCCGATGTGGTGCAGCATCATGACGGCCGATTGCACGAGGGCCGTGGGGTTCGCGATACCTTTGCCCGCGATGTCCGGTGCGCTGCCGTGAACGGCCTCGAAGACTGCGGAAAGCTTGCCGATATTCGCGCCGGGCACGATGCCGAGGCCGCCGACAAGGCCCGCGCCAAGGTCGCTCAGGATGTCGCCGTAGAGGTTCTCCGTCACGATGACGTCGAGCTTGTTGGCGTTGCGAACCATGTTCATCGCGCACGCGTCGACGATGACCTCGGCAGGCTCGATGGCCGGGTAGCTCATGGCGACGCGACGGAAGACCTCGAGGAACATGCCGTCCGAGAGCTTCATGATGTTGGCCTTGTGCACCGCCGTCACGCGGCGACGTCCGAGGCGCTTGGCGTAGTCGAAGGCGTACTCACAGATGCGCAGGCAGCTGCGCTCGGTGATGAGCTTGATGCTCTGGGCGATGCCCGGCATGATCATGAGCTCGAGGCCCGCGTACAGATCTTCTGTATTTTCGCGGACGATCACGATGTCGGTGCCCTCGAAGCGAGGCTCAACACCTGGGAGCGATCGAATCGGTCGCACGTTCGCGTAGAGGTCGAGCTCTTGGCGCAGCGTCACGTTGACCGACTTGAAGCCCTTGCCGATCGGCGTGCCAATGGGGCCCTTGAGCGCGACCTTGTTGCGGCGCACGGACTCGAGCACCTCTGTCGGGAGCGTGGTGCCTCGCTTCTCCGCCACGGCCGCGCCCGCGTTGTGGGTCTCCCATTCGATCTTCACGCCGGAAGCTTCGAGCACGCGCTGCGTGGCCTCGCTCACTTCAGGGCCGATGCCGTCGCCAGGAATAAGGGTGATCGTGTGGCTCATGGGGTTGGTCCGTGACTAGATCGCGCGGGCGCAGGATTGTAGAATCTTCCGATCCGGGAAACGACTTCATGATCGAATCGCATAAGACGCTCTGCGTTACAGGTCTGCGTCACCACGTGATCGAATGGTCCGCGTCCAGCGATTTGCCGCCGATCGTGCTTCTCCACGGGTGGATGGACTCGGCCGCGAGCTTCAGCGAAGTGGCGCGGATTCTGCGCTCCACGGGGCGGCGCGTGCTCGCGATCGACCTCCGAGGTTATGGTCAGACGTCGCATATCCCAGCCGAAGCCTCATACTATTTTACGGACTACGTGCGTGACCTCGACGCGGTGCTCGCGGCGGAAGGGGTCGTGGCTCTTGACCTCGTCGGACACTCGATGGGCGGCACGGTTGC
>CAIQDA010000031.1 GCA_903870415.1 uncultured delta proteobacterium
CGCCGCCATCGTCAACAACAAGGAAGGCAACTTGCCACGCCTCGATCGCTATTCGCCTTACGGCGTGCGCACCGAAGCGGTCGAGAATCACCCGGCCTACGACGTGTGCGGAAAGGCCATCTACGAACATGGCCGCGTCATTGCCGTCTACGGCGAGCCTCACGCCACGCTGCGCGCGCAGAGCCTCTTTTTCCTCAGCAGCCATGTCGGTGAGGCGTCGCACAACTGCCCCGTGGCGTGCACCGCGGGTGTTGCAAAAATTCTCCTCGGCCCCGCATCCCAGGAACTTCGCGACGCGTTTCTCGCGAAGGTGTTGAGCGACCGCTACGAAGAACGCTTCGACGGCGCGCAGTTTCTCACGGAGCTTCAAGGCGGAAGCGACGTGGGCGCAAACGCCGTGGAAGCGCGCGCCGACGGCGAGGCCTACGGCACAACACGCTGGCGTATCTACGGCGAGAAGTGGTTTTGCTCGAACCCCGAGGCCGACCTCATTCTCATGACGGCGCGCGTTCAAGGAGCAAAAGCTGGCACTTCCGGCCTTGGGCTCTTCCTCGTTCCGCGCGTGGCTTCAAACGGTGACACGAATGCGTTTCGCCTGCGACGCCTCAAAGAGAAGCTCGGCACGCGATCGATGCCGTCGGCCGAATTGGACTTCGACGGAGCCGAGGCCTACGCGATCGGCGCTGTGAGCGACGGCTTTCGCCACGTGATGAACCACGTCATCAACACGTCGCGGCTCTACAACACCGTGGGCTGCGCAGGCATTTGCCGCCGGGCTCACGTGGTTGCGGCGGGCTACGCCAAGAGCCGCCGCGCGTTTGGTCAACGGGTCATCGACTTCCCGCTCATGCAGGAAATGCTCGCGTCAACGTACTCGACCGCCGCGGCGCTCACGGCAGGCGCGCTCACCCTCGCGGCTCAAACCGACTGCCTCGAAAGCGGTTCCGCAAGCGAGGCCGACAAGGCCTTTCTGCGCATCGCGACGAACCTCGTGAAGATGCGCTCGTGCCAACACTCCCATCGCGCCGTGCTCACCGCGATTGAAACCCTCGGCGGCAACGGAGCCATCGAGAGCTTCTCGGTGTTGCCTCGTCTCTTGCGCGACAACGTCGTTTACGAAAACTGGGAAGGTACACACAACACCCTCGTGGCCCAGACCGTGCGAGACATGCAGCGAGCATCGCTTCGCGAAGGTTTTTTCCAAGGTTTGCGCACGTGGGTCGCCCGCGCTGCCGAACTGGCCTCGGAGCTTCGCCCCGCGACGGACGCCATCGCAAAGGCCGAACGCGTTTGCGCGGAGCTCCCTGTGGACGACGACGGCTTTGCCGCGCTCATGCTTCGTCCTCATGCAGAAGCGCTCGGCGACGCGCTCTTCGCCCTCGCGTATGCCGCGGACATCCTCACCGAATCCGACGCTCCCCGACGCACGTCGGAGCTCGCCGCGCTCGAGCACTTCTGCGCGCATCACTTGGCCGAGACACGGCCCGAGCGAAGCCGAGCGTACGCGGAGCGACTCACGCGCCTAGCGCCGATTCTCTGACATTTTCCAGGCGACGCAGACGCAGCTTGCGTCGTCCTCCTGAGCGCCACCGGCGAACGACCGCGTCCATGCGGCGAAGAGCCATTCGAGACGCTCGTCGATCGAGGGGAGTCCGCGCGACGTACGGAGCGACGCCTCAACGCCTTCCCACTCGAAACGCGCGCCGGCTGCGGTGCTCTGCTCGAGCACTCCGTCGCTCATCACGACCACGACCGCGTCGCGCCCCGCCGCGCGCGTCGTGTCCGCATACGCGCCGAGCGAGCCGATACCGAGAGGAAGGCCCGGCGCACGAAGCTCGTCGAGCACCCCATCATGAAACACGCCGACCGCCACGCCACCGGCCTGCGAGCCGGTAATCTCCAGACTTCCCTCACGGGTCACGCGCACGTCGATGCAAGCCGCGTCCACCTTCGCCTCAAGGTCCGGATACGTCTCCGCCAACGCGTGATTGAGAAGCGTCATCACGGCAGCCGGCGATACATCCTTCTTACATACGCTGTCATACATCGTCTTGACGACCATGCTTCGAAGGGCGGCCTGCACCCCGTGCCCTGTCGCGTCGGCGAGGAAGATGCGTATGCCGCTCTCGCCGTACGGGCGCACGTCCGCCAAGTCGCCGCCCACCACGCCTGCGGGACGATTCGCAGCGGCCACGGCAAACCCTGCAAGTTGACTCGCTTTTGGCCACGCCAAGTCCTGAAAGCGGCGCGCCTCAAGCAAGTCGAGGGTCGTCTCGTGAGTCTTGGCCTTGAGCACGTCGTGCATGTCCGTGATGCGCAAGAGCGCCTCGTGAAGTTCGCGCGTGCGAATGTGGACGATGCGCTCAAGGGCGTCGGCATGAGCGACGAGGGCTCGTTTCGTTTGAAGAATGCGAACCTGATGGCCGAGGCGCGCTTCGAGCTCGACGAGCGATACGGGTTTAACAAGATGGTCGCTCGCGCCGTGCTCGAACCCTCGGGCAACGTCGTCCGCTCGCTCGCTCGACGTCAGGAGAATTACAGGAATCGGGCTCGTCGCGACGTCGGAGTCGAGGGCCGTCAAGACCCGATACGCGGACACGACAGGCAACGCGGCATCGAGGACGAGCACGTCCTGAAACGGCTGTCTCCGTGCCACCTCGAGCGCCTCCGCCCCGTCGCGCGCGAACGTCACCACGTAGCCTTGGCGCTCAAGGTCCCGCCCGATCTCGTCTCGCACGGCAGCATCTTCGTCAGCGACGAGCACCCGAACTCCGCGCGCATCGACGCGCATCGCGGGCGGCATCGACGACGTGCGTCGACTCACAGGCACCCCACGGTTTCGCCGCGCGCCTGACTCCCCACGTGGCGCGCGGCCCGGAGCAACTCCCGTGGGACCGACGGGATCGCTCCTGCATGCATTCTACACATGTGTTCCACGTTCGCTCGCTCTCGTCTTTGGCGGCTGAAGGGATTCCTTGCGCAGCGCCGCTCGAAGCGCAGGAACGAAACGTGCGGCAGAACCTAAGCGATTTCGAATACTTGAAAACCCGCGCAAAGGTTCGCACACGGCCCAGACGGCGCGCACGTCCAGCCCCTTGACCGCGATGCCCTATGGCGCTGATTCTCGACGCATGAAGTTCGAACGGCGCACAACGTTGCCCTCCTCCGACATCCTCGAACGCCTGAAGGCACTCACGGACTATTGGAACAAGAAGTACGCCATCGGTTCGACGTGGACGGGCGGCACGGTGCGCCTCAAAGGCAAGATCATGGGCGTGTCGTTCGATGGCACCGTGAACGTCACCGAGGGCCGCATCGAGGCGAACGTCGACGCTGGATTCCTTGCAGAAAAGCTGGGCGGCAAGAAGTACGTCGATGGAAAGCTCGACACGTACCTCGACCCTGCGCACTCGATCGACGCCCTTCGCGCGCGCATTCCCACATGACCACTGCGACACGTGACGACGCCTTTGAAGCGTTGCGAAGGGGAACCGCCACGTTCCTCGGCCTTGAGCTCGAGGTGACCCCAGGAGCGCTCGTGCCGCGACCGGAGACCGAACTGCTCGCGCGCGTGGCCATCGCGCACATGCTCGCGGTTGGCGGAGCTCCCCTCATCGTCGACATGGGCTGCGGCAGCGGCAACCTCGCATGCGCCATCGCCCACTCCTTGCCGAATGCGCGCGTTTTTGCTGCCGATATCTCGCCCGCAGCCGTCGCCGTCACGAAACGCAACGCGGCGAAGCACGGGCTCGCCGAACGCATCACGGCCGTCGAGGGAGATCTCTTCGAGGCTCTTCCCCGCGAGCTGCTTGGGAACGTCGACGCGGTCGTGTCAAACCCGCCCTACATCTCGACGGGCAAGCTCGACACGGAGCATGCGTCGCTTCTCGAACACGAGCCGCGCGAAGCCTTCGACGCGGGGCCCTACGGTTTGGCGTTGCACCAGCGCATCGTCGCAGCGGCGCTGACCTTCCTTCGTCCCGAGGGCCTCTTGGCCTGCGAATTTGGCCTCGGACAAGAGCGCCAACTGCGTATCGTCGTCGACCGCGCTCGCGGTTACGATCGCCTCGCGTTCCATCTCAATGACGCCGGGGCGCCACGCGCGCTCACGGCCCAGCGCCTCCGCGAAAGTTCCCCATGAGTTCCATCCGCGACTCCGTGCACGCGTTCCTCCTCAAGAATTTCTACGTCGGCAATGAAGGGCTGACCGACGGCGAGTCGCTTCTCGATCGCGGGATCGTCGACTCGACGGGCATCCTCGAAGTCATCGCTTACCTCGAAGAAACCTTCGGCCTTCGCGTCGAAGATTCGGAAATTCTCCCGGAAAATCTCGACTCGGTCGGCGCCATCGTGCGCTTCGTCGAGAAAAAGAAGGCCTAGCCCGTGGCCTACCTCGCGCGCCCTTTCGATGCGTCGCGGGATCGCGAGGCGCTCCTGTCGCTGTGGCGCGAAAACCTCTCGGACCGAAGCCTCGACGACAAGCTCGAGGCTCGCTTTCGGTGGCTCTACGAAGAACACGCGACCCATGCACTCCGCACGTTTCTCGTGGTCGATGGCGCGACGGACGAGGTCGTTGGATGCTCGTCGCTTCTCCCTCACACGCTTTCCGTCGATGGAACACTCACGCCTGCGTCCATAGGCGTCGACCTCGCAATCACGAAAAAGCATCGCATCGCGGGCCCGGCGGTCCTGCTTCAGCGCGCGGTGGTCAGCGCCGTGTCCGCACACGAACCTGGCACCGGGGCGTTCTGTTTTGCGTATCCGAACGACGGAGCGCTGCCGATCGTGAAACGTGTAGGATACAAGCCGATTGCGGTGACCTCCCATGGCGTCAAACCCGTGCGAACCGGTTACAAGATTGCGCCGAAGCTCCCATTCGCCGCCCTCAAAGCGCCTGCGAGTTTCCTAGGTGATATTGCCCTCGCCGCTCTCGACCGCGCACGACTCCTTCGCGCGCCTCTGCTCCACCGAGCTCGGTCAGTGCCACGCGCAGACGAGCGATTCGACGCCCTCTTTGACGACGTTCGCAGGCGCGTTCGCGTGCTCGGCGACAGGCGTTCGGCGTTCCTCAACTGGCGCTACACCGCATGCCCAACGCGAGCCCACACGCTCTTCGCCATTTTTGACAAGTCGGAAACGCACCTTCTCGCATACGCTATCTATACTGTGGATGGACAGACCGCGGTCCTCGTGGATTGTCTCGCCGCGGACGAAGCAAGCACCACGGCGCTCTTCGTGCACCTCGCCTCGCACGCACGCGCCCTCGGCCTAGACTCTATCTATGCGTCGTATGTCGCAGCCCCCGCGTTCACCGCCTCGCTTGCGGTCAGCGGATTCTTTCCACGCGGCGCAGCACGACAGCTCATCGCCTTCGTTCCGCCGGACGCGCCCGAACCCTTGCGGGCAACGCTCGCGGACGGCGCCCACTGGCAAACGTTGGACGGCGAACTCGACCTCTAACGCGACGGGCTCGCCGCTTACCGATTGGTCGGGAGCCCCGCGAGGGGGACGCGGATTTTTCCAAGAGATAGCGATCGGGCTACCGTCGCATTTCGTCCTTGCTCCGGGCGCACGCTTCGACCAAAGCGGCGCTGCAAGGGGTTCAAAATCATCGTGAAACGCAACCACATCGCCGTCGGCCTTCTCGCTGCTCTCGCGGCCGTCAGCAGCATCTCGTGTGCGTCGAAAGGCAACGACGAGGAGCGCGACGTCGCCATCGACACGGGCTCCTTCGACGTGAAGACGGGCGATAACTTCGAGTGCTTTTACACGGGCACCATCGCGGACACGGACTGGAACGTTGCGCGCGCGGTGGCGACGCAAGGCATTGGCGGACATCACGTCACCGTCTACTGGACCGACCAAGTGCAGCCCGCGTCGCATCACACGTGCACCGATGACGAGATGCTCACGTGGCACATGGTGTCCGGAGCAGGCGGCGAGGACGGCGCGAGCGTCGAAGGACTCGTTCGTTTGCCCGATGGCTACGTTTCGAAGGTCCCGAAGGGCGGGCAGATCGTGGTGCAAGCGCACTACATCAACGGCGACAGCGCTCCGCGCACCGTGAGCGATCTCGCGAAGCTCCACCTCGTGCCGGACTCGAAGGTCATCGCGTACGCGAACATTTACGCGGTGAACGACGGCTCGTTCACGATTCCCGCGCACGGCGGAACCTACCACACGACCACGTGCCGCACCGAACGCGACCTCTCGGTGCTCATCATGCTGGGGCACATGCACGAGCACGGAAAGCACTACCGCCTCGACCGCATCGACGAGCACGATCAGGTCATCGAGAACATGTATGACACGGACTGGGTTCCGTATTACGTGAGCCATCCGCCTACGCAGCGATTCGATCCTTCGGCTCCGCTCACCATCGCGAAAGGCACCCGCCTTCGTCAGACCTGCAGCTGGCAAAACGAGTCTGCGTCTTCCCTGCAATTTCCCAGGGAAATGTGCACGGGCGTCATGTACTACTTCCCAGACGTTGGCGGCGGGCAACTCGACTGCCCTCCGGACGTCCCTGAGTCCGACGCGGGGCCGGTCGGTGACGGCGGAGCGAACTGCGTGGCCGTCGGCGACCCCGGCAACGAGCTTGGTGTGGGCTCGTACTGCGACGACCAAAACTCGTGCAAGCGACGCCAAGGTGGGCCCATTCTGATCTGCACCGGCGCCCAAGCCGGACCCGGTCAAAGCTTCTGCACCACGTTTTGCAGCGCCGACACGGACTGCGGAATCGGTGCATACTGCATGATTGATCCGCGCGGCAACGGCTGCGTTCCGGCGGCATGCGGCGGCGTTCCTGGCGGCGGTGCGGACGCCGGACAGTAATGAAACAACGGTGCCTGCGGGTTTACGCGACCCGCAGGACCACCTTGCCGCGCGCTCGCTTCGTTTCGATGTGGCGCTGCGCCGCGGCGGCTTCGGCCAACGGGAACATGCGATCGACGATGGGCCTGAGCTGGTGCGTCGCGATGAAGCGCGCAACGATGTCGAGGTCGATGCGGTTTGAACGCACGATCACGACGCGCGCGCGCTTGCGTGACAGGAGCGACATGGCGCGGTCCACAAGGACACGAGGGCCAGGCACCGTCGTCACGTAGGTGCCGCGCATGGCCAAAGACGCACGGACTTTTGCGAAGCTGAGGTTTCCGAAAACGTCGAAGACGCAGTCCCAACGGCCGTCAACGGAGAGGCCTCCATCGACCTCGTAGTCGAGCGTTTCGTGAGCCCCGAGATGGCGGCAATGTTCGCGATTGCGCGCGCTCGACGTCGTGGTCACCTGCGCGCCCAAGGCCCGCGCGATCTGAATCGCGTGAACCCCTACCCCGCCGGACGCGCCGTGAATCAACACGCGACTTCCACTCGTGACCGCGCCGTCGTCGCGAAGCGCTTGAAGCGCCGTGAGCGAAACGAGCGGAACCGCCGCAGCCTCTTCGAACGACAGGCCCGCGGGCTTCTTGGCGACCTCGTCGAGCGACGCGACCACGAACTCCGCTGCGCTGCCGCCCGCAAAACCGTTGAGCATGCCGAGCACCTCCGTTCCCTCCCACTCGGCGGGCACCCCCGGCCCCACCGCCTCCACGGTGCCTGCGAAGTCGTAGCCGAGAAGCTTCGGGAATGACGAGCCCGTGAACGCCCTAAAGCGGCCCGACCGCACGAACGAGTCTTTTGGATTCAGAGCCGCGGCCCGGACCTTGACGCGCACTTGACGGCGACCGGGCTCAGGCTTTGGGATGTCCCGCACCGCGAGAACGTCTGCGGATCCGTAGCTTTCGAAAAGTACCGCGCGCATCGCACCCCTGGTGGCCGCGAGCCGCGCGGTGATGGGAGGAATGTACACAACCCGGCACGGTTGGAGCGCGACCTTTTTTCCGCCAGCCGCGTCCTCTCAACGAAAAAGGCCGCTCCTCGAAAGGAACGGCCCTTGATCGTCGATGCCAGACTTCAGCGAAACTTTGGGTGGTGGAAGTGCACCCGGTGGTCACACGAGTCGCTTGCCGTGGACTCTTGGAACTCGATGTAGCCGATCTTCTCAAAGAGACCGGTCTTCGTCGCGGAAACGAGCACGTCGAAGTCGAGGTTGTTGCCGTAGAGGCCCACGTTGAGTTCGTCGCGGAAGTCGGCCTTGTCGACGCGCTTCATCGCGTGCGAGCCGACAATCTTGATGTAGTTCGGAACGACAGCTTTTTGCCCAGCGCGAAGCCCGAGCTCGGCGATCGGATAAAGCTGACGAATGCCTGGGTTACGGTCCGCGGAGCTAAACGCCGACGAGGCCGCCGCCGCCACAGGCGCGATGAGGATCGAACTTGCGCGAATCGACACCGCAGGCTCGTTCGTCATGGCGGCGTCGAGGTAGTGCGGCGTGAGCGTTCCCCCGAGGTCGTCGATCACGAAAAAGTTCGCGGTCTTCAGCGGAAGCAAATGGTTCGGGTTGTCGGTCGGAAAGAGCTTCACGGCGAGGCCGAAGCCTCGGTACTTGCCCACTTGCGTTTCGCTGAGCGCGCTCGAGGCGCGAGCGATGACGACCCCTTGGCGGCCCTGCTCGAAGTAGCCCGTGTACGGGCTTGGCTCCGTCATGTTCCACGTGCCCTTGAGGCAAATGCCGTTCGGGTGGACGAGCTTGTTGAACCGCGGAAGCAGATCCGAGTCGTCCGCGATGGTTCGCGTGGCCGACTGCGCGAGAAGGTTCGTGCCCCACGAGAAAAACTTCGTGATCGACACGGTCTCCTGCGGAAGCGTGCGGTACGGATTCGAGCGAATTTCCGTCCACACGTCGCGAACGCGTGCACCGACGTAAACGGGCGCGGCCTTTGCGTGAACGGCGCCCCACAGGCCGAGCACCGCCACCGCACCAAACGCCGCCGCCTTCTTCGTGAACGAGATCGCCATGTTCGCCTCCGCTAGAGATAAAGAGCTTACGCTGTAAGCAGTGGGCGTCCAGCTAACATTGCGTCATTCAATCGCAAGCGATATTTTTCCAAGGCCACTCCAAGTGGCTGTTTTGAAACACTTCTTAGATGACGCAAGATCGACGTCGCGCGTCAACGCCCGGACGCTTGCGTGGTGTGTTGCCAAAAAGATGGCCCAACATCCTACCTGCGCCGACACTCGCTTTCGGAGCCCGCTCACCTGCGGGACGTCTCGACCCGGAGTTTTCCATGCGCCTCTCGCTCTCTGCTGCCGTGCCCTTTGTCCTCGCCATGATGCTTGCAGGATGCACTGAACCTAACGCGAAAGCTCCGTCGAACGCTTCGGCTACCGCGAGTGCGGCCGCAGCGAAGACCGCCGCGCCGAAGGTGTCGCTCGCATCGATTCCGATGATCGCGGCTCCCGAAGCCACCATCGAGGCCGACCCGATTCAAGAAGGCGGCATCCAAGTGTCCGGTGAACTTGCTGAAATGTGCAGTCTGCATGTTTCGGCCTCGAAGCAGCATTTCGGCACGAACGACGACTCTCTTCAACCCGCCGAGCGCGACATGCTTGTGCAGCTTGCCTCGTGTCTCTCGGACGGTCGCCTTCGCGAGCGCGGCCTCGAACTCGTGGGCCGCGCGGACCCTCGTGGCGAATCCGAATACAACATGGTCCTCGGCGAGAAGCGCGCAGCTCGCGTCGCTGGCTACCTCGAAGGCGCAGGCGTTGGACGCACGCGCATGAAGCTTACAAGCCGCGGCGAACTCGACGCTTCCGGCAAGGACGACGCCGGGTGGCAAGAAGACCGTCGCGTGGACATTGCGCTCTCGCCCGTCAACTGACGGACTCGCGCAGTCGAACAGCGTGCATCATGCACGCACAAATAAAGGGAGCACCTCACGCAGAGGCGCTCCCTTCGTTCATTTTGGACACGCCGTCAGGGTGCGGTAAACGTGCAGCGCGCGAGCGGGATCGCAACGTCTTGGAGAACGTAGAGGTAGTAACTTGTGCCGCTCACGAGCGGGGCCGGGGCACCGGAGCTCGGGTAGCGCTGCAGCACGTTCGCCGGCGTCTCGCCGAAACGAATTCCAGTCGACAGCGGAGCCCCGGTTGCGGGCACGTCGAGGCGCCACCGCACACCCGAAGGCATGTCGGCGTTTGGAGGAATGCCTGGATTTTTGCTACCCGCGTCGAGCACGTACACGTAGCGAGCTCCGCCACCGGCCCACGTGACCTTGCCTGCGCTGTCGACACCTTCCGCGGAGGAACAGGCGACCGGCTGGTAGCCCTGCTGCTCGACGAGCGGTCCGCCAATGGCACGCTGCGCATCGGCCCAACTGCGGCTCACCCCGCGCCGGTCAAATTCGGCTTTGAAGAAGTTCACCATGCGGTCCGGGTCCGTCGTCGGCATCGCGCTACGCAGCCGATCAAACCCGTTGTTGTCCGCTGAGTTGTACGCACCGAGCGCGCTCGAATCCACGTAGCCCGCGAACATGGCGATCGCCGTATTGCTCATCGTGTCGATCCAGAGGGGCCCCTTGTCGATGCTCCACTTTGACGCGCCTCGTGGGGCCGCGTCGGTGTGGCAGCACACGCAGGCACACGCTTCGACCTCGCCCTTGATCCACGCGGCTTCGGAAAGGTAATGTGTATCCTGCATGCGTGGATCCGATGACGTCGCAACGGGTTCGCCGCCCACCGGGTAGTAAGGGCGATTCGTGTAAACGTCCGCGCAAGACCCGTAGTCGAGGTACTTGCGACCGGGCTCGGTGCATCCGCTGATGAGGTTCCACGTGCAGACTTTGTTGTTCGCGCTCGCACCGGGAGCCTCGCCGGGCTTCGCGTCCACGCATGACTGCGTCGGCCATACGAACACTGTCGACGTGGCCTCGTCCGACGGGATGTCGACGCCCGCGCACGTGGTCGAGGCCACAAACGCGCCCTTGAGAAACTGAATGCAGGCCCTTCCGGTCGTGGAGCAGAAGTCCTTGTTCGACCCGCCGAGAGCGAGTTCGAAGGAGAGTCCGCCGTCACCCGCCACGAGGCAAGCTCCGAGGGTCGGCCCCACGTCGCATCGACCTCGTGTGGTGAACACGCCCGGTTGCCCGTAGGTGCCTTTCGCGCAGTCGGCCGAGGCGCTTGCCTCTGTCCAGCCCGTGCCCGTGTACGCCTTGCATTCCTTCTCGCCGGAGAACGGATTGCCGTAGTCGCAAACGGCCGTCATCGTGCTCGCCGCATCGCCAGCACCGCCCGCGTCGACGTCGCTCGAAGCCGCGCCGGGTGACGATGACGTCCCCGCGCACGCGAACGAGCCCGCCGCGGTGACCGCTGCCAAAGCCATGCTGGTGAAGACCGGAAACGATGCGCGCATAGGGAATCCTTTTCGTGGTGCTTCCGATGCTTTAACGCTCGAGCGCGTCGCGCGCGCGTACAAAACTACGGGCCGCAACGCACACGGCCCTTCTCACGCGAAGTGAGAAAGGCCGTGACGAGAACGCACCTCGGAAAGGTCAGCGCGGAGCGTTACCGCGTCCGCATTGGCCCGCGACGCCGCCGCCGCCACAGGTGAAGCCCGCGGGACAGTCGCCGCATGCGAGAAGCCCGCCGCAGCCGTCGCCGGCAGGTCCGCACGCGACGTTCATTTGCGCGCAGGTCCGTGGCGTGCAGTTTGGAGCGCCGCAATGACCTGGCAAGCCGCCACCGCCGCAGGTGAGTGGAGCGGTGCAGTCGCCGCATGCGAGAACGCCACCGCAACCGTCGCCGGCAGGTCCGCATTCGATGTTTTGCTGAGCGCAGGTCTTCGGGCTGCACGAGCCGCCGCAGACGCCGGGGACGCCGCCACCGCCGCATCCCTGCCCTGGAGGACACGTGCCGCAGCTTGCGATGAGGTTGCCGCAGCCGTCTCCCGCAGGTCCGCACTGGATGCCCAGCTCGGCGCAGGTTCGTGGCGTGCAACCGCCGCCGTCGGGCATGCCGCACTGGTTCGCGACGCCGCCGCCGCCGCACGTGAGCGGCCAGACACACGAGCCGCAGACGCCCGTGAGGCCTCCGCAACCGTCGCTCTGGGCGCCGCAGCTGTTCGGGTAATCGCCGCACGTCTTCGTGGTGCACGGGACGCCGGGGCACGTGGCGCAGCTCGCGGTGAGACCGCCGCAGCCGTCGCTTTGCTGGCCGCAGGTTCCGGGGAAGTTCGCGCAGGTTTTGGCGACGCAGACGCCGCCGCCGCACTGGTTTGGCACCGAGCCGCCGCCGCAGGTTTGCGTATTGGAACACGGGCCGCAGTCGAGCTGACCACCGCAACCGTCACCTTGTGGACCGCAGGTCGCGCCGAGCTGCGCGCAGGTCTTCGCGACGCACGCCGGTGCCGAGTCCTGGGAAATGCAGGAGGAAAGATCGAGGAGCATGTACTCGATGACTTTTTCCTGCGACGTCAGCGCGAGAAGCTTGCCGCCGACGTCACCGCACTCGGCGGGGAAGGTCTTGCCGCTCGTGGTTCCCGCGAGGTTGACGTGGAAGTCGCTGTAGACGACGCGACCGCATTGGTTCGCAGCGGGCGCGTTTACCGGTGTGTTGAACGTGTAGTGGAGCGGGAACGGGGTCGCGCCCGTCGTGTAAAGCCATCGCTGCGCCGGAGCGACCACCGCGGTGAAATCGTTACGCGGGTCGTTGATTGTAAACGTCGTGTTGCCCGCGCTGCCGCCGGCGGCACCGACACCGCGGAGCCACGCCGCGAACTGCTGACCCTTTGCGAAAGTCTCGTCGACCTTGGCTGTCGCGCTGGCGTACTGGCTTCCGTCGACGTCCCAGAGGGCCGTGGTGTTCGACGAGTTGGGACTCGTCGCGTAATAATACGGGGAGCTGTACGTGGCTAGCGGCGCATTACCCCAACCATACGCGGCATTCTGCGGTGTGATTCGCGTATACGTCGAGTAAAGCGCCGTATAGCTGTAGTGTGTTGCGAACACACGCCCGCCGCCCCCGGTGTAGTCGACGATGCTCTTGAGTTGTGCCGGGGTGAAGTCGTAGTGGTCGCCCTCGCACGGGAAGAGGACCATGTCGTAGTTCGCGAGCTGAGCGGTCGACGCCACGAGCGTGCCGGAGCCTGGGGTCGACGCGTTGTACGTGCTTCCGTTCGACTGGTAGAACTCAACGCGCTTGTTCGCGCCGCCGTTGCCGAACTGGTCGTCGGTGAGGCCCATCTTGCGAAGGACGCACTCGATGCCGTCGAGCATGCCTGAAGAGATCGCGAGCTTCGGCACGTGCGTGCCCGTGTCGCCGTCGGCGTTCGAGCGGGGCAACCGGAAGGTGCCGTTCGAGTCGTCGATGGTGCGGTTGTTCGTGCACGCCGTGACGGTGATGTGCTTGACGCGTCGCCATTTTCCGAGCTGCACGACGATGGGAACCGATGCACCGGCGGGCACGTTCGAAAGCGTGAAGGTTCCGTCGGCCGCGGACTGGGTGACCGCGAGCGCACCGGCTGGGGCCGCGCACGTGTCGCAAACGGCTCCATCGCCAAGCGACGCCACGGTTCCTGAAGGAATGTAAACCACCGCGTTCGGCACCGGGTCGGCCGTTACTGAGGTCGAGAACCGCGTTGGGTCCGTGCCCACGACGATCTTGCCGCTCACAACCGTCGTCGCGCCGCCCGAACACGAGACATAGACGCCCGCATCGCCTGCGGAGAGACCCGTGCCGCAAATGTTGTTGCCGCCGCCGCCGCAGAATTGCCCAACCGGGCACGCGGCCGAAGCTCCGCTTGGCCAGCAATTGAGAAGGTTTCCGCAGCCGTCGCCGACGAAGCCGCAGTTCATTCCGACCTGCGCGCAGGTCCTTGGAACGCACGCCGCCGGAGGCGTGTAGCAAACGCTCGCGGTCGAAGGCGAGCCGCACTGCTGACCGGCCGCGCACGAGCCGCAAGCCACGGTTCCCCCGCAACCGTCCGCCATGGGCCCGCATTGGATGCCGCGGGACGAGCAGGCGGCCGTCGTGAGCTTCACGCAGCCAAGGGTGCCGCTGCACACGCCCGGCGTAGCGCCACCGCCTCCGCACGTTTGAGGAGCCGTGCAGCTGCCGCAATCGGCGGTGAGAGCGCCGCAGCCATCGGACTGTCGGCCGCAGGCGTTTGCGGGGAAGTTTGCACAGGTCTTTGGCGTGCAGGACCAACCGGAACCCGCATCGGGACGCGGGGGAATTCCGCACTCGCCTGGATGCGCCGGGTCGCCGCCGCACACGTCGGAACCCGTGCAGCTTGCACACGTCACAACGCCGCCGCAGCCGTCAGACTGAGGACCACACGCCAGCGGTCCGATTGCCGAGCACCTGCGCGGCGTACATGGAGGCTGACCGCACGCGCTCGCCACGCCGCCGCCACCACACGTGTCGGGCAGCGTGCATGCGCCGCACGTGACGGAACCGCCACAGCCATCCGCAATAACACCGCAACCATTCACGGGACAGTCTGCGACTGTTTTCGGGATGCATGCCGCTGCGCCGCCGCACGTGCTCGGGGTTCCGCCGCCGCCGCAGGTCGTTGGAGGGGTGCACGAGCCGCACTGGAGGACGCCTCCGCAACCGTCACCACTTGGACCGCATTGGACGCTCTGCTGGGCGCAGGTACGCGGGGTGCACGCCGGACCCGCGTCGGGCGTTTCGATGCCGCCGTCGAGGTCCCCAATGGGCCCCGGGCCCGCTCCGCCGCCGTCGAGCGTGGGGTCCGTGAAGATAGACTGATCCGGTCCCGGGTCGGAACCACCACAGGCCATAACCAGCGCGATAGCTGCGCTGAAAGCAAGTGCGGGCAATGAGCGCATCGATTCCTCCAACAAGGTGATGCTTCACAACTACCAATCGCTGCGTTCTGCACAAGGTCCACTGCGCAGCCTTTTCGGCATTTTCCAGGCGGTCGTATCGAAACCCACCGTCGACGGAATTCGCGACAGCCGCAAGCAACGCCGGCGGCTTCCATCGGCCTCAACCACGGACTTGCCCTCTTGCCAAAAGGCCCGGCAAGAGACGCCTATGACTTCGAGTGCCGTCTCAGGGCTTGTGCACGTACCTGCTTCCGTTGGCGAGCTCGTCGACAAGATCACCATCTTGCGGATCAAAGCCCAGCGCCTCGCCTCCGAAACGAAGCGGGCCAACGTTGCGCGAGAACTCGCCGCGCTCGAAGAAGAGGCCGCAAAGCTCGAGGATCGCGAACGCTTCGTGGTCGAAGAACGAGAACTTCAGCGGGTGAACGAAGAACTCTGGGACGTCGAAGAACACCTCCGCGCCCACGAAGCACGAGGTGACTTCGGACCGACCTTCATCGCGCTCGCGCGCCGCGTCTACATCACGAACGACGAACGAGCCCGTCTCAAAGCCTGCATCAATGACCGCGTTGGATCGCTTTTCCGTGAGGAAAAATCCTACGACGAATCGTCACGGTGATTCAGCAGGTTCGGCGCTCGCCGGGCCGAAAGCGTCCGCCCATCGTCGCGAAAGCAACGCCGTCGCCCTGAGCTCCGTCGCGTGATCCGCCGCGAAGGTTTCGAGGTGAGCGAAGGGAATCATCTTCAAGTCCCACTCGAGCAGCTTCGACAAGAGCGCCGTGCCCGCACCGAGAATCTCCTGCACGTGCATGGCCTCAACCTTGAGCAGCGTGCCGACCTGACCGTTGTGAACGACTTCTTCGGAGGCGAGCGCGAGCCATCGGTCCGCCGTCTTCTCGAGGTTTGCGCTCCAGCGCCGATGCGCGTCACCTAGCTCGGTTCGCAGGTCGTGCCGCGTGAACGAAACCAGGGAAGCGGCGAGTTCGACCGCTCCGGCAGTCGTGCCAGCCCACGCCTTCTCATACGTGCACTCTGCAAGCTTTTGGACCATGCGGTTCATGATCGGTTCGTCGCCGTCTCCGTGCCGGTCGACGAGCACCGTGTAACGAACGCCACCCATCGCATCGATGCGATCGTCCTCGATGCGCGTTCGGGCCACTTCGACGCCTGCGCTCCGCCAAACCGCGATGGCGTCCGCTTCGGAGCGTCGACCGAGCTGCACGAGCACAGCCTCTTTTGCCGCCTCAACGCCCACGTCCGCTAGCTCCGCTCCTTCAAGAAGGAGGTGCCCGTTGCCGAAGGGTGCAGTTTCCCTGTACCTTGAGAAACCTCCGTAAAAGCCCACGGATTTTGCGCCCGCTGCTGCGGCAATGTGCAGAGCCCCCGTGTCGTTCGCGACCACGCATCCGAGCGTTCGGAACCAGCCGGCCATCTCGGGAACGGAAAGATTCGTGTAAACTGCAGGTTTGCTTTTCGACGCTTGCCGCACCGCTTCGCACAACGCGACGTCGGCAGGTCCGCCCACAAGCACGACCGTGATCGATTCGCTCGCGAGCGCGTCCGCGAGAGCGGCAAACGACGACAAGGGCCAGCGTCGGTCAGCCTGGCTTGCCCCGGGATTGAGCGCGACCATCGACGGACCGCCCTCGAGGGAACACGGAGCGGTGGCCACGTGCATCTCGGGTGTCGTTGTGGACTGTGGAGCGAGGACCGAGGCGCGAAAAAGATCGACGAGGTTGAAAGGGTTTTCATCGCGAAAATCCAGGAGCGCGACGAAGTATCGGAGGCTTTGTCCGGCCACGAGCAGTGACCTGTCTGCGCCCACGTAGAGACCGACACTGAACCGCGGGCTTGCGACCGTGGAGAGCCATGCGCCCAGCGTCGAGGTCACAAGATTGACGATGAGATCGTAACGCTCTCCGTGCAGCACCCCCGCAAGCTCCGCGAGCCCGTCATGCGCGACGTTCTCGCCCGCAAGAGCGGCTTCCGCGGCACGCCCGTAACTCACCACGTCGTCCGGCGTGAGCCCCAGGTAGCGGTCATGGAACGGCGACCCCAAGAGCGCCGACGCGTAGTTCTCGAGAGCGAGCAAATCAATCCGCGCCGCGGGAAATCGCTGACGAAGGACGTGCAACGCTCCGCACGACTGCAGCGTGTCGCCGAGGCGGTCCACGGCGATGACCAAAATGCGTTCGACCGGTGCATCGGAATCGGCGCTCATGGTCGACCACGTTAGCGGCAGCCGCTCATTCCGGCGAGTTCACGGACTTTTCGGCACGCGAAAGGTGCCCCCTACGGCGAGTGGCGCAAACGCGTCGCCGACCGCATGCGACGCCTTCGCGCGAGCAAGGTCGTCGAGAGGCTCGTCGAACCCTTCGTCCGCGAGGCGAAAGGTTGCGTAGTGCATGGGAACGGCGAACCGCGCCCCCAGGTCCAGAAAAGCCTGGACCGCATCGCTCGGGTTCATGTGCTGCTGCTTCATGAACCAGCGGGGCTCGTAAGCGCCAATGGGCAGAAGCGCGACGTCCGGCGCGCCATACGCGTCGCGCACGTGAGCGAAGTGGGAGCTATACCCCGTATCTCCAGCGAAATACGCCGTATGCCCGTCGTCTTGGCGAAGAAAGTAACTGCCCCAAAGCGCCTCGAAGCGGTCCCCGAGCCCCCGCGCAGACCAGTGCGCGCTTGGTACGAGGTTCACCGTCAGCCCCGCCTCGTCGACACGGACCGACTCCCACCAGTCGAGCTCGCAAACCCTGTGAATCCCCTGGCCTTCGAGGAGCGACTTGTTCCCAAGAGGAACGACGAAAAGTGGCCGAAATCGCCTGTCGAGCTCGCGAAGCGTTGGCAAGTCCAGGTGGTCGTAGTGGTTGTGGCTCACGACGACGACGTGGATCGGCGGCAGCTCGTCGTAGGCGAGTCCCGGCGGACGAATGCGTTTCGGTCCCGCGAACGAAACAGGGGAAGCGCGCTCCGAGAAGATGGGATCGGTCAACACGTTCGCCCGACCAAGCTGCACCAGCATGGTGGCGTGCCCGACCCACGTCACCGCCAGCGACGAGACCTCGTTCGCCTTGAGAAGATCCGAGCGTCCGGTGTTTTGCGCGAGCTCAGGCCACGGGTGCCGCTCGCGGTTCCACTGCCACTTGATGAAGTCGCCGAAGCCCTTCTCCATCGGCATGCCGGGGTTGAAGAACCGATGGCCGTCGTGGTGATCGGAGAGCGGGTAGCGGCTCGTTCGCGCGCAGGCCGCGGCGAAGATCACGAAGGGCAGCACCGTTGCGGCGACCAATGGGCGAAACGTCACCGGACAAGCATGCCTCATCGCGGGCCACGAAGACCGAGCCATCCGCGGCACTTCCCTCGCCCACACGCACGCGATGCGCTATGACGCACCACGTCGATATTCGACCAGGCTTTTTACAGCCGTTTGGAGTCCACATGACCGCGCCGCACTACCCGCACCTGCTTGAGCCCCTGGACCTCGGCTTCACGACGCTCAAGAACCGCGTGCTCATGGGCTCCATGCACACGGGCCTCGAAGATGGCAAAGACCTCTCGAAGCTCGCGGCGTATTTCGCAGAGCGCGCGCGCGGCGGTGTTGGGCTCATTGTGACCGGCGGCTTCGCGCCCAACTTTCAGGGTTGGGTCAAGCCCTTCGCCGGCACCATGTCGTCGAAAACGCACGCGGCGCGGCACAAGGTCGTGACCGAGGCGGTGCACGCGGAGGGCGGGAAAATCGCCATGCAAATCCTCCACGCAGGCCGCTACGCGTACCACCCTTTCAGCGTCGCTCCGTCGCGCATCAAGTCGCCGATCACCCCGTTCACGCCATGGCCGCTCACGTCGCGCGGCGTCGAAGGTCAGATCAACGACTTCGTCCAGAGCGCCGTATGCGCGCGCGAGGCTGGCTACGACGGCGTCGAGATCATGGGGTCCGAGGGGTACTTCATCAACGAATTCCTCTGCGCGCATACGAACAAGCGCACGGACCAGTGGGGCGGCTCTTACGAAAACCGCATGCGATTTCCCGTGGAAATTGTCAGGCGTACGCGTGAGGCCGTCGGCAAAGACTTCATCATCATTTACCGCATCTCGATGCTCGACCTCGTGCCGAACGGGCAGAGTTGGGACGAGGTTGTGCAGCTCGCCAAGGCGATCGAAAAAGCGGGGGCGACCATCCTCAACACGGGCATCGGCTGGCATGAAGCCCGCGTTCCGACCATCGCGACGAGCGTGCCGCGAGCGGCGTTCGCATGGGTCACAAAGAAGATGAAGGGCGAGGTGTCGATCCCCCTCGTCACCACGAACCGCATCAACGCGCCCGAGATTGCCGAAGAGGTTCTCGCGAGCGGAGCGGCCGACATGGTGAGCATGGCGCGGCCCTTCCTTGCGGACCCCGAATTCATGAAAAAGGCTGCGGAAGGCCGCGCCGACGAGATCAACACGTGCATCGCCTGCAACCAGGCCTGCCTCGATCACGCGTTCCAAAACAAGGTCGCAAGCTGCCTCGTCAACCCGCGCGCGTGCCACGAGACCGAACTCGTCTACCGCCCGACTCTGAAGCGCACGAAGGTGGCCGTGGTCGGCGCCGGCGCGGCAGGAATCTCCGCGGCACTCGTGCTCGCAGAGCGCGGCCACGAGGTGCACCTCTACGACTCGGCGAAGCAACTCGGCGGCCAGCTCAACATGGCCAAGACCATTCCGGGCAAAGAAGAGTTCCACGAGATGATCCGCTACTTCACGCGGAAGGTCGAACTCTCCAGCGTGAAGGTTTTCCTGGAAACGCGCGTGGATGCGGCGATGCTTGCAGAGCGCAAGTATGATCATGTGCTCCTCGCCACCGGCGTCGCGCCACGCAACCCGCGCATCCCCGGTCAAGACAGCCCGAAGGTGCTCTCCTACGTCGAGGTGCTTCGCGACAAGAAGCCCGTCGGCAAACGCGTCGCCATCATCGGAGCGGGCGGCATCGGCTTTGACGTCGCCGAATTCTTGGTTCACGACGGCCCGTCACCGACGCTCAACCTCGATGCGTGGCTGGCCGACTGGGGCGTCGTCGATCCGCAAACGTCCCGCGGCGGACTCGGCTCCGCGCCCCCGAAGCACCACACGCCCTCCCGTGAAATCGCGCTTTTTCAGCGTAAAAAGGGCAAGCTCGGGGCAGGCCTCGGCAAGACGACGGGGTGGATTCACCGGGCCACGCTCCAGAACATGGGCGTCAAAATGATCGCCGGCGTCAACTACGAGCGCATCGACGAACGAGGCCTTCACGTGAGCTACGGCGAGAAGCATGAGCGCCCCACGCTCTTCGAGGTCGACACCATCATTTTGTGCGCCGGCCAGGAGCCGCTTCGCGAACTTGTCGACCCGCTGAAGGCGAAGGGCATCACCGTCACACTCATCGGTGGTGCGGACGAAGCCACGGAGCTCGACGCCAAACGCGCCATCGACCAGGGTGCGCGCGTGGCCGCCGCCTTGTAAAAATCCAGCGCACTTTGTCGTCCGTTCCGATGACAGGCAGCGGCCGGCGTCGGCGTGAGAAGCGTGTCACACTGCGCGCGTCGCTTTACGGCCCGAAGGACCCCTCATGCGCTCACCTGCTCTTGGAACCGCGTTCGTTCTCTCGCTCTTCGCCTACGCGTGCGGCGGCATTGCTCCGACCGCCCCCGACTTCGACGCCGCGGTGGGCGACGCGGCGACGGCGGACGGGGGGTCCTCGACCGATGCCTCGACGGGGCTGAGTGACGGTGGTGCGGCCGTCGACGACGCGGGGCTCGGCAACCCCGACAGCGGCGCGCCCGATGCCAGCGTTTTCCCAATCGATGCCGCTACGCAGGCCGACGCCGGAACAGGCGGAACCGATGCAACGGTGACGCCGATCGACGCGGGAACGCCCCCTCCCGACGCGTCGGGCACGTTGGACGCCGGCATTGCCGTTGATGCAAGCGTGACCGTTGATGCAAGCGTGACCGTTGATGC
>CAIQDA010000032.1 GCA_903870415.1 uncultured delta proteobacterium
AGTAGCGCGCGATGGCGACAACCTCGTCGGTCGTTCGAGGCCACGCGATGGCGGCAGGCTTTGAGGGCGCCGGGTTGCCTGCACGCACCGCCAAATGGTGGCGGGGCCAAAGGTCGCGCGCGTACGAGAGACGGTCGGCCTCGTCGTCGCGAATGGTGAGCCCTGGAATCGCTTCGGAGACGGACTGGGAAAGAGAGGTCATGCAGAGTCCTATCGGGCGAGAGCGACGATGATTAGCCGGAAAATACCACACTGCGGCGCTGCTCGAGAAAGCGCTGCCGGAGCACGTCGTGTCCGCGAATCTCGAGGGTCTTCACGTCGTCGGCGCTGAGAAAAAGCGCCCAGAGAACGCGCACGCCTCGAGGAGCGACGAACGGAGCCATGAACTCCGCGTCCCACGCCGCCGGATCCTCGACGAGGAGAACCGCGGAACTGTCGGGGGCAAACCACGACGCATGCGCGGTGGGGGCCATGATGAGCGCGCCGTCTTCCACGGGCGTGTACCAGCTCCAGGGGTAACGCCCGAGCCAGCCCGCCGTCTGCACGCACCACCCGCCGTCGGTCGCGTGACCGTGACCGTTCACTGCAAACGCGATCTCCGTTCGATCGAGCCCCGCGTCGGTCGGCGCCGGCATCCGCGCCACGCTCATGCCCACGGTCGTAAAAACAAGGTGCTCACGATGCATGTACTTTGCAACACCGAGCGAAGGCCACTTGCTTTCGTCGATGGCCCAATACGCGCCGTGATCGCCGAACGCGCTTGCCCCCGCTTCGAGCATGCGATCGCGGGCCCCTTGCCACACCTCTGCGCGCTGCACCTCGGCCCAGTAGCCGCGCGCCTCGTCGAGCTGCAGCGTGAGGTCACGAGCGGCGAGCGAGAATGCCCACGCGTACCTGTCGCGTGCGATGGCATGCCTGGAGAATCCCGGGCTTCCGAGGGTGTCGTCGACGCCCGGAAGGTGCGCGAGAAGCTCGCCTCGCTCGAGGAGAAACACGCCGTCCCCGCTCGGAGTCCACACGACCTCAAGGTCATCGGCGACGAACGCATCGCGCCCGTCCGGATGATCGGTTCGAGCGGCGTGAAGTCGTGGCGCTTGCCCCGGTGCATCGGCGCCTTCGCACGGACGGTTCGCAAGCCAAAGAGGCCGAAACCCCCACCCGCGGAACTGTGCATGATGCACGTAAAGATAAACGCAGCGGCCATCGTCCTCGACGGTGGCCACGAGGTTACCGAACGGGTTCGTGCGCTCGATCAACACAGCCAAGGGACGGGCTCCTTCAACGGATTTTCACGATAACCTGCGAGCACGCGACGACGGCCCCGACCCACGTCGCGGCCCATCGCGCGGTAGCCCGTTCAGTCGTGATGCGGACGACGCGAAACGATAGCGGCCGCCTCGTTGATGATGCGCGCGAGGCGCTTGTCGTCAGGGCCCTCGTCCGAATCGCCGTAGTACTTCATGTGGTACTCGCTGACGTAATACCGAGCCGGCGCTCGGTTGAGCGTCAGCGCCGCAAGGTCAAGGCGGCAATCGCGGCAACGGCAAAAGCCGGGGGTCGCCTCTATGAAACCCTCCACCGCATCGAGAACGTTCTCGTGGTTGCGGTTGATGAGGATGTCGAGCTCGTCGTCATCGTACCACTTGCGTGCCATGGCCGTCTCCGCGCCAGATGATAGGACAACTTCGCGCGTTGCCGCGCAGAAACCTTCGCCCCACGAGCACTTGATGGCATCGAAACGCCCGAGGACCCTGCGCCGCGAGGCCGATCGCAAAACCGAGGCGCTCATCGCCGCGAAAGAGAAACTCGCGGACCTCGAACCGGGCGGGACCGAGGAGCGTCCCATCGTCGTCGATAGCGCGAGCCTCGTCGAACCGCGCGCACTCCGGGAAAGATGCCTCGCCTGCGATAGCGCCGTCGACCTGGTGGACCATCGCGCCGTCCACGTGCGGGGCACACTCGTTCGCGAGGTCGTTGTAAAGTGCAAGCGTTGTGCACGACAACGCTCCCGCTGGCTTCGCGTCGCCATGCCGCAGCTTCATTGACGCAAAACGCCGCGAAACCCGAGGGCTCGCGGCGTATTACTCAAACGAGAAAGCGACTGGACTCAGGCTCCAAGACGCTCGCGCGACTAGGTTCCGCGCTTGGCGAGCAAGTCGCCGAGCGTGAACTTGGACGTGCGGTTCACTTCCTTGCGGTACTGGTTGTACGCGCTGCGCTCCGCGTCGTCTTGAAGCGCCTTGACGCTCAACTTCGCTTCGCCGCGGCGTGGGTCGATCTCGAGGACCTTCGCCTCGAGCACTTGGCCGAGCGGGAACTCTTTGCGGTAATCGGTGCCGCGTGGAGTGCCTGTGCCCGCGCCGGTGACGAACGCGCGCGCCGAACGGCCCGTGACGCCCATGATGCGCACCACGAGACCCGCGGGTTCGTGAGCGACGATCTTCACCTTCACCGACTTGTGAGGCTGCACGCGCTGCGGCTCTTCGCCCGCGGCTTCCGCCGTGAGTGCCGGGTGAAGCGCGATACGGCGCTGTCCGAGCTCAAGGCTCGAAACCACGACCTCGAGGTCCTGACCGACTTTGACAACCTTGTGGATGTCGTCGAAGCGCTCGAACGAGAGGTCGGCGGCGTGGATGAGACCGTCAATGCCGGACTCGAGCTCCAAGAACGCGCCGAAGGGCTGGATGCGAACGACCTTGCCCGTGTGCTTGGATCCGATGGCGTATTTCGACGCGACCGACGCCCATGGGTCCTCGAGAAGCGCGCGACGCGAGAGCCAGATTTTGCCCTTCTCGTCGACGCGAATGAGCTTGACCTCAACGTCTTCGCCCATGGAGAACACGTCGCTCGGGCCTTCGCTTCGGTTGTGCGAAAGCTCTTGAAGCGGCACGAGACCTTCGACGCCACCGAGGTCGATGAAGGCGCCGAAGCTCACGATGGTGCGCACGCGGCCGCGGACGGTCTCGCCGACGACGAGGGTCGCAAGGCGCTCAGCGCGGAGCTTCTTGTACTCGGCTTCGACGAGGTCTTTGCGCGAGAGCACGATGTCGCGGCCACGCTTGCCGTAGCTCGTAACGTGGAAGTCGAGGCGCATGCCCACGAACGGCTTCATGTCGGCGCCCGGGCGCACGTCCATGGTGGAGGCCGGAGCGAACGCGCGAAGACCGTCGATGTCGACCTCGACGCCGCCCTTGATGGCGCCGGTGACGAGGCCTTCGATGGTCGCCTTCTTGTCGAGCGCTTCGCGAACGCGTGGCTTCGCGATGGAGCCGCGCTTTGGAAGACGCGTGAGGACGACGAGACCTCCGCGGCCTCCGTCGTTGTGAACGATGCCCACGAAGTTCGCGCCCGGTTCGAGCACGATTGGGGGCATGGGCGGCATGAGGCGCGCCTCGTCGACCTTGGGCTCCGGCGCTTCAGGCGCTTCGGGAGCTTCGACCACTTCAGCAGCGTCGGCCGTTTCAGCGCCTGCGTCGGACGCGGCAGCTTCAACAGATTCGGCGGCAGGAGCCTCCGTAGCTTCGGCTTTTTCCTCGACTTCCGGAGCTGCGCCTTCGGCGGCTTCAGCAGCGGCCATCGCGGCTTCGTGCTCAGCCTTTTGCGACTCGCTCGCTTCGAGCATCGCAATCTCGCGCAGGTCGAAGACCGCCTTGCCCTTATCGAACAGGTCGATGAAGAGCGCGTCTGGCGTGACCTCGGTGATCTTGCCGAAGACCTGATCGCCGACGTTGTACGAGCGGTAATACGCAGCCTTCGGGGCCTTCACGTCACGAACCACTTTTTTGTGTTCGCTCTTCGCGTGGGCCGCGCCCTCTGCTGCAACACCTGCAACACCTGCAACACCTTCAGCACCTTCGACGGCGCCTTCGGCACCCGGGGCCTTCTTCTTCTTGCGACGGCGGCGCTTCTTTTTGGCGGGGCCAGCGGGAACAGCCGCACCGTCGGCAGCGGCTTCAGGGCCGCCTTCGCTGGTGGTTTCCTCATCGCCGGCGTCATCGCCTGCGTCGTCTGCGTCGTCGTGGGCCTCCGCGGCGACATGAATGGCCGGAGGTGCAGCTGCTTCGTCGGCAGCGGCAGTGGCAGGGATTTCGGTCTCGGGGGCGTTCGATTCGGCAGACATGGAAGCGCGGTTCCTGGTGAGCGGCGTTCCATTGCGCCGACCGGCTCGGAATTCAAGTAACTTTCGCTTCTCGGTGCGCAATTCCACCAGGAAAGAAACGCCGGGCCACCTCAATGGCGCGTGCCTGCCTCCGCGGACTCACCCAAAACGGGTTCCTCCGACGCACGCAAGTCACCGGCCGCTCAGGCGAGCGCCGCTCCGAGCCTCAAACGCGCATGGTGCCGCTCGAGGCGTCGTACGCGAGGCCGTGGGCCACGAGGCGGTTCTGGTAGTAAAAAAGCAGGCGCGTGTCCGCCAAGAGCAACTCCTGGCCCTGCACGTCGATGACCGGATGCTCGTGGTACCCGCCGAAACCCTTGAGGCCCGCCGCGAGGATGCCGGCTCCGTCGTCGATGAGCAGGCTTGGCGCGAGACGGACCTTGCCTTCCTTCGCCAGCAACGCGGCTTTGTCGCGGAGCGCTTCGACGCGGCGCGCCAGCTCGGCACGGGGCACCTTCACGTCGTCCTCGTGCCGCAGGAGCGCGAATAGATCGCCCTTTCCGATGACTTCGCGCAGGTAACCGAAGGCGGCGGCCGCGACGATGTGCGTCGGGAGAAACACCGTGTCGCGCTTGTAACTCTCGGCAATCGCCTCGCCAAGTTGACGCGTGTACTCAGCGTTTCGCACGTCGTCCGCGACCACTTGCCCGGTGCGTGCACTCTTCAAGTATCCGATGGGGTCGAACGGGCGACCACTTGGGTCGAGGGAATCGCCGTTCTCGTCCACGCGATTTCCGACGATGTCGATCGGGTTCGAGAAACGGATGACCACGCCCGCGTCGTGCATCGCAAGCTTGCGCAAGAACGAGGCAATGCGAGAGACCCGCGTCGACTCGTCGTCGTCTTGCATGACGTAATGAGCTTTGCCGGACTCCTGCAAAAACTCGTCGATGAGGCTCTCGGCCTCGAGCGTGAGCATGTAGTTGATGGTCGCCGGAACGAAGAACACACGCCGCGGATGACCGGCCATCGCCGAGTTCTGAAACGCCTCAACCCCCGTGCCCGCGAGACCGAGCTTCAAGCGTCGCTCGATGCCGCCGCTGCGCGAACGTGTGCCTCCGGGAAAGAAGAGGCTGTGGAACCCGCGTTCGATGAGGACGCTCGAGTACGTCTTGAGAACGTCCTTGTAGAGTACATGCTTCAACCGACGGTCGACTTTGTACGCCCCGAGGTTGTTCATGAAGAACGAGAGAGCGGGGTTCGTGAACAGGTTTTTTCCTGCTCCATACGTCGCCGGCGGAAGGCCCGCACGTTCAAGGGCGTAGCCGAAAACGACCGAGTCAAAGTTCGACAGATGCGTCGGCACGAACACGAGGGTCCCGATTTCCGCGAGATGCCTTAGCTGCGCGGTGGGCCCTTCGATGACCACGCGGCCGTCCAGGGCGCGGAGATCAAACGCGCTCTTGAAGTCTTCGAACAACGTCCGCGGCGACAGCAGGGCGTTGATGAGCGGTGCGGCCGCGCGAGACGCGACCTTGTACACGCGCTCGTCAAAGTTTCCCGCGACGTCTTCCGCATGCATGCGCACGACAGATTCGAGGCTTTTTCTCAGGTCGTCCGGACTGAGGCGCCCCACTTTACGAGCGAGGTCACGCCACGCTCCGAGTTCCGGGTCCCGAGCCGATGGGCTCGACTGCAGTCGGCGCGCTTCGCAAAACGCAGCGTCGTTGAGCGCAAAGAGAGGATCCTTCGTGTCTCGAACCACCCGGCGAACCGTCTCGTCGACAAGCTCCGGGCGCACGCGGTTGAAGCCGAGGATGGGGGCGCTCATGGCGCGAGGATACGCGACGACGCGCGCGGCGAGGAGACCCTACGCGCGAGGCACGCCTAAGAGTCTCATCCCCAGTCTTTTCGCTACACGTGTGGCTCTCCGTCCGGGCCGCGGTCAACCGCAAGGCACGAACCGTTAGTGCGAAGCCCGAGCCACGAGCGTCGTTCCCGCGAGCACGACCGCGATACCCGCCCACTCGCGTGGTGACGGAGGCATGTGCAGCATACACGCACCGATCGCGATGCTTCCGATGGTCTCGCCCGGCGACACGAGGGCGACCACCGCAGGACGCACGCGGCTTGCGGCGCGCTGAATGAGCGTATGACCCACGAGCGTTGGGAAAAGCGCGAGGGCGAGCACGCGCAACCCGTCGCCCGCGGAAGGAAGTTGATGCGCCGCAGGCAAAAACACAAGGACCGGCACGAGCACGAGGCTCGCCACCGCATAGACCACCGTCGCATACGCGCGACCGGGCAGCTCCGCCGAAACGCCACGCGCCACCGCCACGTAGAACCCGTAGAAGAACACCGACGACACCACCAAAAGGTCACCGAGGAGCCGATGCTCGCCTTCACCGGCAGCGGACCCGACGACCACCGCGCCCACGGTCGCAACGGCAACGCCGACGAGTTCAGGCACGCGCGGATGAATGCGTTGAACGAGAGAAGCCACCGCGAGAACGGCGACGGGCTCGAGCGACACAAGCGCCGAAGCGGCCGCAAGCGAGGTACTGGCGAGACCCTGCAAATACCCTGCAAAGTGACACGCAAGCAGAACGCCCGCTGCGCACGCGCGAAGGACGTCGGCACGTTGCGCGCGACGCCACGCACGAATCACTGAAGACCCGTCGAGGAGCATGAGCGCGAGAGCCGCAAGACCCGTACGACCGCACGCCACCGCGAGGGGATGAACCGTGACGATCACTTTTGCGACGGGCCCGCTCGTGGCGAAGACTGCCGCCGCGATGGCCACGAGCCCAAGCTCCCGCGCTGGCGATGATCGCGAAGGCTCCATTATGGCTTAGGTCGAACGAGCGCCGCATCGAAGTGGGCCGAGCGAAATGCCTCGTCGGCCATGCGATCGAGGGCCCGCTTCGCACGCTCACCGGCTTCGCGAACG